>NZ_FNNL01000002.1:486019-783990 GCF_900106735.1 Pseudomonas sp. NFACC08-1 | reverse complement strand
CCCATGAACATCGCGATCGGGATGGTCGCCATTACCGTGAAGATGCCCCACGGGCTCTCGGCCAGGGCCTTGACCACGATCAGCGCCAACACCGCGAGGATGATGATCATGATCAGGAAGCAGCCGAACAGAGCGATGGTGCCAGGGACACGGCCCATTTCTTCCCGGACCATGTCACCCAGGGACCGCCCGTTGCGGCGGGTGGACAGGAACAGGACCATGAAGTCCTGCACCGCACCGGCCAGCACCACGCCGGCGATCAGCCAGAGCGTGCCGGGCAGGTAGCCCATCTGCGCCGCCAGCACCGGCCCGACCAGCGGCCCCGCGCCGGCAATGGCCGCGAAGTGGTGGCCGAAGAGAATGTGTTTGTTGGTCGGGACGTAGTCCAGGCCATCGTTGTTGAGCACGGCGGGGGTGGCCCGGCGCGCATCGAGTTGCATCACGTTGTTGGCGATGAAGAGGCTGTAGTAGCGGTAGGCGACCAAGTAGATGGCCACGGCTGCGACGACGATCCAGAGGGCGTTGATGGGTTCGCCGCGGCGCAAGGCCACGACACTCAACGCACAGGCCCCCAGAACGGCGACGGCAAACCAGGCGAGGTGTTTAACCAGACGGGTTGTCATTGCGTGTCTCCTGCCGATATCCAGTGGATTGCGGCGATTGTTTTTATAGTGTGCCCCGGCTATTCGGAGCCGGCCCAATATCCCTGCAACGGGTCAATAAATAAATCCGTAGTACTACGTAGAACCCCAATTCCCCCTGTGGGAGCAAGGCTTGCCCGCGAGAGAGTCAATACGGTCTTTCATACACCGCGGCGCCAGCGTCGCGAGCAAGCTTTGCTCCCACATGTCTTGCGCCACAGGTTTTATGCCTCATCCATGGGTTTGGCATATGATGCCGCCATTCGCCTCCCCGCCGAGTCCGGACAGGAGTACAGATGCTGCTCAAACACAAAATCGTCGCCCTTGGGATTTTGCCGCTGGTCCTGGCCATCGCGGTCATCTGTGCCCTGGTGATCTCGCTCAATCGCCAGTTGGGCGATCAACAGGCGCAACTGATCGAAGACAGCATCCTGGCGAGCAAGCGCGCTGAGCTGAAGAATTATGTCGAGATGGCGCAGAGCCTGATCGCCCCGCTGTATGACAACGGCCGGGGAGACGAGCGCGCGCAACAGCAGGTCCTGGAAGAACTGCGCAAGCTCAGCTTCGGCATAAACGGTTATTTTTTCGTGTACGACCGCCAGGGCCGCAGCCTCATGCATGCCCGCCAGTCGGAACTGGTGGGGCAATACCTCTGGGACATGAAGGATCCCCACGGCCTGCCGGTCATCCAGGCATTGCTCAAGAGTGCCGAGTCAGGCGAAGGGTTCCAGCGCTACGCCTGGAACAAGCCCTCCTCCGGCCAGGTGACCGACAAGTTGGCCTATGTCGTGATGCTCGATCAATGGGGCTGGATGCTCGGTACCGGGATTTACCTGGAGGATGTCGAACGCGCCACCCAGCAAGCCCGCGACGAAGTTGCCCATGGCATCCACAGCACCATGCAAGCCATCGCCGCGATCGCCTTGGTGGCGGTCCTGCTGGTATTTGCCGGCGGCATGACCCTCAACGTCAGCGAACATCGCCTGGCCGATAAAAAGCTGCAGCGGCTGAACCAGCGTATCGTCAGCTTGCAGGAAGAAGAACGCTCGCGGGTCTCGCGCGAGCTGCACGACGGCATCAGCCAACTGCTGGTGTCGATAAAATTCCAGTTCGAACTGGCCAGCCATGTGTTGGAAAACGGCCAGGAAAACGGCCTGGGCATCCTCAAGAATGCGACCGACCGGCTGGGCGAAGCCATCGGCGAGATCCGTAGCATCTCCCACGACTTGCGCTCGTCCCTGCTCGACACCCTGGGCCTGCCCGCCGCCATCGGCCAGCTCGCGACCGAGTTCCAACAGCGCAGCGGGCTTGAGGTGTCCTACCGAAGCAACGAATTCGATTGCCGCCTGGAAAATGGCGCCCCTGTCTCGCTGTTCCGCATTGCCCAGGAAGCCCTGACCAATATCGAGCGCCATGCCGGGGCGAAAAGTGTCGGCATCACCCTGTTCGGCTCCAGCCAGTCCTTGCGTCTGACGGTCGTGGATGACGGGATGGGCTTCAACGTCCCGCAAGTAGAACGCGGCCACGCCGGCATCGGCCTGCGCAATATCCGGGAACGGGTCGAGCATTTCGGCGGACGCCTGGAAGTGACCTCGGCACCGGGACGAAGCGAACTGGATATCCTGCTGCCCATGAACCTCTCGGTAACGGAAAACTGATGCGCACCCCTTCCAACAAGAGCACCTGCCGATGAACCTGCCTCCAGTGATTCGTGTCGCGCTGGTCGATGATCATTCCCTGGTCCGCGACGGCATCAAGGCGCTGCTGTCCGTAATGCCCCGACTGGACGTGGTGGGCGAAGCCGAGAACGGCGCGCAAGCGATCGAAATGGTCGGTCGCAGTCAACCGGACCTGCTGCTGATGGACATCAGCCTCAAGGACATGAACGGGCTCGAGTTGACCCGGCTGCTGGGCAAGCAATACCCCAGCCTCAAGATCCTCATCCTCAGCATGTATGACAATTACGAGTACGTGAGCGAATCCGTGCGCTCCGGCGCCAGCGGCTACGTACTCAAGAACGCGCCGTCGCGGGAAATCGTCGCGGCCATCGAAGCTATCATCAGCGGCGGCACATTCTACAGTGCGGAGATCGCCCAGCGGCTCGCCACCGACCCGCACACCGATAACGAGCTGACGCCGCGCGAGAGCCAGGTGTTGTCCAAAATGGTCCAGGGCCTGAACAACAAGGAAATGGCCCGTGAACTGGACATCAGCGTACGCACCGTCGAAACCCATCGCCTGAGCATTCGCCGCAAGCTGAACATCGACAAGCCCGCAGCCCTGGTGAAATACGCGATCGACCACGGGATCATTTCGCGCTAGGCCTTTGTGGCGAGGGAGCTTGCTCCCTCGCCACAGATCGTTCATTTCAATCGGCGTGGTAATAGCCTGGTTGGTCAAGATCATCCAACAACCCCGGGCCGCTTGGCATCCAGCCCAGCAAGGCACGGGTGTACGCGCTGGACACTGCCATGTTCGCGCCCGCCATGTGGGCGAACCAGCCGAAATGCTCGCGCTCGCGGGATTCCACCGGCAACCCCAGGCCACGACCGATCGCCTGGGCAATGTCCTTGAACGGCACGGCCTCGTCGGCGACGGCGTGGTAGACGGATTGCGTCACGCCCTGTTCCAGCGCCAACCGATAGACCCGTGCGGCGTCCAGTCGATGCACGCCCGACCAGCAATGGACGCCGTCACCGAGATAGGCCGAAACGCCCGTCTCCCGGGCCAGGCGAATCAGGATCGGCACGAACCCATGGTCGCCGAGGCCATGGACCGAGGGCGCCAGTCGCACCGTCGCCACACGCACCCCACGCTCGGCCAGGTCCCGGGCGGCGGCTTCGGACTTGCGGGGCGAGGCCGGGCTCACCACTTCCAGTTCACTCGCACCCCGCGTCAATCCAAACAGGCCCGATGTCACCAGCAACGGCCGGTCGGAGCCTCGTAACGCGTCGCCCAACGTTTCGATGGCGCGGCGGTCCTGCTGGGCATTTTCGGCAAATCGCGAGAAATCATGATTGAACGCCGTGTGAATCACCGCGTCCGCCGCCGAGGCTGCGCCGTGCAAGATCTCGAGATCATCCAAAGTGCCTGAAACCACCTTCGCGCCTGTCGCAGCCAGTGTCGCGCCTTTTTCTTCGCATCGGGCCAGGCCCGTGACCCGATGCCCGGCGGCGATCAGATCCTGTACCACGGACGCCCCAACCCAGCCCGTGGCACCGGTAACGAATACGTGCATATGCAACGCTCCTGTTCTAAAAAAACCGAACCGAAAATCTTCTATAACCCATCGAAGACTCAGAATTTGTATTGAACTTGTGCTTGCCGTCCTCTCAGCAACATCAGGGCCACCCCGAAAGACAGCCCAACGGCAATGGCGCCGCCCAGGTAAACCGCACCAATACCCCAGCCACTCGCCAACAAACCGGCCAGCGGACTGGTGATGCCCAGGGAAATATCAAGAAACGCGACGTAGGCCCCCATGGCGAGACCGCGTGCCTGCGGTGGCGCACGCCGTACCGCTTCCACGCCGAAGCCGGGAAACGCCAGGGAATAACCGAAGCCAGTGAAAGCCGCCCCCAAATAAGCCATGGTCGCGGTGTCGGCGCTCCAGATCAGCAGCAACCCAACGGTTTCGATCAATACGCAGACCAGCGCGACGCGAGCGCCGCCAATCTTGTCCGGAAGGTGCCCGAAAAGCAGGCGAGCAGCGATGAAAGCCACACCGAACGCCGTGAACGCCAAGGAAGCGTTGCCCCAATCCCTGGCCGCGAATAACAGGGCAATGAACGCCGTGACGACACCAAAGCCGACGCTGCAGAACGCCAACCCCATGCCGGGAACCCATACAGCACCGAGCATCGTGTAGAACGGTGTACGCCGGGTTGCCGTAGGGGCGACAGCGCGCACGCCCGCGACAATCGCCAAGGCCAACAGAGGAATGAACATCGAGGCCATGGCAATGCCCGTGAATCCCCAGCCGCCATTCAACGCCACGCCAAGCGGAGCGCCCAGGGCATAGGCGCCGTACATGGCGATGCCATTCCAGGCCATGACCTTGCCGGCATGCTGTGCCCCCACCAGGCCGATGCCCCACCCCAGCGCACCTGTGACAATAAGGCTTTCGCCAATTGCCAGCAGCACCCGACCGCCAGACAAAAGCCAGACCGACGTGACTGGCGCAGCAACGAACGCCAGGGAAAGCAGATAGACCAGCCCTGAAACCGCGGCTGTCACCAGCCCGGTCATGACGGCGCGTTTCCCACCGCGCATGTCGGCAAAATTGCCGGCCCAGGCCCGTGACAACAGCGCAGCGGCGAACTGTGCCCCGACCACCAGGCCAATCACCAGCGTGCCCATGCCCAGCGCGTCGTGCAGATGGAGGGGCAAGACAGGCAGTTGCATGCCGATCGTGAGGAAACCGATGAATACGGTCAGAGTGAGCGGCGACAGCTTGAGTGTCGGATTGGCCTCGACGGCTGCCTTAGGCGCCGAAGAAGCGCCGAGATGAATATTGTCTTGTGTCATAACCCTACCCACGGAAAGGATGCGATATGACGTTGAACGCTGCCGGTGGAGCCGACTAGAATGCGATCAATTCGTCGCATTCAAGATACGAACAATCCGTCGCATTTCCTATTCGCATTCCCTGCCGAGGTTCATGCCCACATGTCCGAACGCTCAAGCCCGCAGATTTCCTCGCGTAAACAGCCGCAACAGGCACGCTCCACCGAGCTCGTCGCCGCGGTTCTGGAAGCGGCTGTTCAGGTTCTGGCGACCCAGGGCGCGGCACGTTTCACGGTGGCCCGGGTTGCCGAGCGAGCTGGCGTGAGCGTCGGCTCGGTGTACCAGTACTTCCCGAACAAAGCGGCGATCCTGTTCCGCCTGCAAAGTGATGAATGGCGGCAAACCAGCGATATGCTGCGCGAGATCCTTGAAGACAACCTCAAGCCGCCCTTCGAGCGCCTGCGTACCCTGGTGCAGGCGTTCATCCAGTCCGAATGTGACGAAGCCCAGATACGCGTCGCCCTCAACGACGCCGCCCCGCTCTACCGCGACGCTCCCGAGCACCAGGCCGCGCGGATGTCGGTGCAGCAGTCGGTGGATGCTTTCATGCTGCAAGCATTGCCAGACGCACCGGCACAAACCCGTACCCTGGCAGGTGACCTGATCATCAGCACGCTCAGTGCCGTGGGTAAGCGCTTCTCATCAGCGCCCCGCTCTCCTGCGGACGTTGCCATCTACAGCGATGCCATGGCCGATATGTTCTGCGCCTACCTTGCAAGCTTGCAGCGCCCCCGTTGAGACCGCTGCCTGCTGACGGTTCGTCAGCCATGCTCCAGTGACAGCCTGCCAACACTTTTACTACACTCCCTGATCTTGTTTCCCTCCGCTACGAGACGTCCCCTCACGATGAAAACCATAACAAGTTCGATGACGTTCTGTGGCCTGTTGGCGCTCTCTTGCGGCGCCTTGGCCGAACCGACACCTTCGCTACTGGACCAGGTCCTGCAACGCGGCGAACTGAAGGTGTGCACCACCGGCGACTACAAGCCCTATACCTTTAAAACCGCAACCGGCGAATACGAAGGCATCGACATCGACATGGCGCGCTCGCTGGCCGCCAGCCTGGGCGTCAAGGTGCAATGGGTACAAACCACCTGGAAAACCCTGATGCCGGATATGGTTGCCGGTCAATGCGACATCGGCATGGGTGGGATTTCGGTGACGCTGGAGCGCCAGAAGAAAGCCTATTTCAGTGACACCCTGGACGTGGATGGCAAGATCCCGCTGGTGCGTTGCGAAGACAAGGAGCGCTACCAGACCCTCGAACAGATGAACCAGCCTTCGGTGCGTCTTGTCGAACCGGCCGGCGGCACCAACGAAGCCTTCGTCCGGGCGTTCCTGCCCAACGGCCAGTTGAACTTCCACGACAACGTGACCATCTTCCAGCAACTGCTGGACAAGAAGGCCGACGTGATGATTACCGACGCGTCAGAAGCGCTCTACCAGCAAAAACTCAAGCCCGGCCTGTGCGCGGTCAACCCGACCCGCTACCTGCAATATGGCGAGAAGGCCTACCTGCTGCCTCGGGATGACAACACCTGGAAGATGTACGTCGATCAGTGGCTGCACTTGAGCAAGGCCAATGGCAGCTACCAGAAAGTGATTGGGCAGTGGTTGGCCGTTCCCGCCGCCCAATGATCGTTCGCTGAGAAACAAAGCCCTGTGGGAGCTCGCTCGCGATGGCGTCAGGTCAGCCGCATTGATGTCGACTGACACACTGCAATCGCGAGCAAGCTCGCTCCCATAAGGGACCTGTGACGGGGTCTGCTCCGGACAGGCCCATTCGCCTCACTGTGCCGCGCGCACCTTGGCGATTTCCTCGTACATCGTCTTCACCAGGTCGGCATCCAAGGATTTGGCGAACTTGTCGACTACCGGTTTCACCCGCTCACGAAAGCGATCTTTCTCCGCCGGGGTGACTTCGTTCACGGTCATGGCACCGGCCAGCGTCACTTTGGCCTTGTCCATGCTCGCCGCCGTGACTTCACGCTGGAACTTCTGTGCCTCAGTGGCAGCCGAGCGAATCATCGCCTTCTCATCGTCGTTGAGACGGTTCCAGGTTTTCTGGCTGATGATCAACGACTGCGGGTTGAAGATGTGGCCCGTGACGGAGAGATACTTCTGCACCTCGTAGAACTTGTTGCCCTCAATCACGGTGAACGGGTTTTCCTGACCGTCGATGGTGTGCTGCTCAAGGCCCGTGTAGACCTCGGGGAACGCCATCGGCACCGGGTTGGCACCCAGGGCGGAGAAGGTCTCCAGGTAGATCGGCGACTGGATCACGCGAATCTTCAAGCCCTGCATGTCTTCAAGCTTGGTCACCGGATGCTTGCTGTTGGTCAGGTTACGAAAACCCAGGTCCCAATAACCCAGCGCGACCAGCCCTTTGCTGTCCAGTTGCGCGGCCAGTTTCTGTCCGACCGGGCCATCGATGACCGCATGGGCTTCCTCGACGTTGTTGAACAGGAACGGGAAATCGAGCATGGCATAATCCGGTGCCTGGGCGGCCAGGATGCCGGAGTTGAGCACGGTGATGTCCAGCGTGCCGCCCTGCAACGCCGACACCGTTTGCACATCACCGCCCAGCGTACCGCCTGGGAACAGGCGGACCTTGATCTTGCCACCACTCTTCTCGCTGAGCAGGTCGGCGAACTTCTGCGCGCCCTGGCCTTGCGGATGCTCCTTGACGTTCTGGAAGGCGAATCGCAAGGTGCGTTCGCGGATTTCATCTGCGTGACTGACCACGCTACCCAGCAGCAGTCCCGTTGCGCACGCCCCGGCCAACAGGGTTTTCATCAGTTGTCCCATGTCACTCTCCGATCATTATTGTTTTAAGGTCGAGCTAGCCAGCACCGGTGTTATCCGGTGAAGAATTTCAACGGTCCCAGGACCAATTGCGGAAACAGGACCAACAAGAACAGCACCACAAACTGCGCAAACATGAACGGCCACACCCCACGCACGATTTCCTCGAAGTCCAGCTTCGCCACCCCGCAGACCACGTTGAGCACCGTGCCCACGGGAGGCGTGATCAGGCCGATGGCTGTGTTGATCAGGAACAGCACGCCGAAGTACACCGGGTCGATCCCCGCCTGGATGACCGCCGGCATCAGCACCGGGGTGAGGATGAGGATGGTCGGGGTCATGTCCATCACCGTCCCCACCAGGATGATCAGCGCCATCATCACCAGCAACAGAAGGGTCTGGTTGTCCATGAAGGGCGCCAGCATTTCCGCCAACTGGCCCGGCAGATCGGCGATGGTCACCAACCACGATGAAACCATGGCCGCCGCCACCAGCAGCATCACCACCGAGGTGGTCTTGGCGGAGGACAGAATCACTTCGTACAACTGGCTGACTTTCATTTCCCGGTAGATCACCAAGGACACGAACAGCGAATAGACCGCCGCGACCACGGCGGCTTCCGTGGGGGTGAAGATGCCGAACTTGAGGCCCAGGATGATGATCAAGGGCAGGCCCATCGCCCAACTGCCGTCGAGCAACGTGCGCAGCACTTCGGCACGGGAACGCTTGGGCGGTGTCTCGACGTTCTCGCTGCGGGAGATGTACCACCAGGCAACAGCCAGCGAAGCCCCCAGCATCAGGCCCGGCACAATACCGGCCAGGAACAGCTTGGAAATCGACACCCCGGACGCCACGCCAAAGACGATGAAACCGATGCTCGGCGGAATGACCGGTGCGATGATGCTACCGGCGGCGATCAGCCCGGCCGAGCGCCCCCGGTTGTGCCCGGCCAGCACCATCATCGGCACCAACAAAGCCGCCAGTGCCGCCGCATCGGCCACGGCCGAACCGGAGAGCGAAGCCAACAGGCAGGAAGCGATGATCGCCACGTACCCCAGGCCTCCGCGCTTATGCCCCACCAGCGCCATGGCAATATTGACGATGCGTTTGGACAGGCCGCCGACGTTCATGATTTCGCCGGCCAACATGAAGAACGGCACGGCCATCAGCGGGAAGCTGTCCGCGCCGTTGAGCAGGTTCTGGGCGATGATTTGCGCGTCGAACAGATCCAGGTAGAACATCAACGCCACACTGACCACCAGCAAGGCAAACGCGATGGGCATGCCCAGTGCCATGCTGCCCACCAGAGACCCGAGGAAAATAACCAGCGTCATGGGCGGGTACTCTTTGTAGGGTTATGGGCAATGGGGTCATGGGTGAGCACCTCGGCATCGTTGTCCTTGACCATCACCAACTCGTCATCCCCCAGCTTGCCGAACAGCGCCAGGTAGAGCTCGTAAAGCAGGATCGCTGCGGCACTGGCGCCAAACACCAGGCCGGCACCATAAAACAGCGCCATGGACAATCCTGACGCCGGAGCAACGACATTCAGGTTGATCGCAGCCTGTTGCCAGCTGCCACTGAAAATCAGCCAGCAGATGTACAACATCAAAAGATGACTGATGACCAGGCAGATACGCTTGCCTGCCGGCGGCAAGCGCTTGACCAGGCTGTCCATGCCCAGGTGAGCACGGTCCTTGAGCGCCACCAGGGCACCGAGAAAAATCATCCAGACGAAGAACCAGCGCGACAGCTCCTCCGACACACTGATGCCCGAGTTGAAGGCATAGCGCAGCACCACATTGCCGAACACCAGCAAGATCATCGCGAGCATGCATAGCACGATCAGCAGCTTGAGCAGCTTGAAATACAGATTCACCACTTTTGTCATCTTGAAGGCCTCAGAGGCTTGTCGAGCGCCCACACCCTACTGGCGCGATAAAACCGCAACAGCATGGGGTCGCTATAGGATCGAACCTGGGAGACTGGAAGATGCGCTGCAAAGACAGATCAAGGAGAAAGCTTGCGGTGCTCGGGTAGGCATGGGTATTCCTCTATTTTTATTATGGTCTTTGCCTCGTCGGGCGAGACAGCTGTCGCTAAAATGTACCACCCGGTTAGTTTGGTCAATATCCCAGGCAGGCGCACACTGCAAAGCGTGCGATTATCGACCAGACAATTGGCGTTTTTCATCGCATTGAGCTGCCACACCAACAAGATTTGTATCGGTTTGTATAGGAAACGCGGCCTGATACGAAATGATGGATTTCGTCCCTTCTTGGCACACATCGTCGATACATCTGCGCGTTTAACTGTGATCACCGGACAGCAACACGTTCGTTGCCACCGGCCCACTCAATCAAGCGCAAGGAGAATCACCATGTTCAACTTCTCGAAACTTTCGTCTCTTGCAATCGCCCTGACACTGGTTGGCGGCGTCGGCCTGTCGAACGCAGCCTCGGCAAAAAGCGCCCCGGCCCAGGCTGCGCATCAACTGGCTGAAGGCGGGTCTGATCGTTTGATCCAGAATCGCGTGGCCGAGGGCGGCTCCGATCGCTTGATCGAGAATCGCGTGGCTGAAGGCGGGGCTGATCGGTTGCAGGAGTTGCGTGAACGTAGCGCGGTGTGAAGCGATTTTGTGGCGAGGGAGCTTGCTCCCGTTGGGCTGCGTAGCAGCCCCCTGCCCCCTCCCACTCGTTCAGTCACCGGTCGGCTGGTTTTGCGACTACTTCGCAGTCGAACGGGAGCAAGCTCCCTAGCCACAAAAGCGGATGGCTACTCATGGCTTGTGGCTCAAACCTCAGGGCTTGATGTTCTTCAGCTCATTGAGCAACCCGAGCAACTGCTCCATCTTTTCCTCGCCAAACTGCTCTTCGATCCGTCGATAGTTGCCTTCCATGCCCTCGCTCATGGACACGAAGCACTGCTGGCCGCGCTCGGTCAGCCCGACAAAGACCCGCCGCTGATCCTGGCTGGACTTCTGCCGCCGCACCAGACCGTCACGCTCCAGGCGACTGAGTACACCGGTCATGCTCGGTTTGAGGATGCACGCCTGGTGGGCGAGCTGATGGCTTTCCAGCTCCCCTTGCTGATGCAGGATGCGGATCACCCGCCATTGTTGTTCCGTGAGGTCATGCTGGTTCAGCGCCGGTCGAAAAAAAGCCATCGCCGCTTCGCGGGCTTGCAACAGCGTCAGGGTCAATGAGGGTCTGGGGTTGGCCATGTTCGAACTGTGTGGATGGGCGAGTCGGCAGCTTAGTGTCGCTATCACAGGGCTGCAAGCGCTCAGCGCAACCCTGATTGCCGCTGGCGATACTCCCCCGGCGTGAGTTGAGCGTAACGCTGGAAAAACCGACTGAAATACGCCGGGTCCTTGAACCCGAGCTGGTAGCAGATTTCATTGGCCGAGCTGCCGGTGAACAGCAACAGGCGCTTGGCCTCCTGCATCAGCCGCTCCATGATCAGGCGCTTGGAAGGCAGGTCGGCGATGCGTCGGCACACGTCATTGAGGCGCGCCTCGGTCACGCCGATGCCTTCGGCGTAGCGCGATAACGGCCAATGCTGAAGGTAGTGGGCCTCGATCAACTCGTTGAAGCGGTGAAAGATCTTCAGGTCTTCATGCCGGGCCGGCCTGGCCTCCAGGGAGTTGGAACATAACCGCAGCAGGCTGATCATGATCAGCCGCGTCAATGCGTCCAGTGTTGCGCTGCGCCCCGGGCGCCCGGCCGTCACCTCCTCACTCAACTCCTCGAACAGGTACTCCAACCGCCGCACCTCCCCCGCCTGCCCAGGCCCCAGTTGCGCCAGCGCTACGCAGGCCGCCGGCATTTGCACGCCCGCCGGCGCCAGGCTCGGGTCGGCGTCGATCAACTGCCACACCAATTGCTGGCGCACCGTCAGCACATGGCCGTCACTGTCGGCCTCGGTCACGAAGGAATGGGGAATGGTCGGTGGCGTGAGGAAGAACATCGGCCCGGATTCGACGTACTGCTGGTCATCGAGATATACGCGCACGGTGCCGCTCTTGACGTAGTGCACCTGGAAGAACCGGTCGTGACGATGAACCGGCATGTTGCGACCGAAAAAATCCGCCAGGTTGGCGAGTCGGTCGTAATGCACTTCGGCATCGCTGTAGCGCTGGTCGTACACCTGACCAATGTTGATGTTGGGGATCGGCTGACGGTCAGTCATCACGCAGTACTCATTTTCTTATTCTGGTCCAGATACCTGCCGCATTCATCCTGCACCGAATCCGGCAAGGCAACCAGTGCCCGCTCATTCTGTCACGCTTGACGATAGTTAACATCTTAATTATAACTGTTAACACATTAACAATAACCGCAGAGCCCTCACCCTCTGCATCGCCAGGAGACAAGCATGAGCCGAGCCCTGCATGACGTCGCGACCGGCACCCTGTTCGGGGTCGCGCTGAACTACCAGGGGCTGCTGAAACAGCGCCTCGCCGAGTTCGAGCAACCGCCCTACCAAAAACCGCCGCTCAAGCCCGTGCTGTTCATCAAGACCCCCAACACCCGCAACTGGCACGGTGCCGAGGTGGTTCACCCCGGTCGCAGCGAAACACTGCAACCAGGGCCGGCGCTTGGCGTGGTCATGGGCAAGTCAGCCAGTCGCGTCAGCGCCGCCGAAGCCCTGGACTACGTGGCCGGCTACACCCTCATCAATGAATTCAGCCTCCCGGAAGACAGCTATTACCGCCCCGCCGTCAAGGCCAAGTGCCGGGACGGCTTCTGCGCCATGGGCCCGGAACTGGTGCCCACCACTCAGGTGTCCGACCCTCACAGCCTGGCGATCACGCTGTACGTCAACGGCGAGGTTCGCCAGCAGAACAGCACCGCCAACTTCGTTCGCAACATCCCCCAACTGATCGCCGAGATCAGCGAGTTCATGACCTTGCATGCTGGCGACGTGCTGATCACCGGCACGCCTGAAGGCCGGGTCGACGTACTGCCCGGTGACCGTGTCGAAGTAGACATCAGCGGCCTGGGGCGTCTGGTCAATATCATCGTGGCCGAGGAAACAGGAGCAGGTTCATGAAACACGCGCGCATTCGTTTTGAAGGCCAGGATCAAGCCGTCACCGTTGAAGCTCACAACGCTGTACGCCTGGCGGACGGTCGCCTGCTGGCCGAGGACCAGGTCCAGTGGCTGCCACCGGCCACCGGCAGCATGTTCGCCCTGGGCCTGAATTATGCCGATCACGCCGCCGAGCTGGCGTTCAAGCCGCCGACCGAGCCCCTGGCATTCATCAAGTCCCCCGGCACCTACACCGGCCACAACCAGGCGACCTGGCGTCCCGACAACGTCGCCTACATGCACTACGAGTGCGAGCTCGTGGCGGTCATCGGCAAAGCGGCGCGCAACGTCAAGCGCGAGGATGCGTTGGAATACCTGGCCGGCTACACCGTGTGCAACGACTACGCGATCCGCGATTACCTGGAAAACTACTACCGCCCCAACCTGCGGGTGAAGAACCGTGACGCGACAACGCCCGTCGGCCCATGGATTGTCGACGTGGCCGATGTGCCGGACCCGAGCAACCTGAAGCTGCGCACCTGGATCAACGGCCAGTTGCGCCAGGAAGGCAGCACGAAGGACATGATTTTCGATATCCCGTACCTGATCGAATACCTGTCCAGCTTCATGACCTTACAGCCCGGCGACATGATCGCCACTGGCACGCCGGAAGGCCTGGCGGACGTGGTGCCCGGTGATGAAGTGGTGGTGGAAGTGGAAGGCGTCGGTCGCCTGGTCAATCGAATTGTCAGCGAAGCCGAGTTCTTCGCATCCCGTAAAGAGGCTTGAGCAGCATGATCAAACACTGGATCGACGGCCGTGAGGTCGAAAGCAAAGACGTCTTCGTCAACTACAATCCCGCCACCGGCGAGGCCATCGGCGAAGTCGCCAGCGGCGGCGCCGAGGAAGTGGCCCAAGCGGTCGCGGCAGCCAAGGAAGCGTTTCCGAAATGGGCCAATACCCCGGCCAAGGAACGCGCCCGGCTGATGCGCAAGCTCGGTGAACTGATCGAGCAGAACGTGCCGCAACTGGCCGAACTGGAAACCCTCGACACGGGCTTGCCGATCCACCAGACCAAGAACGTGCTGATCCCGCGGGCCTCCCACAACTTCGATTTCTTTGCCGAAGTCTGCACGCGAATGGACGGTCACACCTATCCGGTCGACGACCAGATGCTCAACTACACCCTGTACCAACCGGTGGGTGTCTGCGCGCTGGTATCGCCCTGGAACGTGCCGTTCATGACCGCGACCTGGAAAACGGCGCCGTGCCTGGCCCTGGGCAACACGGCCGTGCTGAAGATGTCCGAGCTGTCGCCGCTGACCGCCAACGAGTTGGGGCGCCTGGCCGTCGAGGCCGGCATTCCCAATGGCGTATTGAACGTGATCCAAGGCTACGGCGCCACCGCCGGCGACGCGCTGGTGCGCCACCCGGATGTACGGGCGATCTCCTTCACCGGGGGCACCGCCACCGGCAAGAAAATCATGCAGACCGCCGGGTTGAAAAAGTACTCGATGGAACTGGGCGGCAAGTCGCCGGTACTGATTTTCGAAGACGCCGACCTGGAACGCGCCCTCGACGCCGCGCTGTTCACCATTTTTTCCCTCAATGGCGAACGCTGCACCGCCGGCAGCCGGATCTTCATCCAGGAAAGCGTCTACCCGCAATTCGTGGCCGAGTTTGCCGCCCGCGCCAAACGCCTGATCGTCGGTGATCCGCAGGACCCGAAGACCCAGGTCGGTTCGATGATCACCCAGGCCCATTACGACAAGGTCACCGGCTACATCAAGATCGGCCTCGAAGAGGGCGCCACCCTCCTGGCCGGTGGCCTGGAGCGTCCGGCCAATTTGCCTGCCCACCTGAGCCGTGGCCAGTTCATCCAGCCGACGGTGTTCGCCGACGTCAACAACAAGATGCGCATCGCCCAGGAAGAAATCTTCGGCCCGGTGGTGTGCCTGATCCCGTTCAAGGATGAAGCCGAGGCCCTGCAACTGGCCAACGACACCGAATATGGCCTGGCTTCGTACATCTGGACCCAGGACATTGGCAAGGCCCATCGCCTGGCCCATGGCATCGAGGCCGGCATGGTGTTCATCAACAGCCAGAACGTGCGCGACCTGCGCCAGCCTTTCGGCGGCGTGAAGGGTTCCGGAACCGGCCGCGAAGGCGGACAGTACAGCTTTGAAGTGTTTGCCGAGATCAAGAACGTTTGCATCTCCATGGGCAGTCATCACATACCGCGATGGGGTGTTTAACCCAAGGTAAGTGATGAACCCTGTGGCGAGGGAGCTTGCTCCCGCTGGGCTGCGAAGCAGCCCCGCTTTTCCTGACGATTGCTGCGCAATCGAGCGGGAGCAAGCTCCCTCGCCACAACTCATCATCAACACCCGATTCACCGATTATCCAAGATCCAACAAGAACAATCTTTTCAGGAGAATCATCATGGGCGAAGTCGTCCTGGCTGCGAAAATCTGCCACGTTCCCTCGATGTACCTGTCGGAGCTGCCCGGCAAGCACCACGGTTGCCGCGCCGCCGCGATTGCCGGCCACAAGGAAATCGGCCGTCGCGCCCGTGAGCTGGGGGCCGACGCCGCCGTGGTGTTCGACGTGCACTGGCTGGTCAACAGCGCCTATCACGTCAACAGCGGCGCGCACTTCAAGGGCATCTACACCAGCAACGAGCTGCCGCACTTCATCAAGAACATGGAGTACGAATACTCAGGCGCCCCGGAACTGGGCGAGCTGATCGCCGCCGAGGCCAATGCCGCCGATGTGCGCACCCTGGCCCACAACATCCCAAGCCTTGAACTGGAATACGGCACGCTGGTGCCGATGCGCTACATGCACATGGACGTCCCTCAGGAACAGAAATTCGACGTCGTATCGATTGCTGCCTGGTGCGCCTGGCACCGCCTGCAAGACAGCTTCACCTTCGGCGCCGCCGTGCGCCGGGCCATCGAAAAAAGCGACCGCAAGGTCCTGGTGCTCGCGTCCGGCTCGCTGTCGCACCGTTTCTCCGACGATCGCAACGCTGAAGCCAACATCCACAACTGGACGCGGGAGTTCGACAAGCAGGTCGACCTGCACGTCGTCGAGATGTGGCGCCAGGGCCGCTGGAAAGAGTTCTGCGCGATGCTCCCGGACTATGCCGAACACTGCTTCGGCGAAGGCAAGATGCATGACACGGCGATGCTGCTGGGGTTGCTCGGCGGGCCGGACTACGACAAGCCTGCCGAAATCATCACCGAGCCTTTTGGCAGCTCCGGCACCGGACAGATCAACGCCATTTTTCCAGTCTGAACAGCAGCTGCAAGCCGCAAGCTAAAAGCTGATCGCTTGCAACTTGCCGCTTGTAGCTCACCACTCAAAGCTGCCGACGCAGGAGGCCCCCATGCCGCATTTCATCGCTGAATACACCGACAACATCGAACAACAAGCCGACCTGCCCGACCTGTTTGAAAAGGTCCACACCTTGCTGGGCGACAGCGGCGTGTTCCCCCTGGGCGGCATCCGCAGCCGGGGCGTGCGCCTCGACACCTGGCGCATGGCCGACGGCAAGCACGACTACGCCTTCGTACACATGACCTTGAAAGTCGGCCACGGCCGCGACCTGGCCACGCGCCAGAAAGTCGCGGAAAAACTCTTCGAGGTGATCACCGCGCACTTTGCCGAGCTCCAGGCCCAGCGCCTGCTGGCCCTGTCGTTCGAGATGATCGAGCTGCACGAACAGCTCAATTTCAAGGCCAACAACGTCCACGCCTTCCTCAAGGGCCAGGCCACCTGAATCCGTCTGCCTCGCGTTCCCCATCGGCCTCTCTGACAAAAAGTACAAGATCATGAGCACAGCCCATACCGCCAACACCGCCGGCACCGTCGCGCACGACCGCACCCATGCCACCATCACCTGGCGGCTGATGCCGCTGCTGCTGGTCTGTTACCTCTTTGCCCACCTTGATCGCATCAACATCGGCTTCGCGAAGATGCAGATGAGCGCCGACCTGCAGTTCAGCGACACGGTCTACGGCTTCGGCGCAGGGCTGTTCTTCATCGCCTATGCGCTGTTTGGGGTGCCCAGCAACATGGCCCTGGACCGGGTCGGTCCGCGGCGCTGGATCGCCACGCTGATGGTGGTCTGGGGCGCTTTGTCCACCGGCATGTTCCTTATCGACAGCGCCGCCGGTTTCTACGTGTTGCGCTTTCTGCTGGGCGTGGCCGAGGCCGGTTTCTTTCCTGGCATCCTGGTCTTTCTCAACCGTTGGTATCCGGCCCGGCGCCGGGCCCAGGTGACCGCGTTGTTCGCCATCGCCGTGCCGATGGCCGGGGTGATTGGCGGGCCTTTGTCCGGCGGCATTCTCGAGCACTTCCATGATGTTGGCGGTTTGCGTGGCTGGCAGTGGATGTTCGTCATCGAAGGGCTGCCGGTGATCCTGCTCGGCCTTGTTGTGCTCAAATGCCTGCCGGACGATTTCGAGACGGTCAAGTGGCTCACACCGCACGCCAAGCAGCAGCTGCGCGAACAACTGAGCCTTGAAGAACAGCGCAAATCCATCACCTCGTTTTCGGCGATTCTCAACAATCCGCAGGTCTGGTTGTTGGTGGCGGTGTACTTTGCCGTGATGTTGGCGGTGAATACCCTGGCCTTCTGGATGCCCACCCTGATCCATGGCGCCGGCATCGGCAGCGACGGCAAGGTCGGGCTGCTCAGCGCGGTGCCCTACCTGGCCGGCTGTTTCTTCATGATCGGCTGCGGGCGCTCCTCCGACCGCCATCGCGAACGTCGCTGGCACCTGTGCGTACCGCTGTTGATGGCCGCGCTGGGCATTGCGGTCACCGGGTTCTCACCCGGCAATCCAATCCTGGTGCTCAGCGGCCTGATTGTCGCCGGCATGGGCGCCAGTGCGGCGTTGCCGATGTTCTGGCAGCTGCCGCCAGCCTTCCTGTCCAACGGCACCCAGGCCGCCGGTATCGCGCTGATCAGCTCCTTCGGCAGCATCGCCTCATTCTTCGCGCCCTACCTGATCGGCTGGATGCGCGACACCACCCAGAGCGCCAGCCTCGCCTTGTATGTGCTGGCCCTGCTCATCGCCCTTGGTGGCTTGCTGGTGCTGCGCACACAGGCCGCCATCGTCAACCCTCAATAAGAGACCCTTGCCATGCTTGACCAGAACCTCATCCAACAAGCCGCCGCCCGCCTCGACCATGCCGAACGCTCCCGCGAGCAGGTGCGGCAGTTTTCCCTCGATCACCCGGACATCACGATCGAGGATGCCTACGCCATTCAGCGCGCCTGGGTCGCGCAGAAAATCAAGGACGGCCGCAAGCTGGTCGGCCACAAGATCGGCCTGACCTCCCGGGCCATGCAGGTGTCGTCGAACATCACCGAGCCGGACTACGGCGCGCTGCTGGACGACATGTTCTTTGACGAAGGCACCGACATCCCGTTCGAGCGTTTCATCGTGCCGCGGGTGGAAGTGGAGCTGGCGTTCATCCTCGGCAAGCCCTTGAAAGGCCCGAATGTGACGGTGTTCGACGTGCTCGACGCCACCGAATGGGTGATTCCGGCGCTGGAAATCATCGATGCGCGCATCCAGCAGATCGACCCGCAGACCAAGGCGACCCGCAAGGTGTTCGACACCATTTCCGACAACGCCGCCAATGCCGGCGTGGTCATGGGCGGTCGCGCCGTACGCCCGACCGAGATCGACCTGCGCAAGGTGCCGGCGGTGCTGTACCGCAACGGCGTGATCGAAGAGTCCGGCGTCTCGGCGGCGGTGCTCAATCACCCGGCCAAAGGGGTGGCCTGGCTGGCGAACAAGCTGGCGGCCTATGACGTCACCCTGCAACCGGGACAGATCATCCTCGGTGGTTCCTTCACCCGCCCCGTGGCAGCCAACCCCGGCGATACCTTCCATGTCGACTACGACATGCTCGGCTCCATCGCCTGCCGTTTCGTCTGATCGGAGACCGTTTCATGGACATGCCCATCAATACCTTCAAGCAACGCCTGCGCAGCGGCGAGGCGCAGATCGGCCTGTGGCTGGGGTTAGCCGATGCCTACTGTGCGGAACTGGCGGCCAACGCCGGCTTCGACTGGCTGCTGATCGACGGTGAACACGCGCCCAACGACTTGCGCACCTTGCTCGGCCAGCTCCAGGCCGTGGCCCCCTACCCCAGCCAGCCGGTGATACGCCCAGTGATCGGTGACACGGCGCTGATCAAGCAAGTGCTCGATATTGGCGTGCAGACCCTGCTGGTGCCGATGGTGGAAAGCGCCGACCAGGCGCGCGAACTGGTGCGCGCCATCCACTACCCGCCCCATGGCGTACGCGGTGTCGGCAGCGCACTGGCCCGGGCGTCACGCTGGAACAGCATCCCCGGTTACCTCGACAAAGCCGACGAGCAGATGTGTTTGCTGGTGCAGATCGAAAGCCGCG
Organism: Pseudomonas sp. NFACC08-1; assembly: GCF_900106735.1. Taxonomy (NCBI): domain Bacteria; kingdom Pseudomonadati; phylum Pseudomonadota; class Gammaproteobacteria; order Pseudomonadales; family Pseudomonadaceae; genus Pseudomonas; species Pseudomonas sp. NFACC08-1. Next base: position 764,511 of record NZ_FNNL01000002.1, on the reverse strand, counting down.
AGGGCCTGGCCAACCTGGACGCCATTGCCGCGGTGGACGGTGTCGATGGGGTCTTTATCGGCCCGGCGGACCTGAGCGCCTCCATGGGTTTTCGCGGCAACCCCGGCCACCCGCAGGTACAAGCGGCCATCGAAGACGCCATCGCCCGCATCCGTCAGGCCGGCAAGGCAGCCGGGATTCTCAGTGCCGATGAAAAACTGGCCCGGCGCTATATCGAACTCGGCGCGGCGTTTGTCGCGGTGGGCGTGGATACGACGGTGTTGATGCGGGGCTTGCAGACATTGGCGGCGACGTTCAAGGACACACCAAAGCCTGCGGCTGGCGGTGTGTACTGACAGCACCACAAACCCCGTGGCGAGGGAGCTTGCTCCCGCTGGGTCGCGAAGCGGCCCCCTTGAATCCGACAGTGAATTCAAGACTTTTGGGCCTGCTGCGCAGTCCAGCGGGAGCAAGCTCCCTCACCACAAAAGCAGACCAGCCTCAGCGCCTGATCGCCTTCAGGTCATTGAGCAACCCCAGCAGCGTCTGCAATTTTTCCTCCCCTAACTTGTCCTGCAGACGCTGATAGTTCGCTTCCATGCTCTGGCTCATCGAATCGAAGCTCGCCTGCCCTTGCGGCGCCAGGCGCACCAGCACTCGCCGCTGATCCTGTTCAGCCTTGCGCCGCACCACCATGCCTGCCGCCTCCATTCGCACCAGCACGCCGGTCATGCTGGGCTTGAGGATGCAGGCCAATTCGGCCAAGCGATTGATCTCCAGCTCATCGTGCTGGCTAAGAATGCGGATGACTCGCCATTGCTGCTCGGTCAAGCCATGTTGATTGAGGGAAGGCCGGAAAAAGCCCATGGCCGCTTCACGGGCCTGGAGCAGGGTCAGGGTCAAGGATTGGCGCGGCTTGGGCATGGATGGGGTTCGCGAGAAGAGTTAGTTAATGAGTTAACTAAATCTTAACAGCTTCCAACCCATGTCGGACCATCCGTTCACAGAATCTGGATCAAGCGAGGCCTCTGTGGCGAGGGAGCTTGCTCCCGCTGGGCTGCGCAGCAGCCCTTGGATCAGTCGCAGCGGAGTGTCAGGCAATCTGAGCTTGGAGTGTTGGGGCCGCTTCGCGGCCCAGCGGGAGCAAGCTCCCTCGCCACAGGGGTTGGTGCCAAGCCTTGATGCATGTTTCAGCTCAAGCGCCCTTGATCACACCCTTGAGCACCGCTTTGAAATGCTCCACCTGGGCCTCGCCGAACTGGCCGAACACCTTGTCCTGCTGTTCCTTGGCGATGGCCCAGAGCCCTTCGGTCTCATCCATGCCCTTGGCAGTCAGGCGTACCCGCTCGCCTTCATCGGTCACCAGGCCCTTGCGCTTGAGGTTGGCCACGGCTTCTTCGATCTCGCGCGCCGGCATCGCCACTTCCCGCTGCAAGTCACACAGGTTCAGCCCGGCATCGTTCTCGAGCACCATCAGCATTCGTGCCTCACTGGTGCGCAAGCCGGTAGACAACTGACGCGGCTGGTAGCTGGCCTGGTAAGCCCGCAGCGCCTGAGTCATCAGGTAATACAGATTGTGACTCAAGCGCCCCTGGAAGTGACTGCTGGGGGACTGGCCCTCTTCCCGTCTGGTCATGCGAGTGTGGGGCAGCACCATCGAGTAGGCGCCCTGGTGATAGAGCAATGGAGAGCGTCCGAAATCATCAAACGCCACGACCTTGCCGATCATGATCCAGTGATCGCCGCCATCGACCTGCTGGAATTTTTCACAGTGAAAACGCGCCGAGCAATCGACAAACACCGGGGCACCGCCTTCGCCGGTTTCGAATTCGATTTCAGCGAAGCGGTCCTCCTTGGGTCGTGCGAAGTTGTTCGACAGGTCGATCTGGTCGGCGGCCAGCACGTTCACCGCAAAGTGACTGGCGGCTTCGAACACGCCATGGCTGCTCGAACGCTTGTCGATGCTCCACAGGATCAATGGCGGGTCCAGGGACACCGAGTTGAAACTGTTGGCTGTCACACCGACCTTGCGGCCATCTTCAGTGGCAGCGGTGACCACGGTCACGCCAGTGGCGAAGTTACCCAGGGCCCGGCGGAACGCGCGGGTATCGAAAGCGGTATCACAAAGACTGGACATGCAAGACTCCCGGCCGCCTCAAGGGACGGCCTCGATTATTGTTCTAGGGTTCAACGAACAGGCGGTCAAACCATGGAAGGATCAGGCTCAAGGCCCATCAACTCACGACCGAGAATCTGCGCACAAACGTCGTAGTCGGTATAGGCATGGGCGCCGGTCAGGTGGGCGTCGCGGAACAGTCGTTGCAACTCGTTGCTTTCGAACCAGGCACCGCCGCCAGCCGCCTCCATCAAGCGGTCGACAGCCTGTATGCACATTTTGGTGGCATAGCCCTGGTTGGTCCGCCAGAACGCCAGGGTTTCCTGGCTGGGGTATTCGTGGCGCTCACCGTATTCGGCGTGCTCCTGCCAGGTTTTCTCCAGAAAGGCACGGGCCGCGGCCACCTGATGAGTCGACTCGGCCAGACGCATCAACGCCGGGGTAGCGGCACCGACTGCCGCACCGGTGTAGGCCCGCACGCGGTTGCGGGTCTTCTCGCGAAAGACCTCCAGCATGCGTTCGGCCACGCCCAGGCTGACCGTGGAAAAACCACTGGCGAAGTAAGGGCGGTATGGCGAGTAGAAAATCTTGCTATCGGGGTACAGGCCGAATCCGCCGGACTTGCCCTCCATCATGTCCTTGGCTTTCTGGATCCGGTGTTCCGGCACGAAAGCGTTGTCGATGATCAACGTCTTGCTGCCACTGCCGCGCATGCCTACCGCGAACCAGTCATCGCGAATCTCATAGTCGCTGCGCGGCAGCACCGCAAAGCAATAGTCCTGGGCGCCTTCGGCGTTTTTACGGCGAAACCCAACGATCGCCCATTCGGCATGATCGCAGCCGCTGCTCCAGCCCATTTCACCGCTGAACGTCACACCGCCCTCGACTTCCTCGGTGCGGCCAAACGGCGCGATACTGCTGCTGGCAGTGGCATCGGGATCATCGCCCCAGATTTCCTGCTGGGCCTTGGCCGGGAACATTGCCAACTGATGGCTGTGAGTGCACAACAGGCTCATGGCCCAGGCCGTGCTGGCACAGGCACCGGCCAGCAGCGCGATGCAATCGGCGAACTGCGGCAGGGAAATCTCCAGGCCACCGTAGGGTCTCGGCTGGAAGGCCCGGTGCATGCCAATGCTTTTGAGCAAGGCTATATTTTCGGCAGGGACGCTACGGTCTTTCTCCGCCTGGAAGGCATTGGCGGCAATGACCGGCAGGAGGGGCTTGAGGTCTTCGAGCAGCGGGTTTGGCTTTTTCATGGACAGGCTCTTTTATTATTGGCATCTGCCAATCCCGTCTCTGCCCGGCAACCTGAGGTTGCGCAAACAGCGGGATCAGTGATTAAGGCCGGTCCAGTATGGGCAATCACAGGCGGGTGAAAAATGCACCTTCCAGATCCAAGATTGTACTTTTCATGGGGCAGCTTTCGGCGCCATGGCGCGCTCGGTCAAATCCCCCGGCACGGATGATCAAGACAAGCGCCCTGCCAAGGCTCTTAATAGGGCCATCCCCTGCAATGCCTTGCGAAGGCGTGGCAACGGAGTTTCCTTTCACTTTGTCAGGTTGCGTCATGATCAATATCGAAACGCCCACCTATTACACGGCCACCAAGAAATACAACCTCAGCTTCCCCACGTTGGAACAGGACGTGGACGCCGATGTTGTGGTCATTGGCGGCGGTTTCTCCGGGATCAATACCGCGCTGGAGCTCGCCGAAAAAGGCATCACCAACATCGTGGTGCTGGAGGCGCGTTACCTGGGGTTCGGCGGCACTGGGCGCAATGGCGGGCAGATTATGGCCGGCATCGGTCATGACCTGGAAAAGATCAAGAAGGACGTGGGTGAAGACGGCCTGCGCCAGATCTTCGAGATCAGCGACCTGGGCGCCGACATCATCAAGGACCGTATCGCCAAGTACGCCATCGATGCCGACTTCTGCCACGGCTACGGCTACATGGGCTTCAACGCGCGCCAGGAGAAAACCTTGCGGGCCTGGGAAAAAGACTTCAAGTCAGTCAATAGCAAACACGAGATCCGGTTTCTCGGCGGCTCCGAGGTGCAGCAGATCATCGGTTCCAAGGCCTACGGCAGCGCCTTGCTGCACATGGGCGGCGGGCATGTGCACTCACTGAACCTGTTATTGGGTGAGGCCAAGGCCCTGGTCAGCCACGGCGTACGGATTTTCGAGAACAGCCCGGCGTTGGAAGTCAGTTATGGCGAGCGCATCACCGTGCGTACCGGGCGCGGCTCGGTCAGGGCCAGCAAGCTGCTGTGGGCCTGCGACAGTTTCCTCAACAAGCTGGAACCGGAGCTGCATCGCTCGACCATCAACACCTACGCCTTCCAGATGATGACCGAGCCGTTGTCGGACGAACTGATCCAGCGCATCAGCCCGATTCGCGGTGCCTACAGTGACATTCGCCCGGTGATCGACTACTACCGCGTCACCAACGAAAACCGCCTGCTGTTCGGTGCTGCGACGCCGTTGGTGGAGCACATCCCCCAGGATCTCAAGGCCTGGAACCGGCGCCTGATGCTGAAGATCTTCCCGTACCTCAAGGACGTGAAGATCGACCTGGCCTGGGGTGGCCCGATGGCGTGCAGCCCGAACCTGTTCCCGCAGATCGGTACCCTGCCCGGGCGCAGCAACGCGTTTTTCGTCCAGGGTTACTCAGGCTTTGGCGTCACGCCGAGCCACATCATCTGCAAGGTGCTGGCCGAAGGCATGAGCGAAGGCTCGGCGCGCTACGACCTGGTCAGCTCGATCCGGCGCCCGACCATCATCGGCAAAGACGCCATTCGTCCATTGCTGCTGACCGCCGGCAAGTCCTGGCATCAGCTGTCGGGCTACTGGAACGGCCGTCGCTGAGATGAGTGGCTGAACATACACCCTGTGGCGAGGGATTTATCCCCGCTGGCTGCGAAGCAGCCCCATAAGCAGCACAGATGCAGGTTTTTTCAGGGGTCGCTGCGCGCCCAGCGGGGATAAATCCCTCACCACAAGCCCCCCTTCCAACTTCGCTATTTTTTAATCATCAGGAGTCACTGCCATGCCCCTTATCACCGTCAAAAAAGACATCCAGCTGTCCGACCTGGACGCCTGGGGCACCGTCGCCGATCTCGGTTCGCAGATTCTCGAAGGCGAAGTCAAAGCCTTCGGCAAGATGACCTTCGGCGCACCAACCGACCCCGTCAGCAGCGCCTACTTCGGTACCACCCAAGGCAAGTTCCGGATGGTCTATCCCTTCGCCGAACACGCCACCGTGGTCACCGGTGAAGTGGTGCTCACCGACGAGGCCACCGGCCAGAGCACCCGCTACAAGGCCGGCGACAGCTGGTTCGTGACCAAGGGCACACCGGTGCTGTGGGAAGTGGTCAGCGAGAGTTTCGTCAAGCACTACTTCGCGGTAGCCTGATCGGACTTGGCTGCCGGCCCGACCGGCAGCCCTCTCGGCGAAGGTGCGACCATGAACCTCATCCCCACCCAGGACATCGCCAGCCAGTGCCTGCACGCATTTACCCAGCTCGTTCCCGTCAGCCGGGCGGCGTTCTACTGCGTTGATCGGCAACTGCAGGTCCACGACTTCAGTCTGCACAGGATGAGCGGCGAGATGCACCGCGACTATCTGGACAACTATCGCCAATTTGATCCGCTGCATCCGCGCCACTGCGTGTCCAGCGAGTTGGCCGTGGTGCCGTTGAGCCTGGCGATGACCCGCCAACCGCGACGTGACAACCATCGTTATCACGACTTCCTACAGCGCTACGGCGTGGTCGACGTGGTGGAAGTCTTCGCCCATCGGGACGGTCAGCCCCAAGCCGCGATTTCGTTGTTGCGCACCGCCGAGCAAGGCATCTTCACCAGTCAGCATCTAAGCCAGCTCAGCGCGTTGCAGGCCTTGCTGCAACTGGCCGCGGCCCATTTGCCTAGCCATGAGGACCCACTGGGCGACTTGACGCCCAAGGAGCGCCAGATTGCCTGGCTGCTGCGCCAAGGCGTCAGCAACAAGCAATTGGCCCGGGAGCTGGAGGTGGGCTTGCCGACCATCAAGACTCACCTGATCCACCTGTTTCGCAAGGTAGGTGTGAGCAGCCGTACCGAGTTGGTCAGCGCACTGTTCCTCTGATCAACCATTTGGTTGATAGGCCGCCGTTACCCGGCACCGCATGATCCGTGTGGCTAATTCAACCACCGGAGCCTTGTAATGAGCACATCTTCAGACTGGATCACCGTCGGCGCCCTGGCCGATGGCTTTGCCCCCGAAGCTTTCATCCTGCCAAACCTGGCCGACCTGGACAGCAAGACCTTCACCCTGCATTTCGCCAATGGCTGGCAGATCGAGCACCGCTTCGAGCAGGACACCCTGACCTGGAACGCCGCCGATGGGCACTCCAACGGCAGCGCGACCTACCGGGCCACATCCGTACGCCCGGGCCTGTACCTGGTGGACTTCATCAAGCGCGAAGGCGAGCTGACGCTGTCGGTAAGCCTGGTGCTCGATACCGCCAGCGCCGCCTTCACCGCCGTGATCGGCCGCATGCCGAGCCAGCCGGAAACCGGCGAAGGCCTCTACAGTCGGGCGCTGGCCGGCAAGCCCCTGACCTCGGTTCAAGCGCAGTTCCTGCACGGCAGCCTCGATCGTCCCTGGCAGCCTGGCCTGTGCCCGCACACACCGACTACCGAATTGGTGGGGCTGCGCAACTTGTATCGCTACAGCCCGAGCGAGGTCTACGAACACATTTACCTCAACGACCAGTTCTACTCCTGGCAGTGCCTCAAGGGCGTTGAGCAAGGCCTGTGCGACACCGATCGCTGCGACACCTACAAGATCGCCGATCAGTTGTACCTGTTCGTCTGGCGGGAAAAAATCATCCCGACCCTGGGCCTGGTGCTGATCGACCTGCAACAGCACCGCAGCGACGGCAAGATCTTCGGCTACGCCGGTGCGTCGTTCGATGAGTTCTCCAATTTCCCGGTCAGTTCCTACTGCCAGGTACTCAATCAGACGGAGTATCCCGATGCCTGAATCACGTACCGTGGTGATCACCGGTGCCGGTACCGGCATCGGCGCCGCCTGCGCCCGCCTGTATGCCGCCGAAGGCGCCAACCTGGTGCTGATCGGCCGCCGTCGCGAGCCCCTGGAAGCACTCGCCGAGGACATCGGCGGCCTGGTGCTGGTGGGCGATGCGGCCTGTCCGAACACCTGGGACGGCTTCATCGAGCAGATTTTCACGCGCCATGGCCGACTCGACGTGCTGCTCGCCTGTGCCGGTGGTTTGGGCATGGGCAGCGCCACTGAGACTCAGCCATCGGCCTGGGAAGCGGCCCTGCGCAGCAACCTCGACAGCGCCTTCTACAGCGCCCGGGCGTGCCTGCCACTGCTGCAGGAAAGCGCCGGCAACATTGTGCTGATTGCCTCCATCGCTTCGTTGGCGGCAGGCCCCCACGTGTGCGGCTACACCACAGCCAAGCATGCGCTGTTAGGCCTCAACCGCTCCCTGGCAAGGGATTACGGGCCTCACGGCGTACGGGTCAATGCAATCTGCCCAGGTTGGGTCCGCACCCCCATGGCCGATGAAGAAATGCAGGCACTGATGCAGTTCCATGGCGAAACGTTGCAACAGGCCTATGACCGGGTCTGCGCCGACTTGCCGTTGCGCAGGCCGGCCAGCGCGGAGGAAATCGCCAACGTCTGCCGCTTCCTGGCCTCCCCTGATGCGTCGATCATCACCGGGGCGACGCTGGTGGCCGATGGCGGCTCCAACATTGTCGATGTACCGACACTGGCCTTCAGCCGGATGGAGGCCAGCGATGTCTGAGGATCTGGATTTCAGCGGCCAGACCGTATTGGTCACGGGCGGCGCCCAGGGCATTGGCCGGGCCATCGTTGAAGCGTTTGCCCTGCGTGGGGCTCGCGTGGTCATCGCCGACCTTGGCCTGGCGCGCGCCGAAGCGGTGGCCGACGAATTGACTGCCGAGGGCTGTCAGGTACAAGCGGTGGGGGTTGACCTGGCCGACGCAACGGCGGTCTTCGGGATGATGGCCGAGCTGGAGCAGCGCTTGGGGAGGCTGGATACCCTGGTGCACAACGCCGGGTATTTTCCGCTGACACCGTTCGCCGAGATCACCCCGTCGATGCTCGAGCGTACGCTGGCGGTGAACCTGTCGGCGCTGTTCTGGCTGACCCAGGCCGCGCTACCGATGTTCCGACGCCAGGGCCGAGGCTGCGTGCTGGTGACCTCTTCGGTCACCGGCCCGCGGGTGGCGTATCCAGGGCTCAGCCACTACGCGGCCTCCAAGGCCGGGGTCAATGGTTTCATTCGCAATGCCGCGCTGGAACTGGCGGCCGAGAATGTCCGCGTTAATGGGGTCGAGCCGGGCATGATCGCGACACCGGCCATGGCCAACCTGGGCGACGATGAAGTCAACCAGGACATTGCCCGCCGAGTGCCGCTGGGTCGATTGGGCCAACCGAGTGACATCGCCGGCGCCATGCTGTACCTGGCATCGAGCCTGGCCAGTTATGTGACCGGGCAGACTTTGGTGGTCGACGGGGGTTCGACGTTGCCGGAGGTCTGAACCTGAGTGGGGGGAGTCAGCTTGCGGTGAGGGTGGATGGACCACCGTCATCGCGAGCAAGCTCGCGATAGCGATCATCCAGTCAACGACGACCTCATTCAAGCCATCCCTTGCCCCTCCTGCAAACGGCTGGAACGAAACTCCTTGGGCGACAGCTCGAACTGCTTCTTGAACGAACGGCTGAAATGCGCCGAATCGGTAAAGCCCCATTTGTAGGCAATCGAGGTAATGGACTCGTCCCGCAGGAACGGATTGGTCAGGTCATCAGCGCTGCGCTTGAGCCGGGCCCGCTGGATATAGCGGCAAACGCTGTCATCCTGCTCTTCGAACAATCGATACAGATGCCGCACCGAAATATTCAGTCGATTGGCCAGGCCCACCGGGCTGAGGCCGGGCTGGGTCAGTGACTCGTCGATGACCTTCTGTACATAGCTGCGCAGATGGCTGCCCTGCAACGCAACCCCCTCATCACGGGCATCGCTACTGTGCTCCAAGGCCGAGCCCAACAGCGAAACGAAGGCACTCTGCAACGCTTCACCCTCGCCCGCGGCGCCCTCGCCGTCGGGTGTGTCCCTGCACAGCTGGTCCATCAAGACATGCAGCATCCGCCCACACGCCTTGCTGGACGAAACCTTGCCGAAAGTCTTGGTCTCCCCGCCCAGTTGTCGCGACACGTCCTGGCGAGACAAGGACAGCACCGCGTGCTCGATCAGGCCGAACGGGCTGATCTCAAGCGCCCCCACGGAATCCATCAGCAGCAGTTCACCGGGTGCCAGCTGAATGCTCAAGCCGTTCTGGGTAATGCGGCAGTAGCCGCTGCGCTGGCTGACCAGGAAGCAATCCTGGTCATCGTCGTGATCCGCGTTGGGTAGGTGACGCTTGATGCTACCGGCGTTGGTGCGCAGGTTCGCGAGGGCAAGGCCACCCCGATGGAAATTCGACACTTCACCAATAAACAGGGAACGATTGAAGGCCAGCTCGGTATCGAAGTGGCCGCAAGTCGCCCGCAGATCCCGGTTCCAGGTGTCCAGACCGTCCTGCCCAACCTGTTGCATGCTCATGGCATTCTCCGCAGTGGCTTTTTGTTTTTGTGCGGCAATAGTTAACATGTTATCTATATACACGCAACAAGTACCTGATCGCCAGAGCAGTAGCAGGAATGATGCCAGGGCAGCACAACAGAATCAGAGCGTTGCCAGTACCCGCTGCAGACCGCTCAAGGTTGCCAGCAAGACGCAGCGCTGCTCGCGGCTCAACGGGATATACCGACGAAAGGCCGGCATGCGATTGACCACTTCGCTACCGCCCATGTGTTCCAGGCGCACGCACCACTGGCGTCCCTGCAAATCGATGCGCAGCCGTTTGAAATCCAGGGGCATGAGGGCCTGATACAGCACAAGATCCTGCTCCACCGCCGCCTGCAACCGGTCCGCCAGGTCACTGCGCCCGTCCCGCTGCCGGCAGCGAATACCACTGCGCCGAACAGCCCCGCCGTGGTGCAGCTCCAGGCGCGCCGTGCCCTCTCGGGAGGCAGGCACGCGCAGGACGAACTCGGTCATCACCAGGTGCATCAACAACTGCGACTCGGTGCGTTCGACGATCTCCAACTGCAAGCTGCCATCGTCGGTGGCTGCCGTCGCCGTGGTCAGGCCCGTCACCTCGAATTGCGCCAGCGCCAGGTTGCGCCGCAGGTGTTCCAGGGTCACCCCGGGCCGATACCCGGCCGGGGTGTGCTGGGCGCTGAACAACTCAGACAGTTTTTGCAGCAGGGTCGACAAACTCGCCCGCAAGTTGCCCTGGTTCATGGGAGAACTCCTTGGCCAGCACGTCTTCTACCGACGCTGGCTTGAATGGATTGACCCTCTGTACCACCAGGGTCCAGAACAAGGCGTACGCTGCCGTGCCACCGAGCATCACCGCGAAGGGCACGTAGATGTCTGCCGGGTTCATGCCGGGCGGTGTGATGAACCACATGCCCAGCATAATGCCGACACTGGACAGGATCTGTGGCAACGGGAACCACGGCGAGCGATAGGCCCGCGGCAGATCGGGACGACGAATCCGCAGGCTGACCACCGACACGGTCACCAGCAGGTAGGCAAAACTCCAGGCGCACACCGCGGCCAGCACCAGGTGCATGATGTTGTCGGTATTGCCACCCAGCCACCACGCGTGCAGGCACGGAATCAGCATCGCCACCAGGATGCACAGTAACGGCGTCTTGAAGCGCGGGTGCAGATAGGTGAAGATTTTCGGCAACGCACCGTCCACCGCCATGCCGTAGAGAATCCGCGGTACGCCGGCCATCAGGGTGTTGATGGTCGCCGCACCGGCAAACAGAAAGCCAATGCCCAGCCACATCGGGCCGATATCGCCCATGACCTGTTCGGCGAAGCGTGGAATCGCCATGGGGGTGTCCAGCAGATGCACGCCGCTGGTGGCATCGAGCAGCACGTTTTCCACTTGGCGCTTCATCGCCGCACCGTAGATGAACATGCAGGTGGCGACGCTGAACAAGCCCAGCATCATGGCCCGGGGCATGGTCCGAGCGGACTGGCGCAGGTCCGGTGCCAGCGGCGTGACGAATTCGCAGCCGACAAACATGAACATGGCCATGCCCACCAGCGACAGCACCGTGACCATATCGGTGCCCACCACGGACGCGCCGAACCAGCCCTCCAACTCCACTGCCGGAGCGGCGATCAGGCCCAGCACGCCGAACACCATCAGGGTGGTCCACATGCCGAACGTCAGGATGATTTCGGCCCGGCCAAAGGCGCTGACGCCGAACGCGTTGAGCACGCCAAAGACCACCACGAACCCCACGCCCAGCAACCAGGAGCCACCTGCCGATTCGGCCAGGGTGTTGAGGTGTTCGAAGTTCACCAGGGCCATGACGCCGGCCAGGATGGTCTCGGCGGTTCCGGCGAACACATGGACAATCAGATAGGCCGACAAGGTGCCAGTAATCGCGAAGAAACGTCCCATGCCACAGTTGATATAGTCATAGACCGAGCCGGTGGTCGGGAGAATCGACGCCGCCTCGGCAAACGTCGTCGCCTGGGCCAGCATCATTACCACGGCGATCAGCATCGCCACGGCAAAGGCGCTGCCGCCAATGCCAAAGCCCATGGTCGCGGTGAGAATCACGGGACTTGCCATGATCAAGCCAATGGTGCTGGCCAACGCGGTGGGAAAGCCCACCGAACCCCGGTTCAAGTGCTCGGTGAGCCTGTCATTGATCGACATGGTGCAAGGTCCTCGAAAGCGTATTTTTAGTATGGATGCCACAGCCGTCCAGGAACCGGCGATCATGCCTTCCCCAACCAGTCCCTGATCGAAACGGCGTTGCGTGCAGCCTTACTCTGCGCCGCACCGCGCCGGGCGTCTTGCCCATGTCTGCCGCCGGTTTTGTTGCTGCCTGCCAACACCGCCGCGCTGGCGGCCTGGATCAACTCCATGGCAGGCAGGTGAAAGACTTCCCTGGGTACCTCTCCCCTTAATGCGCGCTCTACTGTCCAATCGCACTGGGGAATTCCACCATGGGGCACACACGCCGTACACCTCTGCTGCGCAATGCCCATCGGCTTGGGCATCGCCCTGCTGGTCGCCGATTCACCGGCCCAGGCTTATGAGCTTTATTCCGACGAAGATACCACCGTCATCGGCAACTTCCTGGCGGTCTACGGGCTGTTCAACAGCCGCAAGAACTACGACGGCTCCACCGGTGGTTCAAGCTGGCGCGAAGACTTCATTAAGTATGGCCTGAGTATCGACCAGACACTCGGCAACCTGGGCAGTTTCTACGGGACGGCCAACCCTGGAATACACCGCCGCGCCTGGCACCCTGGGGCTGGCCTATATCCATGGCATCGATGTCGATGACCGCTACGCCAGCAACTTCCAGAAACAGCACGAAGGCATGGACATCTACAGCCTGCGCGGCGCCGGCAATGCTGGCATCGAAAACGCCCACTTCTCCTTCGAGTACGCCTGGCAGGACAAGGACGCGGGCCCGGAGAAAGCCTGGTACGGCGAAGCCGGCTACACCTTCGCCGACCTGCCCTGGACACCGGACCTGACCTATCGCTACAGCCGTTACTCCAAGGACTGGGACTCGATGTTCAACGGCCAGAACCGTGGCGGTTGCGTTCTGAACGTGGCGGGAGCTGCCCCGACGGCAGCTCCCGCTCGGCTTACTGTTTGTGCTGATGCAACATGGTCTGGATCTGATGGGTCGCCTGCCGGGTGCTCTGCGCCAGCTTGCGCACCTCATCGGCCACGACTGAGAAACCGCGCCCGACATCTCCGGCCCTGGCGGCTTCAATCGCGGCGTTCAAGGCGAGCAGATTGGTCTGGTCGGCAATGCCCTTGATCACCCCCACCACCGTGGCAATCTGGGCGTAGGTCACCTGGTTCTGTTCGAGCATGCGCTGATGGGTGGACTGGGCCGAGCGCTCATCGCTGATATCACGCACCGCACCAATGACCCGCACCAGTTGCCCATGCGAGTCGCGTACCGCCCGACCGCGTTCACGACACCAGATGTAATCCCGGGTCTTGTGGCGCATCCGGTATTCGAAGACGTATTCACCGCTGCCCTGGGAGCCAAGGATTTCCTGATCGAAAATGGCCATGATCTTGGGCAAGTCGTCCGGGTGGGTGATGCCGACCTGGGCATCCCAGCCATCGGGCAAGTCATCCGGCCCATACCCCAGCAGCGAACGGAACTGACTGGAAAAGCGCATGCCACTGGCCGGGTGCTGGAGGTCACCGTTGACGACCGTGATATCCCAGCAGCCTTCAGTCAAGGTCGATTGCAGCAACTCCCAGATCTGCGCATCCTGGCGTTGTTGCTGTAGATGCTGGCTGTGTTCGCCCAGACGAACTTCAAGCGCCTGCTCGCGCTCAAGGGCTTGCTCCAATTGCTGGCGAACCCTGTGCATCTCACGCTCGCAGTGCTGCCATTGCAGGGTTTGCGCCTGCACTTGTGCTTCGACCTGATGCAGATGTGCAGTCGCGCTCGCCACCTGCCGTGCATGCTGCTCAAGGACGGTGCGCAGTTGCGGATACGCGTCGAGCTGTGGCGTGTCCTCCGTTTCGCCGGTCAGCACGCGTTGCACCTGCGCAGTCAACGCCAGTCTCTGTTTGTTGGTCTGGAGAAACATCGCCCGCCCCTATGCCATCAAGTCGAAACCCGAATCTGATCGCAAACCGGCCTGGCTGGCTTGTCCCTGCCTGCACGAGGCCTTGCTCCTGGCTGCCAACCACCCAGGCTGGCAGCCACAGACATACGGCGCGGCAGGCACAGTCAAGCTGGATGATCCTGCCGGGATTACCCTCGGGGCTTTCCCTATTCGTGATCAGGAAACCCTCATGAGCGATATTGCCCTGCTGCCTCCGGTCGAAGCCTTCCTCGGCAAACATCACGCCCTGTTCATCGACGGTGGCTACGTCGAAAGCCAGAGCAGCCAGACACTTGACGTCGTCAATCCTGCCAACGGCCAAGTCATCGCCCAGGTCAGCGACGCCACTTCCGGCGACATTGATGTGGCGGTGGAGTCGTCCCGCCGCGGCTTCAAGCAGTGGTCCCAAACGGCACCCGCGGTCCGCGGCCATGTGCTGCTCAAGTTGGCAGACCTGCTGGAACGCAACCGCGAAGAGCTGGCGCAGATCGAGACCTGCCAGTCGGGGAAGATCATCCACGTCTCCCGGGCCTTCGAAGTCGACCAGGCCGCACATTTCCTGCGCTACTACGCTGGCTGGGCGACCAAGATCAACGGCGAGACGATCACCCCATCACTGCCCTCCTTCGCTGGCGAACGCTATACCGCATTCACCTTGCGCGAACCGGTCGGAGTGGTGGTCGGTATCGTACCGTGGAATTTTTCCACCATGATCGCCATCTGGAAATTGGCCTCAGCCCTGGTGACCGGTTGCAGCATCATCATCAAGCCCAGCGAGTTCACCCCGCTGACCATCCTGCGCATCGCTGAACTGGCCATCGAGGCCGGCCTTCCGGCCGGTGCCCTGAATGTGTTGACCGGCGGCGGCCAAGTGGGCAAAGGGCTGATCGAACACCCAGGCACCAACAAGGTCTCATTCACCGGTTCCGTGCCCACCGGCCTGGCGGTGGGCCAAGCGGCCATGGGCGCCGGGTTGACCCGTGCAACCTTGGAACTGGGCGGGAAGAATGCGGCGGGGTTCCTGCGTGATATCGATCCCGAGGTGGCGGTCAACGGCATCATCGAGGCCGGCTTTCTGCATTCGGGACAGATCTGTGCAGCAGCGGAACGGTTCTTTGTTCATCGCTCGCAGATCGAGTCGATCATGGACAAACTGGCCCAGCGCCTGAGCAAACTCACCATCGGCTCGCCCTTGGACGAACGCACCGAATTCGGCCCGGTGACCAACCGCCAGCACCAGCGCAAACTCGCGGAATTCTTCGCCAAGGCCCGCGCACAGAACAACACCATCGTCCACGGCGGCAAGCTGATCGATGGACCCGGTTGCTATGTGGAGCCGACCATCATCCTCGCCAATCGCCGCGACGACAGCCTGCTCAACGAAGAAACCTTCGGCCCGATCGCCACGTTCTTCCCTTACGACAGTGAAGAGGAACTGCTGGAGCTGATGAACGACACGCCCTACGGCCTGAGCGCCAGTCTCTGGACCAACGACCTGGGCAAAGCCCTGCGCATGGTTCCCGCCATCGAAGCTGGCACGGTCTGGGTAAACATGCACACCCTGCTCGACCCGGCGGTGCCTTTTGGCGGCAGTAAATCTTCAGGGATAGGCCGTGAATTCGGCAGTGCATTCATTGATGATTACACCGAACTGAAGTCGGTGATGATCCGCTACTGACCTTCAAGGGCTCTGTGACAACCCCAGAGCCCTATCAGCAAAAATCCCGCTTGTGGGAGCGGGTTTGCTCGCGAAAGCGGACTATTCAGTCAACCATGATGCCGACTGACCCAACGCCTTCGCGAGCAGGCTCGCTCCCACAGTTTCATCGCCGGCAGGCGTTGACCCGTGGAACTCGGCCGCGCCAGGGCTGGGCGCGTTCCAGTTGGGCGGCCAGGGCCAGCAAAGTGTTTTCCTCGCCAAAGCGACCGGCAAAATGCGCCCCCATCGGCAGGCCATTGGCGCTCCAGGACAACGGCACGGACATCGCCGGCTGGCCGCTGGCATTGAACAGTGCAGTGAATGGCGAATAGCTGTGGTAGCGCTCGATCAATTGATCCAGGCTCATGCACACATCCTGCAGATCCAGCTCGCCAATCAGCACCGGTTCACGGGTCAGGACTGGGCTCAGGATCACGTCATAATCCTGCATGAACACCGCCAACTGCCGGCCAAGGGCATGAATCCATTCCACCGCCGCGGCATATTGGGCGCCGCTGACGTTGCCCTTGTCCCGCAAGATGATCCGGGTGCGCACCTCCAGCTCTTCGGCCTGCACGGCAAACCCACGCATCTGGCCCAGCAGGTCGACATAGTGACGAGAGCTGGCGCCAATGATGGTGAACACGTGGTCGAGAAACTCCAGCAATCCCACCGGCAGGCTCACCGGTTCGACACGGTGCCCCAGGGACTCGCACAACCGCGCGGCCTCGCCCACCGCCTGAAGGCTCTGGGGTGACGTAGGCCAAGGCTCGAGTTGCTCGATCAGGGCAATGCGCAACGGCTTGGGATCAGCCTGCACCGCCATCACATACGGCAACGCCTGGACCGGCGCGGCATAGGGCGCCCCCAGGTCCCTCCCGGCGGTGGCGTCCAGCAGCGCCGCACTGTCGCGCACCGACAAGGTAATCGCATGGGGCGTGCCCATCCCCGCCCAGCCCTCGCCCACTATCGGCCCCGACGGCATAAGGCCACGGCTGGGCTTGAACCCGAACACACCGCAGCAAGACGCCGGCACCCGCAATGAACCACCGCCGTCGTTGCCATGGGCGAACGGCACCACCCGGGCCGCCACCAACGCCGCCGCGCCACCGCTGGAGCCACCGGCGCTGTGGTCGGTGCTCCAGGGGTTGCGGGTGGCGCCGAAGCGCGCGGACTCGGTGGAGTACGAGGTGCCGAACTCCGGCGAAGTGCTGGTGCCCATCACTTGACATCCGGCACGACGCAGACGCGTCACGACTTCCGATTCGAAATCCGCCCGGAAGTCGCCCAGTGCGCGTGAGCCGTTAGTCATCGCCGCGCCGTGGACCGGCGAAAACAGGTCTTTGATCAAGGTTGGCACACCGGCCAGCAAGCCTTGGCCAACCTGTGGCGTGCGCACGGCTTGCCGGGCCGAATCGTACAAACGCTCGGCCACCGCATTGAGCTGCGGCTCGACCCGCTCCAGGCGCTCGATGGCGGTTTCCAGCAGTTCGCCGGGCTGGACTTCGCCACGCCTGACCCACTCGGCCAGCGCCGTGGCGTCTTCACTGTCCATCAAATGGTGGATGTCTTGCATACCCATGTTTCAGATTCCTTATGTCACGACGATTGATGTGATCCGACGGTGCTCGCCTGCCCCTGGCCCCGTGCACGCAGACCGGCAATGACCCAGAGCAATGCCAAGGTAAAACTGGCCAGGGCCAGCCACTGGATGGCGTGACGCAGGTCACCGGCGAAGACAACCACCGACGCCACCACCAGCGGACTGACGAATTGGCCGATGTACAGGCACGAGGTAAACCCGCCCAAACCCCGGCCGCGGGTGTTGGCGGTCAAGGCATTCATCACCGGCGCCATCACATTGGGCACCAGCAACCCGGCCCCCAGGCCCTGGATGAACACCGCCACCAGCACAGCGTTGTAGCTTTGCCCGCGCATCAGCAACCACAGCCCCAGGCCCATCAAGCCGAGCAACAATGCGTTGCAACCGGCGATGCCGAAGCGACGGCGCAGCAACGGCCACATCAGCGAACCGCCCAAGGTCGCCAACAGGCTCAGCCCCGCCGCCAGGCCGATCAGCGTGCTGGAGGTGACGCCCAGGCTGACCAACAACGTCGGCGCCTGGATAGGCATGATGAATGTCAAGACCATGCCGCCCAGAATCATCAGGTAGCCGACCAGCAGTGGCAGCACGGCGACCTTGGCCGGAGCCGACTCATCGACGCGCTGCTCGACCTTCTGCTGCTTCGTCACCGGCGGTTCCCAGAGGATTTTCATCATGGCCGGCACCAGCAGCAGTGGCAGCAGATACAACAGGAATGGCGCACGCCACGAGTGCTCGCCGAGCACACCGCCCACCACGAAAAACAGCGCCCCCACCAGGCCAATGGTCACCACCTGCCGGTTGACGTAACGCAACCGCTCCTCGCCCTGCCAATAGTCGGCGATCAGCGTCGCGCAGCAGGTCATCACCGCCGCCTCCGTGCACCCGAACAACAGCCGCACACCGACAATCGAAGTCAGGCTATCGAGCAGGGCCGGTAATGCACCGAGCAAGGCGTAGAGCACCGTGGCAATCACCAGCAACGCCTTGCGTCCAACCCGGTCGGCCAACCAGCCAGCCAACGGCGCGCACACGGCAATCGCCAGGGCGGGACCGGTGATCGCCAACGGCACCAGCAGATCGGCGCGCGGTTCCAAGGGACCGAATTCGGCACCCAACCGGGGCAGGATCGGCGTGACCATCACCGCGCCCATGATCGTCAGGCTGCTGCCCAGCATCAGCACTGCGCCTTCGCGCCAACTGGCCTGGCGCGACGGGGTGGCCGCCGTTGAAACGGAACTTGATTGGTTCATGACGAGCCCCTTCTAGAAACTGTGGGAAATACGCAGCGCCGCGGTATAGCCCTCGGCGCGATTGCGCGCATCGAGCTCCTTGTAGACATGCAGCCACACCGGTGGAATGCCAGGCTTGAAGTAGCTCACCGCCGGCCCGACCGCCAACACCCGGGCGCGATTGCCCGCCTCCAGGCCCGGCGCATCGTCATCGGTGAATTGCCGGTAGTAATAGCCGCCCACGCCCACCGTCCAAGGGCCAACGTGTTGACCCACGGCGAACTCGTGGCGGTATTCGACGCCGTTCTTGTAGTCGGTGGCGTGGTTGCGGGTGTTGATGTCGGCCTCAAAGCTCGAAGACACCTCGAAGCCGCTGTCGGAGATGTAGGTGGCGTTGAGGATCGGCGAGAAGGTCCAGTGGTTGAGGCCCGGCGAGATCAAGCGATCCTTGTCGTAGTCGCCGGTGGGGGCCTGGATCTGGAACTGGGCAT
This sequence comes from Pseudomonas sp. NFACC08-1, assembly GCF_900106735.1. NCBI lineage: Bacteria > Pseudomonadati > Pseudomonadota > Gammaproteobacteria > Pseudomonadales > Pseudomonadaceae > Pseudomonas > Pseudomonas sp. NFACC08-1. Next base: position 745,628 of record NZ_FNNL01000002.1, on the reverse strand, counting down.
TGACGAACAGGTTCGGCGACAGGGTCCACTGCAAAATCACCGGCAACACCTGCATGTCGGCCATGCGAAACGGATCGGCTTCCAGGTCCAGCGGGCCGACAGGGGTCTGCACCTGTAGCGAAGCGTCCATCTGGAAAAACGGCACGACGGCGCCGAAACCATACTTGGCGCCCAGCACGGTGTAATCGGTCATGCGCATGTAGGCGAGGCCGATGGACAAGACATCCAGGGAGAAATGGTTGTCCACGGACTTGCCGTGGCGATCTTTCTGTACGTTGGCCGAATAGAACGCGGTACGCAGGCCGACAGTGCCAAAGGGCGTGGCCGGCGGCATCATGCCCGCGCCGAAATCATAGACCCCGACCGCCGTGGTCGGTGCGCCGTTTTCGGTGCCATGGGCAGCGGTGCAGGCACCGATCAGCCCCAGGGTTAACCACGTACAGTGCCAGGTGTTTGTTTTTTTGTTTTGGTACATCGAATGCCCCTCCGACCATGTGGTGTCGGGGTCATCCTAGGGAGCCGGCCGGTCAGCCGTTATCCGTTTTCAGCACAGATGCGTGCGGCGCAACGTGTGTGATGGGGTTTCGCCGAACAGGGTCCGGTAATCACTGGAAAACCGACTCAAATGCCAGAACCCCCAGCGCGCTGCCACCTCCTGCACACCCAGCGCCTGATCGCCATTGCGCAGCTCACGGCGCACCGCATTGAGGCGCAACGCCCGCAGATAAGCCACCGGATTGATGCCCAGGGTCTCCTGGAAGCAATACTGCAGTTTGCGTCGGCTGGCACCGATGTGATTGCACAGGTCGAGGATCGACAGCGGCTCATCGACATGGGTCAAGGCATATTCCCGGGCGCGGTCGACCATGCGTTTGCGCGCCGTGGGACTGAGCGGCGGCGCTTCGTCAGGCGCCACCAGTTCCAATATGTGCAACGTCACCGTGTCCCGCAGGCCCCGGCGAATCGACTCGTACCCCAGCAACGAATCACGCCCCTGCTCGCCCCCTTCAAGCTCATCGAACAACGCCGCAAGCTCGGCGGGCAGCGTCGAATTGCCAAGACGGTAACACTTGGGAAGATCGGTAATTCGAAAGCGACTGCCTTGGCGCTCCAGCACATGTTCCAACGCCTGCTCGTCGATGGCGACACCGAGCAGATCCAGATGCTGGGGGGTGCGCAGCTCGGGCAGGTTTTGGCCGCGGGCGACCAACAGGCTGGGTTCGACAATCGGGTGCCCGGAGCAAAAGACCGGTCCATCGGCACTCAGCGGCACGCTGAAGGTGATGGCGCCCTCCCAGGCCATGCCTTGCTTGGTCATGGCCTGATTAGAGCGGTCGCGCACCAGTTGCATCCAGTCCGAGCGGAACTCGATCAACTCACCGTCGAAACGCCCGGGGGTCAACTGGTCATAGCAGACCTGCCAACCCCCCATGTTGCGGGCGTGCTCATCGATGTCAGCGGTGCGGAACCGATTGATCGGCAGCGTCGGCAACAGGTCCCACGAGACCGCTGGCTGCGCCATGTTGGAGTTGTTCATTGACCCGACCTTTGATGATTCCAGGGCTTACGGGTCAAAGCTCAGGCAAGTTCCATTCCGCCCCGTGGGCCGGTCGGGCAATTGTGCCGAAAACGGATAATCGGCCCGGATTCAGCTGCCGGCGTCGGCATGGGCCTCTTCGAAGAAATAGTCCTTCCAGCTGTCAGCCTTGTTTTTCAACACGCCCAGTTCATGCAGTTTTTCGGCATAGATGTAGGTGCGTTGCGGAACGACGGTGAAGTCGATTTCGGGGTCGGTGACGATTTTCTCCACCAGCGCCAGCGGCAACTTGGACTGTTCAACGCGGATGTAGGTCTGGGCAGCGGCCGGCTTGTCGGCCTTGATGATGCCTTGCGCCTCCACCAGGGCATCGTAGAACGCCTTGTAGGTCTTGGGGTTTTCGTCGTGGAATTTTTCCGTGGTGTAGAGCACGTTGAACGTCGCGGGCCCGCCCAGCACATCATAGGAACTGAGCACCTTGTGCACATTGGGGCTTTGCAGTGCCTGGTACTGGAACGGTGGGCTGGAGAAGTGTGAATTGATCTCCGACTGGCCGGCGATCAGCGCCGCCGTCGCATCCGGGTGCGGAAGGCTGACCGAGATGTCGTCGAATTTCTTGAAGTGATCGTTGCCGAACACCTTGGCGGTTTCGATCTGCAACGTGCGCGACTGGAATCCGACCCCTGCGGCCGGGACAGCGATCCGGTCCTTGTCGGTGAAGTCCTTGAGGCTCTTCACGTTCGGGTTGTTGGTCAACAGGTAGTTGGGCATCGATCCCAGCGAGGCGATGGCCTTGACGTTCTGCTTGCCGCGGGTCCGATCCCAGATCGTCAGCATCGGTGGAACGCCTGCCGACACCACATCCAGAGCGCCGGTCAGCAAGGCCTCGTTCATCGCCGTCGCGCCGGAAATGCTGTTCCAGTCCACTTTGATATCCAGGCCCTGGGCCTTGCCATGCTTCTCGATGAGCTGCTGGTCACGCACCACATCCAGGATCAGGTAGCCGATACCGAATTGCTGGGCGATGCTGATCTTGCCCTCGGCGTGGGCCAAGGGATTGAGCAGCGCAGTGGCCGCCAGGGAAACCAACAAGGTGAGCGCAGGACGCTTGAAAGCCATGGTCTGGTGAACCTCACAGTAGGTGAAAGACTGAAGATAACGACTTTAAAGCTATAAGAATATTAATTTAAATACCTTAATGGCATATCAATAGCACCTAAATATTCGGTATCCGAGCCCATGAAGCCGCACCCACGGGCACGATCACTTGATAACCTTGCAGACCTCCCCTCACGAACACCCGGCGCGAAGCGAATATGAACGAGATGTCCCTGGATATCGGCATCGCCACCGAGTCCGCTTTCAAATGGCCCAGGTGCTGGAATGGCGCCTGGTTAACACAGGTCAGTAGTCAATCGAGCATTTCGGCACTTTGGCCGAGCGTTTCGGCACAGTAACCACTCTTTGTTCATCCTAGACTCGAGCTTCACTTTTAAGCCCCAGATGGAATCACGATGAAAATCAGGTCACTCCTGCCTGCACTCACCATGGCCGTAGCATTCAGTGGATACGCTGCCGACTTCTCACTGACCAGCCGGGATATTGCTGACAACCGTCCGCTGACCAGTCGCGAAGTGTTCCAGGGCTTCGGTTGCGAAGGTGGCAACACGTCTCCTGAGCTTTCCTGGACAAACGCCCCCGCGGGGACCAAAAGTTACGCGATCACGGTCTATGATCCCGATGCGCCGACGGGTAGCGGTTGGTGGCATTGGACGGTGGTCAACCTACCCGCCTCTACCAATAGCTTGCCAAGAGGAGTGGGAGCGAACCTGCCTGCCGGTGCCGTACAAGGGCGAACCGATTATGGCCAGCCAGGATTCGGCGGGGCTTGCCCACCTGTAGGGGATAAGCCCCATCGCTATCAATTCACCGTATGGGCATTGAAAGTCGATAAGCTACCCCTCGACGGTGAGGCCAGTGGCGCCTTGGTTGGATACATGCTCAATGCCAACGTCCTGGCCAAAGCGACGATCACTTCAACTTACGGACGTTAAAAACGATGCGCGCTTGTGACGGCATACAGCACCGGGAAAACATTATCGATGCGTGTGTCATACAGGCGCGACAGCCCCTTAGCTTGTCAAGGGTACCGGTGTTCGCGACCACTCTGTGTCGAGTGCGGCAGGGGGAAAAACTGTTGCAATGGGATGACCGGGAGATGCGCGCGGGGCCGCAACATCTGATTCTGATGCCGGCCGGACGCGAGCTTGGTATCTCGAACTTCCCCGGCCCTCACGGTCACTACATCGCCGATGCGGTCACCTTTCCCCTCTCGACACTGCGTAACTTCAGCAGCCAATATAGCCAACAGATCATGAGCCGTCGCGGTGCACTGAAGACCGATCTGTGCGTCCCTCTGGACAGGCACACGACACAGGCATGGAATCAGCTGTTGGCCTCCATCAATGCGAACGCCCCGGACGCATTACGCACGCTCTATGGGGAAGCGGTTCTTCTGAGCCTGTGCCTTGGTGGCCAGATCGGACCTTTGCTGATGGGGCGCAACGATCCCATTTGCGAACGTGTGCAGCAGATGGTGATGGGCAGCCCGGAGAGAGACTGGACGGTGGCGAGCGTTGCACAGCAACTTAACCTGGGTGAGTCGACATTGCGCCGCCAACTGGCGAATGAGGGGGACAGTTTCAGGAGCATCCTGGAAGGCGTTCGACTGGCGACGGCGTTGCAATGGTTGCAAACAACGTCTCGTCCCATCGGTGAAATTGCCGGAGCCTGCGGTTACGCCTCGGCCTCACGTTTTGCGGTGCGCTTTCGCTCACGCTATGGCCTGTCGCCACGTGAATTGCGGGCAACGATTTAAGCATTCCGGTGAGGTTCCCTCCGTTCGACATAACCTGGCACACCGTCGATATCCTTCGGGTCTTCGCCGGTCTTTCCCGACGCCTGCCAACGATCCTTGGGCAGGCGTTTTTTCCGGCGCTCGTCCCCAAGCCAGCCTGAATATCGTCACTGCCCAGCAAAATCCGCATCAATGCCCGCCCATCGTCCTCCGTGCACAAGGTAAGGTAGGCAGAATCATCCGGATCGAGGTGCGCCGTGGCGTCCTATTCCCTACGTCAGCTGAAGTACTTCGTCACCACCGTCGAATGTGGCAGCGTCGCCGAAGCCTCTCGCAAGCTGTACATCGCCCAACCGTCGATCGCCTCCGCCATCAAGGGCTTGGAAGACAGTTTCGGTGTGCAATTGCTCATTCGTCATCACGCCCAGGGAGTATCGCTGACGCCCGGCGGCGCGCGCTTCTATCGCAAGGCCCAGGAACTGCTGCGCATGGCCCGGGAGTTCGAGCAGAACGCGCTGGCCGATAACGATGTGGTCAGCGGGCAGATCGACATCGGCTGCTTCGAAACCGTCGCTCCGCTCTACCTGCCACGGCTGATCGCGGGCTTTCGCGAGCGCTTCCCGGGGGTGGAAATCCGCGTGCAGGATGGCGAGCAACAGGAGCTGGTGCAAGGCCTCACAGGGGGGCGTTTCGACCTGGCGATTTTTTATGAACACGACCTCGACAGTACCATCGAGACCGAAGCACTGACGGCGCCGCAACGCCCTTACGCGTTGTTGCCGGTGGGGCATCGCTTCGCCGACCAGGCCCAGGTATCGCTGCGCGACCTGGCCCTCGAACCGATGATCCTGCTGGATGTGCAGCCCAGTCGCACTTATTTCGTGAGCATCTTCGAGGAGCTGGGCCTGACGCCCAACATTGTCTTCAGCTCGCCGTCCATCGAGATGGTGCGGGGCATGGTCGGCCAGTCCTTTGGTTTTGCCGTACTGGTGACCCGCCCGCACTCCACCTGCACCTACGATGGGCAATACCTGGTGTGCGTCGACATCGCCGAGGACGTGACCGGTTCGGCACTGGTGGCAGGCTGGCTCAAGCGCGCGCACCTTACCAAGCCGGCGCAGTTGTTTGTCGACTATTGCAAGGAACAGTTCAGGCAATGGCTGCCTTGAGCCACGACAGGCCAGGCACAACTGCCCGCCCCGGCCTGTAAGTAAAACACCAACCCCGTAGCGAGGGAGCTTGCTCCCGCTGGGTTGCGCAGCGACCCCATGCAAGCCGAACGCGGTCAGGCTGATACACCGAGGCGCCTGGTGTTGGGGCTGCTGCGCAGCCCAGCGGGAGCAAGCTCCCTCGCCACAAGGGATGTTTCTAGCGAGCGGCCCAGGCGTTGAAGCGTTGCTCCAGTTCCTCGCCATGGTCGACCCAGAACTCCGCGTCCACGGCTTGGGCTTCAGCCAGGTTGGCCTCGGCGGTGGGCAACTGTTCCTGTACCGCCGTCGGCAACAGCGCCAGTGTCTTGCGGTGCACCGGCCCATAAGGGATGTTTTCCGAAAACACCTTCTGGGTCTGCGGCTGGCTGGCAAAGGCAATGAACTGCTCGGCCAGGGCCTTGTTCGGCGTGCCCTTGACCACGGCCCAGTACTCCGGGTCGTAGAGGCTCTGCGGCCAGACGATGCTCAGCTTCATGCCTTCTTTCTGCGCCGACGCGATGCGTCCGTTGTAGGCCGCACTCATCGCCACGTCCCCCGCCACCAACCACTGCGCCGGTTGCGCGCCGGCTTCCCACCATTGGATGTTCGGCTTGATCTGGTCGAGCTTGGCGAATGCCCGGGACACGCCTTCCGGGGTGTTCAGCACCTTGTACACGTCGTGCGCCTTGACCCCGTCGGCCAGCAAGGCGATTTCCAAAGTGTACTTGGCGCCCTTGCGCAGGCCGCGCTTGCCTGGGTACTCGGCAACGTTCCAGAAATCCGCCCAGGACTTGGGTGCCTTGGCGAGCTTGCTCTGGTCATAAGCCAGGACCATCGACCAGACGTAGGTGGCGACCCCACATTCATTGAGTGCTCCCGGCACATAGTTCGCCGGGTCGCCCAGGCGCCCCAGGTCAAGCTTCTCGAACAGCCCCTCCTCGCAACCACGCAACAGCTCTGGGCTCTCCACTTCGACGACGTCCCAGCTGGTGTGGCCGGCGGCGACCATGGCCTTGATCTTCGACAATTCACCGTTGTATTCGCCAGCCACGATGTTTCCCGCGCCGCTGGCGTTGAAAGGTTGGAAGTAGGCCTTGTCCTGGGCCTGCTTGGTGGCGCCGCCGAAGGAAATCACGGTCAAGCTCTGGGGCGCGGCCATGACGCTTGAACTCAACAACGCCAATGCACACGCGATATTGCAACGCAAGGATCTGGACATGAAGCGGTTCCTCGAAAATACCGGCTCGCCCGCACGAGCCGGTGACGGGACTCAAAAGTGACCGTAAATACGGGCGGCAAGGTCTACAGCAAAGGCTCTTGTCGGCCTGTTCATGGGTGTCGCCTGGCTGACCGCGAGGAATCTCCTTCCCTTGAAATCGTCCTCCTCAGGCACCTTGCGGTCAGCAATCATTGGGTTCACAGAGATGGCTCGCCAGCCGATCCATCAAGCGGTCGCAGGCGGCCATTTGTTCAACGCTCACGTATTCGTCGGGCTTGTGCCCCTGGTCCATGCTGCCGGGGCCACAGACCACCGTCGGCACCCCGGCCTGATGGAACAGGCCGCCTTCGGTGCCAAAGGCGACGGTGCCGAACGCGTCGCTGCCGCACAGTTGCGCAACCAGTCGGGCGGCCGCGCTGTCCGGCGAAGTGGCGAGGCCCGGGTAGGCCGACAACGGTTCGAAGCGGATTGCGGTATCCCCCGCCACCGCCTGCATGGCCGGCAGCAGGGTCTGCTCGGCATAACCTTGCAATTGCTCGACCACCACGAGGGGATCGAAATCCGGCAAGGCGCGCACCTCGAAATCGAAGCGACAGTCCGCCGGGACGATGTTCAGCGCCGTGCCGCCGTGGACCACCCCGACCTGCACCGTGGAAAACGCCGGGTCGAAGCGCGGGTCGTGCCGCGAGGGTTCGGCCAGTTGCGCGCCGATCTCGCCCAACCGCCCGATCAGGCGCGCCGCCTGTTCGATGGCGTTGACCCCGTAAGGGGCGTAGGCCGAATGGCAGGCCGCCCCTCGCACATGACAACGCATCGCCAGCTTGCCTTTGTGCCCCAGCACCGGTCGGAGTTGGGTGGGTTCGCCAATCAGGCACAGGGCCGGTTGCGGAACTCGCCGAACCAACACCTCCAGCAAGCTGTGAACGCCCAGGCAACCCACCTCTTCGTCATAGGAAAACGCCAGGTGCACCGGTCGCCGAAGCGGGCTGGCGAGGAATGTCGGCACCGCTGCCAGCACTGATGCCAGATAGCCCTTCATGTCCGCCGTGCCGCGCCCGAACAGCTTGCCGTCCAACTCGCTCAGGCAAAACGGATCGACCGTCCAGGCTTGGCCATCCACCGGCACCACGTCGGTATGCCCGGACAAGACCACGCCACCGGACACCGCCGGACCGATACTCGCCAACAGGTTGGCCTTGGTCCGCTCTGGGTTGTAAATCAGCTCGCAGGCCACACCCAAGCCTTGCAGGTAATCGCGAACGAACTCGATCAGCGCCAGGTTCGAATCGCGACTGACCGTGGCAAAGCCCACCAGGCTGGCGAGCATTTCCCGGCTGCGCAGCTCATTCATCGCCCGGCACGCCATAGCTGGGCGCCGCTGTCGGGTCCAGGGCACGGGTCAGGTAATCCAGCAGTTGTGGCTGATAGGCCAGCCAGAGTTTCTCCAGCTCGCCGATGGGATTTTCCTCGGCCCAATCCACCCGCAGATCGACGATGGGCCAGGTCAGGTCATCCACCACCGACAACGCCGCCGAGTGCACCGCCCCGGCTTCGCCACCGGCCGCCTGCCCGGCCTGCAGCGCGCTCAGCAGGCGTGACGCGAGACAACCACCGCCCCGCTCGAAGGTCGTGACCATGGCCTCGATCACCGCAGCGTTGGCCAACAGATTGCCAGCCGCCACGCATTGCTCACCGGCCACGGCGTTGTGGGTGCCCAGGGTATGCTCGCCGCTGAAAATCGCCGTGCGGCCCTCGGCATCGATCACCGCCACCTGCCGGTATTGGCCGTAGCCGTTGCGCGCCAGGGTCCGCTCCAGCGCCGCTTGCGCGGTCAGGCCGCTGGCCAATTCATCGAGAACCTGCGGGCCCAGGGCCGGCAGCGTAATGTTCTGGCTCGACACCGCGCCGACGCCGGCTCGCAACCAGGGACAACGGGCACCCACGGCAATGCTCGAGGAGCTGATGGCGATGCCTAACTGGCCAGTTTCGGCGCAGCGCCCGACGATGGAAAAAGTCATGCCGCACTCCTTATTCGGGGATCACCGCAATCACGTCGATTTCCATCAGCCACTGCGGCTGGCCCAGGGCACTGACCACCAGGCCGGTGGAGATCGGAAACACGCCCTTGAGCCACTTGCCGACCTCCTGGTACACCGGCTCGCGATAACGCGGGTCGATCAGGTACGTCGTGGTCTTGACGATGTGGCTCAGGTCACTGCCGGCCTCTTCCAGCAATTGCTTGACGTTGCGCATGGCCTGTTCGGCCTGGGCGCGAGGATCGCCGAGGCCCACCAGTTGGCCATTGAAATCGGTACCGACCTGACCACGCACGTAGACGGTGTTGCCGGCGCGCACGGCCTGGCACAGATCGTTGTCCAGCGTCTGGTTCGGGTAGGTGTCCTTGGTATTGAACATGCGAATACGCGTGTGAGTAGGCATCAACGAACTCCCGTGAGACTGGTTTTCGAACGCTGTGAATCGCTGTCGAGTGCCGACGCCTGGCGCTGGGCAGCATCCTGATAGGCGAGATAAATGCGTTGCTTCACGATGTGGTCGGCAATATGCCGGGCGTCATGCCAGACGCCCCAGATGAACGCCGAGCCCCGTCGCGACAGCCAGGGCAAGCCGACGAAATACAGGCCCGGTTCCCTGGAAACGCCACGCTGATGCCGAGGCTTGCCATTGGCGCCGAGGGCGTCGACCTTCAGCCAGCTGTAATCCACCGAGTAGCCGGTGGCCCAGATGACACTGGTCACGCCGGCGGCGACCAGGTCCAGTTCCAGGATTGGCCGGGTCAGGCATTGCGGATCAGGCAGCCGGTGACGAGCTTCAGGTTCGAGCGGCAGGTCCAGGCCGTTGCGGGCGATGTAGGCGTCGGCGGCATCCAGCAGCGCCAGGTAGTTTTCGTCGCCGCGGGCGATGTTTTCGGCCAGATTCGGCTCAAAGGTCACCACGCTGCCATTGAACGATTTCGTCAGCCCCACCAGGGTGATGCCCTCCTGGGCCAGCCGGCGAAAATCCACGGTATGGCCACCACGGGCACCGCTCACCGCGATAGTGACGTGCTCCTTGCCCGGCTGGACCGCCTCCGCGTCCCACTCGCCCAGCACGCCTAGCCACCAGCAGAAGTCGCGGTTGCGATAGGCCCGGGGCGGACGATCGTGGGCGCCCACCGAGAGATAGACCTGTTTGCCGGCGCGCTGCAGTTCATCGGCGATCTGCACCCCCGACGACCCGGCGCCCACCACCAACACAGCCCCCTCGGGCAATTGCCGGGGATTGCGGTACTGGGCCGAGTGCAACTGGGTAACCGTCGCCATATCGGGTGCAATCGGTGGAATCACCGGTCGCTGGAAGGGCCCGGTGGCGACGACGACATGGATCGCCTCGATCAAGCCTTCAGAGGTTTCAACGGTGAACCCCGGACGGCCGACATTGCGCTCGACTTTCCTGACCTCCACGCCGGTACGGATCGGTGCGTTGAACTTGTTGGCATAGGCTTCGAAATAATCGGCCACCTGGTCCTTTGTCGCGAAGTCATCAGGACCGAGTCCCTCGAATTCCAACCCCGGAAAACGGTCATGCCAGGCCGGGCCATTGGCGACCAGCGAATCCCAACGTGATGTGCGCCAAGCTTCGGCAATGCCGCTTCGCTCCACCACGAGATGCGGTACGCCTTGCCGGCTCAAGTGCTCACTCATGGCTATGCCGGCTTGGCCGGCGCCTATGACGAGCGTATCGATGTGTAGGGGTTCAACAGGCATGTCTGTGCACTTCCGACAATAGGTTTGATTCAGGCGGGCATGGCGCCGCCTCGGGTTCGGCTTTCTTGTTGTTCTGCGGTTGCGGCTATCGAGATGAGGTGTCGAGGCGATTGTGTTGGCAGGCGGGAATTTGCGAAACGAGGGTTTTTATCGTTGCTGGGAAGGAAAAAAATGGGCTACTGCCCGGGCGTGATACCCAAAGGAACAAGGCGAGTCTTGTTTGCAGCTGAGACACACGGAACCTGTGGCGAGGGAGCTTGCTCCCGCTGGGCTGCGCAGCGGCCCCAAACCTATCACCAAGGTCTGTCAGGCGGACTGCGTCCAGTTTTTAGGCTGCTGCGCAGCCAGCGGGAGCAAGCTCCCTCGCCACAAGAGCGGTTTAGCGGTGTGGCAAGAAGGTCGATGCACGCGGTAGCGCCACCCCTGACATCCACATCTTGGAGAGGGAATGCCTTTGTGGCGAGGGAGCTTGCTCCCGCTGGGTTGCGCAGCGGCCCCAAACCCGTCGCCAAGGTCTGTCAGGCTGATTGCGTTCAGCTTGTAGGCTGCTGCGCAGCCAGCGGGAGCAAGCTCCCTCGCCACGGTATTGAGGTGCGGCACAGCGGGCTTATCCCGCCACGACACCGGCCTGGATGGCTCACTCACTGCATCCGCGCCGGAAACGCCTTGAGCTCAAGTTTCTCCATCACCAACCCGATGAAAGCCGAAACCGCCAGCGGCAACTGCCGCCGGCTCGGATAGAGCACATTCAGACCGAAGCCGACGCGTTGGTATTGTGGCAGGACACGCACCAGCCTTCCGGCTTCCAGGTCGAGGCTGCTCAGCGCCCCGGGCAACACGGCGATGCCAAGGCCTGCGACGGTCGCCCTGCGCAACGCCTGGGCGGTGTTGGCGTGGAATCGGCTGGCGATCTGCACCTGTTCCTCGATGCCGTCCGGGCCAACGAATCGCCAATGGGTCATGCCGCCGGGATGAGCGAAACTCACGCCGTCGTGGTGAGCCAGATCCTGCAACGAAAGCGGTGCGCCGCGCGCGGCAATGTACGCGGGGCTGGCGACCATGCCGTCACCGTCGTTCTTGAGCAGTTGGCGACCGACATACCCCGAGTCCTGCAAGGGACCGCCGCGAAAGGCAACGTCGATGCGGTCGGCAATCAGATCGACCCGGGCGTCGCTGAGCACGAAATCAAGTTGCACTCGCGGATGCGCGGCTAAAAAGTCGGCCACCCATTGCATCGGGAAGAAATCGAAAAAATCCGCCATCGCCGCGATGCGCACCAGGCCGCTGGGTTCCTCGCTGCCCATCATCAGCGCCTGTCCGGCATCCATCAGGCCGTCCACCGCATCCACGCAGCGCTCATAAAACCCCTGGCCCGCATGAGTCAGCGTGAGTTTGCGGGTCGAGCGCTGCAAAAGTCGCGATTCAAGCTGGGCCTCCAACTGCTGAACCCGTCGGCTGACGGTATTGGAAGGCATGCCCAAGCGTCTGGCGGCTTCGGCGAAGCTGCCGCTGCGGACCACCTGAACGAACAGCGCAACATCGTTGAGATCGAGCATGGCACTGACATTCCTTCGTTTTATGGATGAGTTCAATCCGATTGTATCGGCTAATCAATCTATTGGCAGGCACTTATCCTTCTCGCATCGAGGCCCAACGCCCAAGACTTGGAGACACCCCATGAACAGCATCGTCGCAGCACCGCCCCGCGCCATCGTCCATCGCACCTCCGGCAACCGCCATGGGCCGATCACCCGGCTCATGAGTCCCGGTGACCTGGGCCAGCTCTGCAAGCCATTCGTGTTTCTCGATCACTTCGCCTTCAACGCCGACGCCCTGCACAGAGGTTTCGGCATGCACCCGCATTCCGGTATTGCCACGCTGACCTACATGATCGAGGGCCAGGTGATCTACGAAGACACCACGGGCCAGTCAGGCACGCTGCCCAGCGGCGGCATGGAGTGGATGCAAGCCGGTAACGGCGTATGGCACACCGCCCGCCCCGTCGCAGGTTTGCCGAACCAAGGCTTCCAGCTCTGGGTTGCGCTGCCGGCGGCAGAAGAAAATGCCCCGGCCCGCAGCGTCTACCTGGCGCCCTCCGAGATCCCCCGTGAAGGTCCGGCGCTGGTGTTGCTCGGCCAATACGGCAGCGCCCGCAGCAGTGTCGCGGCGCCAGCAGGCATGAATTACCTCGCCGTGCAGTTGCAAGACAACGAGCACTGGCGCTACACGCCACCGGCCGGGCACACCGTCGCCTGGCTGGCGGTCAACGACGGCAGTCTCGATGCTGGCGACACCGTCAATGCCGGGGAAATGGTGGTCTTCGATGAATCCGGCGGGGCCATCGACATGGTTGCCCAAGGCGCAACGTCCTTCGTGCTCGGCTCCGCAGTCAAGCATCCCCACGACCTGGTGATGGGCTACTACTCCGTGCACACCAGCAAAGCCGCACTGGAAAAAGGCGAGAAGGAAATCCAGCGCATCGGCACCGTTTTGCAGCAAGAGGGTCGGCTGGCCTAGCCGCTCCTCGACTCAACCCTGATCCACTGTCCGAATCCCATAGAGGTGAACATCATGACCAACATCGGTCTCGACCTGCTGCTGTCCCGCGCCCAGGTCGGCAAGCTGTCCCTGAAAAACCGCATGATCATGGCCCCCATGACCCGCAGCCGGGCAGGTGCCGGTGACGCCGCCACGCCCCTGATGGCCGAGTACTACAGCCAACGGGCCAGCGCCGGCCTGATCGTCAGCGAAGGTTCCCAGGTGTCGGCCCAGGGCAAGGGTTACCTGAGAACGCCAGGGATCTTTACCCCTGAGCAAATCACCGGCTGGAAACAGGTGACCGACGCAGTTCATGCCGAGGGCGGACAGATCTTTCTGCAGCTCTGGCACGTAGGCCGTCTTTCTCATCCGCTGGTGCAGGTCAACGGCGCCCAACCCGTAGCCCCTTCGGCAATCAAGGCCGATGGCGAGATCTACACCGCCGAAGGTCTCAAGCCCTATGAGCTGCCACGGGCCCTGGAGCTCGATGAAATCCCCGGTGTGGTCGCCGACTTCCGCCAGGCCGCGGCCAACGCGAAGCTGGCCGGCTTCGACGGCGTGGAAATTCATGGCGCCAACGGCTACCTGATCGACCAGTTCCTGCGTGATGGCACCAACCAACGGACCGATGCCTACGGCGGCTCGATCGAGAACCGTGCCCGTTTCCTCAAGGAGGTGGTCGAGTCGGTGATTGAAGTCTTCGGCGCCAGCCGTGTCGGTGTTCGCCTGTCGCCGATCTTCAGTTACTTCTCGATGAGCGACAGCAACCCGCAAGCGACCTTCGACTACACCGCCAGAATGCTCAGCCGCTATGGCCTGGCTTACCTGCACATTGTGGAGTTGGGCGAAGGCCCGTTCGACTTCCTGGAACTCAAGCGCCGCTTTGGCGGGCCGTACATCGCCAATGGCGGCTACAGCGCCGAACGCGCGGCCACTGCCATCAGCCGTGGAGAAGCCGACCTGGTGGCATTCGGCACGCCGTTTCTGGCGAACCCGGACCTGGTGGAGCGTTTCAAACGGGGCCAGGCGCTGAACGCCCCTGACGCATCGACGTTCTACCAGGGCGACGAGCGGGGTTATACGGACTATCCGACCCTGACAGAGGCTCAAGCAGGCCAAGAGGCTTAATACCCAGGAGCCGACGGAACCAGCCTGTTCGCGAAAGCGGCGGCTGAGAATGCATCAAACATTCAGGTGCTTTCCGGCACATCGATCTGAAGCGGCACCACCCGCCTCGGCGCCGAGCCTGGCGAGGTGGCAGTCGCTGCCTCGACCAGGGCTTCGACTGCCTGTTCGGCCATGGTCACGACGGGATGAGACAGCACCGCCTGGACCAGCCCCGTCTTCAACGCCTCGCGTGTCAACGGCGTCAGGTCATGGCACACCACCACAGGCAAGCGAATCTTCTGTTTCTGGAGGCTGCGCAAGGCCCGCAATACGCCGGCGATGCCACCACCGGCCACATAAAGCCCTACCAGGTCAGGCTCTGCGGTGAGCAAATCCAGCGTGTTGCCATACGCGAACTCATCGTCCTCCAGCGTCAGGCGCGACGCGAGCAGCTCCCATTCGCTGGAGTGCTCGGCCAGATAACTGTGAAAGCTCAGCTCACACAATTCCTGGCACTGGAAACGCTGGCTGCTGAGCATGACGGCCGCCGCCCCGGGTCGACTCGCCAGACGGCTGATGAACCAACCTGCCGTGCGGCCCGTGAGTCGATTGTCCAACCCGACATACCCCGTGCCGCTGGCGCTGGACAGCTCCGACAGCAGCGCTACCACCGAAACCCCTGTCTCGCGCAATTGCGCAACCGCCTCCCGGACCCGGGGATGATCCACCGCCACCACGCCCAGGCCGTCCACTTGATCGCGCAGGGCCAGGATACGTTGCGCCACGATGACCGGATCGAGGTCGTCCAAGTAGCCGATGACCACGCGAATCCGTGCTCGCGTGCAGGTCGCGGCAGCGTTCGACAACGCATGGGCCAGCCCCTGGTAAAAAGGTACGCCGCTTTTCTGCAACAGAAAGCCAAGCCGCAAGGTCGGGCGGTCGTTGAGCACCCGCTGCTCGATAACGCCCTTGGCATGAAACCCCAACCGCGCGGCCGCCGCGGCAATACGTTGGGCGGTATCGGCGCGCACATCGGCGCGCAGGTTCAACACCCGGTCGACGGTAGACAAGCTGACCCCGGCCTCCCGGGCGACATCAGCCATGGTGGGGCGAAGCATTCGGCGTGGCTTTTCTGACATGTTTTGACACCTCTGCCCGGCATCATGAGGGGTTTTGACAGATTAAGCCAACGCCCCATGGCCCCCTCCCCAGCAACGCAATAGCATCAAGTCCAGCCCATAACAATAAACACAGCCGGAGAGCTTCCATGGCCATTCACATCTGTACAGCGCCCTGCTGTTGGGGCGTCGATGACGTCAAGAACCCGTTCCTGCCACCGTGGCGCCGGGTACTTGGCGAAGCCGCCGAGGCCGGTTATCGCGGCATTGAGCTGGGGCCTTATGGTTACTTGCCCCTGGACGCCGAAGACGTAGGCCCGGCCTTGTCCGAACACGACCTGCACGTGGTTGCCGGGACGATCTTCGACGACTTGGTCAACCCCGCCAACCTGCCTGGACTGCTGCGCCAGGCCCACGACATCTGCACGTTGCTCAGGCAGTTGCCCCCCATGGAAAAACAGCTCGGCCAACGCTTCGCCGGGCCGTACCTGGTGATCATCGACTGGGGCCACGAGGCGCGCGACTACGCAGCCGGTCACTCGGACCGTGCCCCACGCCTGGACGATGCTCGCTGGAACACGATGATGGCGCACATCCGCGCCATCGCTGACATCGCCTGGCATCAATACGGCATCCGCGCCGTCATCCATCCCCACGCCGGTGGCTACATCGAGTTCGCCGACGAGTTGGCGCGCCTGGTGGACGACATTCCCGATGAAGTCGCCGGGTTGTGCCTGGACACCGGGCATCTCTATTACGCGGGCATGGACCCGGTCGCGTCGCTGCGCACCTACGCCCATCGCCTGGACTACCTGCACTTCAAGGACATCGACCCGGCGGTGTTCGACCAGGTGCTGAACGAACGCATCCGCTTCTTCGACGCTTGCGCCCGGGGCGTGATGTGCCCCATCGGGCGGGGCGTCATCGATTACCCGGCGCTGCACAGCCTCGTGCATGAACTGGGTTATGTGGGTTGCATCACCGTCGAACAGGAGCGTGACCCACGCAACGCCGGGAGCAGCCTCGACGACGTGGCCGCCAGCCGCGCCTACCTGGCCCGCATCGGTTTCTGATCACACAAGGACAACGTCATGATCAACGGCAGCAAAACAATCACGCGGCCCATCCGTTGGGCCATGGTCGGTGGCGGCGAGCACAGCCAGATCGGCTACATCCATCGCTCGGCCGCCCTGCGCGACCGGAATTTCGAGTTGGTTGCCGCGGCGCTGGATATCGATCCAGCCCGTGGCCGAGCCTTTGGCGAGCAACTGGGTATCGACCCCCAGCGTTGCTATCCGGACTACCTCAGCCTGTTCGAGCTGGAAGCACAACGTCCCGACGGGATTGAAGCGGTGTCAATCGCCACGCCCAACGGCACCCACTACGCCATCACCCGCGCCGCCCTGGAAGCAGGGCTGCATGTGGTCTGCGAAAAGCCGCTGTGCTTTACCCTCGAGCAGGCCGAGGCGCTGCGCACCCTGGCGCACGCCAAGGGACGCATCGTTGGCTTGACCTACGGCTATGCCGGGCACCAGTTGATCGAGCAGGCCCGGGCGATGATCGCGGCGCAGGCACTGGGCGAGATCCGCATGGTGCACATGCAGTTTGCCCATGGTTTTCACTGCGCCCCGGTGGAGGCGCAGAACCAGGCCACCCAGTGGCGCGTCGACCCGCGCCAGGCCGGGCCCAGCTATGTACTGGGGGATGTCGGTACGCACCCGCTGTATTTGTCCAAGGTGATGTTGCCCGATCTCAAGATCAAACGCTTGATGTGCAGCCGGCAAAGCTTCGTCGCCAGTCGCGCACCGCTGGAAGACAACGCCTACACCTTGATGGAGTACGAAGGCGGCGCCATGGGCATGGTCTGGTCCAGCGCTGTGAATGCCGGTTCCATGCACGGGCAGAAAATCCGCGTGATCGGCTCCCGGGCCAGCCTTGAATGGTGGGACGAGCGGCCCAACCAGTTGAGCTTCGAGATCCAGGGCCAACCTGCGCAGACCCTGGAACGCGGCATGGGCTACCTGCACGCCGACGCGCTGCAGGACGACCGCATCGGTGGTGGCCACCCCGAAGGGCTGTTCGAAGCCTGGTCCAATCTCTATCGCCGCTTCGCCCTGGCCATGGATGCAGCGAACCGCGGTGACAGCGAGGTGCTGGCCGCCCTGCGCTACCCCGACATCGACGTCGGCGTGGAAGGCGTGCGTTGGATCGAACGCTGCGTGGAATCGGCCAACCAGGATGCTGCTTGGGTCGCCTATTGACCCGACACCCGTCAGTCAAATAACCCTGTGGCGAGGGAGCTTGCTCCCGCTGGGCTGCGAAGCGGCCCCGTCTTGGGACTGCTGCGCAGTCCAGCGGGAGCAAGCTCCCTCGCCACGGGTAATGAGCGTTCCTAAGGAGAACAACAATGAAAATCGCCCTCGACCCCTACATGCATCGCCACCTGAGCCTGCCGGACCTGTGCCGCAAGACTGCCGAGCTCGGTTTCGAATACCTCGAACTGTCGCCACGGGAAGATTTCCTGCCCTGGTGGGTTCGCCCCCGCGCCCACAAGGAACGCATCGCCGAGTTCAAGAAAGCCCTGCGCGATCACGATCTGCAACTGGCCTCGCTGCTGCCGATGTATCGCTGGGCCAGCCCCCACGAAGACGAACGCCGGGCAGCGGTGAACTACTGGAAGGAGGCCATCCAGATCGCCGTGGAAATGGGTTGCACGACGATGAACTCGGAGTTCGGCCGTGGGCCGTCGCCTGATCGCGGGCATAAAGTCAGTTGCTGCGGTGGTGTGCACAGCCACGAATCGAGCGAAGCGGCCTGGTGGCGTTCGATGGAAGAACTGGTGCCTGTCCTGGAGGCAGAAGGCGTCACGCTGAACGTCGAACCTCACCCGGAGGACTGGTGCGAGACACTGCACCCGGCCCTCGACATGCTCAAGACCCTCGGTTCGAACAACGTCAAGTTCCTCTATTGCACGCCGCACACCTTCTATTTCGGCGATGACATGAAAGCCATGATCACCGAGGCCGGGTCGATGATCGCCCATGTCCACATCGCCGACACCTACAATCACAAGGCCTCGTCCGGCCTGCGCTACATCGTCAACCCGCCCGGCGCCAAGGTCACCGTCCACCAGCATATGGACATGCACCAGGGCGAGATCGACTGGGACCTGTTCTTCAGTGAGCTGGCCAAGACCGGCTTCGACGGCATCGTCACCGCGTGCGTGTTCGGCTGGGAAGAGCGGGCGGATGAATCCGGGCGCTTCATGCGCAAGGAAATCCAGTCCTACGTCGACAAATACTTCAAGTAAGCGTGTCCATCACTCCAGCAACTGGACCAGCCGCGGCTCGATCGCGCCAGCGCTCACCTCGACCAACGCCAGCGTCACCGGCAGCGTAAACCGCCGCCGGCCGGCGCTGCCAGGGTTCAGGTACAGCCGGTCGCCACGCCATTCGATGCCCGGCTTGTGGGAATGGCCGCTGATCACCCAGTTCACGCCCGGGTCGAGCGAGTCCTGTACATCGGCAATGTCGTGAACCAGCAAGACCTGCCATCCACACAGGTCGAATTGCAGGCGGTCAGCAAGCGGCCCGGCCCAATCGGCCCCCAGGTCGTTATTGCCGCGCACCATGTGCAATGGCGCAATCGACGCCAATTGATCCAGGATCTCGGGGCTGCCGATGTCACCGGCATGGATGATACGCTCACACCCCTGCAATGCTGCCAGCGCTTGCGGGCGGAGCAGACCATGGGTGTCGGAAATGACGCCAACTTTCATGAAACCTCTCTCCCCAATCGTGTGTCGCCGGTTGTACCTGCCTCGTCGTAGCAAGCTAACGTGCTGAAATCGAATAAGATAGGCTGCGCATCAATAGTGTGCAGGCCCGTCGTAAAAGGAAATGTTGATGCTCGGACGCAAACGGCCAGAGCCAAAGATTGAAAACACTGATGAGGTCTTTTCTCCCCAGAGCGCCCAGGCCGGAGCGGCGTTGCGGCTCACCGTGAGCTTCATGCTGGTGGTGGTTGTGGCCTTCCTGGCCGTCGAAGGCTGGCGGACCTGGCGCGACTACCGCGCCGCTTTTGCATCTGCCCGGGATTCAGTGACGAACCTGGCGCGGGCGACGGCCCAGCACGCTGAAGACACCATTCGACAAGTGGATGTGGTCACCGCCGCCCTCGCCGAACGAGTGGAGGGCGATGGCCTGCAGAACATGGATATCCCGCGCATCCATAAACTATTGGTGCAGCAGGCCGCCATCATGCCGCAACTGCACGGGTTGTTTATCTATGGCCCGGACGGCCAATGGCTGGCGACGGACAAGGAGACGATCCCGGAAATGGCGAACAACGCCGACCGCGACTACTTCCAATACCACCGCACCCACAAGGATCAAGGCGTGCGCATCGGTGACGTCGTCAAGAGCCGTTCCACCAATGACCTGATCATTCCCATTTCCCGCCGCCTGAACAACCCCGATGGCTCGTTTGCCGGCGTATTGCTGGGAACAGTTAAGGTGAGCTATTTCGTCGACTACTACGGCGACTTCAAAATCGATGGCAAAGGCGCGCTGGTCCTGGCCAAGCGCAGCGGAACGATCCTGGTCCGACGTCCCTTCGTCGCTTCGGTGATTGGCAAGAGCCTGGTTAACAGCGTGATTTTCAGAGAACATTTACCCACCTCCAACCAAGGGGTTGCCGAAGCCAAGGCCGTCGTCGACGACACCGAGCGCCTATACGGCTACCGGGCGCTGACCACTTACCCGCTGGTGGTGGAAGCCGGCTTGTCCCGCGAATCGATCATCGCGCCCTGGCGCCGCGACCTGTTCAAGACCGGTTTGGTGCTGATTTTCCTGATCGCGATACTGGTGGGCTTCGGGCTCATCGTGTTGAGCCAACTGCGCTACCGCATGGCCATGGAGAAGCAGATTCGCAGCGCCCACCAGGCCATGCGCGACATGGCGCTGACCGACAGCCTGACCGGGCTGGGCAACCGCAGGCGCCTGGACATCGCCCTGGCCGATGAGATCCGCCTGGCCAGGCGCCAGGGTTCGTCCCTGGCCCTGATCATGCTCGACGTCGATTACTTCAAGCGTTTCAACGACAGATACGGCCATGCCGCCGGGGACGATTGCCTGCGGGCGATTGCAGCCGCGCTCAGGCAGACCATCAAGCGGCCGGGCGACCTGGCTGTCCGCTACGGCGGTGAAGAGTTCACCGTGCTGCTGCCAAACACCGACAGCGCCGGCGCCACCAGGGTCGTGCAGCAAATCCTCGAAGCGGTCAGGGCCTTGAACATTGAACATGGCGACCATCCCTTGGGCATCGTGACCATCAGCGCGGGCGTCACCACCTGCCAGCCGAGCGGCGAGGACGTCACCCCGGCCATGCTGATCAGGGCCGCGGACGCCTTCCTGTACCTGGCCAAGAACACCGGGCGCAACCGCTGGTGCAGCGCCGGCTCGACGCCTGGGTGACCCCAGCAGGACCGCCGCGTATCGGTCAAGGTCGTGCTAACCCAAGTCCACAGGTGCCTGCAAGGCGCCTGGCGGCTACAATGCTCGCTTCGACCGTGACCAGCCTGACTAAAAACAAATGTCCTTGCCCAAACATCATCTGGAATTGCTCAGCCCCGCCCGCGACGTGACCATCGCCCGCGAGGCCATCCTGCATGGCGCCGACGCCGTGTACATCGGTGGCCCGAGTTTCGGCGCACGTCACAACGCCTGCAACGAAGTGGGCGATATTGCCCGGCTGGTGGAGTTCGCCCATCGCTACCACGCCCGTGTGTTCACCACCATCAACACCATCCTGCACGACAATGAGTTGGAGCCAGCCCGCCAACTGATCCACCAGTTGTACGATGCCGGCGTCGATGCGCTGATCGTCCAGGACCTGGGGGTGATGGAGCTGGATATTCCACCCATCGAGCTGCACGCCAGCACCCAGACCGACATCCGTACCCTGGCCCGAGCGAAGTTCCTCGACCAGGCCGGTTTCTCGCAACTGGTCTTGGCCCGTGAGCTGAACCTGCAGGAAATCCGCGCCATCGCCGACGAGACCGAGGCGGCCATCGAGTTCTTCATCCACGGCGCGCTGTGCGTAGCGTTTTCCGGCCAGTGCAACATCTCCCACGCCCAGAACGGCCGCAGCGCCAACCGTGGCGACTGCTCCCAGGCCTGCCGCCTGCCCTACACCCTCAAGGACGACCAGGGCCGGGTGGTCGCCTACGAAAAACACCTGCTGTCGATGAAAGACAACAACCAGAGCGCCAACATCCGCGCCCTGGTCGAAGCCGGCGTGCGTTCATTCAAGATCGAAGGCCGCTACAAGGACATGGGTTATGTGAAGAACATCACCGCCTATTACCGCCAGCGCCTGGACGATGTCCTCGAAGACCGTCCGGACCTGGCCCGCGCGTCCAGCGGCCGCACCGCGCACTTCTTCGTCCCCGACCCGGACAAGACATTCCACCGTGGCAGCACCGACTATTTCGTCAGCGAACGCAAGATCGACATCGGCGCCTTCGATTCGCCGACCTTTACGGGCGTGCCGGTGGGCGTGGTGGAAAAAGTCGGCAAACGTGACCTGCAAGTGGTGACCTTCGATCCGCTGTCCAACGGCGACGGCCTCAATGTGCTGGTCAAGCGCGAAGTCGTCGGTTTCCGCGCCAACATCGCCGAGCCCAAGGGTGAGTTCGAAGAGGACGGCCAGAAGCGTTACCGCTACCGTGTCGAACCCAACGAGATGCCGGCCGGCATGTACCAGTTGCGCCCCAACCACCCGTTGAGCCGCAACCTGGACCACAACTGGCAGCAAGCGTTGCTCAAGACCTCCTCCGAGCGCCGCGTCGGCCTGGCCTGGGTTGCGCGCCTGCGCGAAGAGCGCCTGGAACTGACCGCCACCAGCGAAGAAGGCATCAGCGCCAGCGTCGCCCTGGACGGACCGTTCGGCCAGGCCAACAAGCCGGAACAGGCCCTGGAGCAATTGCACGACCTGCTCGGCCAACTGGGCACCACCGAATACCACGCCACCGCGATCGAGCTGGATGCGCCCCAGGCGTTCTTCGTCCCCAACTCGCAGCTCAAGGCCTTGCGCCGCGAAGCCATCGAGGCCCTGACCAGCGCCCGCATCAAAGCCCACCCACGCGGTGGCCGCAAGGCCGAGACCAACCCGCCGCCGGTGTACCCGGAATCGCACCTGTCGTTCCTGGCCAACGTCTACAACCAGAAGGCCCGGGACTTCTATCATCGTCACGGCGTCAAGCTGATCGACGCGGCGTTCGAGGCCCACGAGGAAACGGGAGAAGTGCCGGTGATGATCACCAAGCACTGCCTGCGCTTCTCGTTCAACCTCTGCCCCAAGCAGGCCAAGGGGGTCACTGGCGTGCGCACCAAGGTGGCGCCGATGCAGCTGATACACGGTGATGAAGTGCTGACGTTGAAGTTCGATTGCAAACCCTGCGAAATGCACGTGGTCGGCAAGATCAAGGGACACATCCTCGACCTGCCGTTACCTGGCAGCACGGCGCAGCCCGTGGTCGGCCACATCAGCCCTGAAGACCTGCTCAAGACGATCCCCCGCGCACCGCATTAAGCAATGCGCACCTATGGCAGCGAGCTTGCTCGCGATAGCGGCGGGCCTGCTTGCATTGAGGCTGAATGTATCGCCGCCTTCGCGAGCAAGCTCGCTGCCACATGGGTTTTCGGGTGTTTGATGGCCCTGCGCCATTTTTCATTTCTGCGCCGTTTTTGCTTCGCTGTGCGACAGATTTTCCTGCAGGACTCCCCCACCCTTTCCTCGCGGTGTTAGGTTGCAAGCGTTTGTGTCATCAAATCAGACACTTGTCTCCTACCGCCTGCAAAGGAATGCCCAGCAATGGACTTCTCGCTCAAACATCTGGCAGTGACCACCCTGCTGCTGTCCAGCCTCGCTTCGATCACCACACCAGCATTCGCCAACATCACCGCCCAACAGGGCGCAGCCATCGTCAAAACCTTCTCCAACACCTCAGCCACCGATTTCAGGCAGTTCCTGGCCGACGTGGCCAAGAGCGACCTGGGCAAAACCGCCAACCTCGGCCCGGCCATCAGCGCGTTCCAAGGCAACAAAACCCTTTCCGCTGAACAGCAGAATGAAATCCATCGCCTGTTGGGTCTCTATGCCCGAGTGAAATACGGCCAAGCGGCCACCGAGACGCTGAAGGAACTGGTCGCCATCCCGACTTTTCGCAAGGACGGCGTCGCCCAGCACGAGAACCCGGAATTTCTCAAGATCGCCGACAAGATCAAAAGCCTGGCCGAAGCGTTCAACCTCAACTTCCGCAATATCGATAACCGCGTCTATGAGATTTCCCTCGAAGGCGGCGGTGACGAAGTCGTCGGCATTCACGCCCATGCCGACGTGGTGCCGGTAACGCCGGAAAACTGGGTGTTGAAAGATGGCACCCGCCTCGACCCGTTCAAGGTCACCCTGGTGGGCGACCGCATGTATGGCCGCGGTACCGAGGACGACAAGAACGGCATCGTGGTCGCGCTCTATGCCATGAAAATCATCAAGGAAGAGAAACTGCCGCTGGCGCGCAACTTCAAGCTGCTGGTCGACACCACCGAGGAAACCACTGGCGACGCCATCCCCTATTACTTTGAACGCAACCCGACGCCCAACTACAACCTGGCACTGGATGGCGGTTACCCCGTAGTGATCGCCGAGAAAGGCTATGGCACCGTCATGGCGAACTTCACCCGACGCGCTGCACAGGGCAAGGGGGCAGAAATTACCGCGCTGACGGGCGGCCTGGCGACCAATCAGATTCCGTCGACGTCCGTTGCCACCTTCGCCAGCGACAAGCCCGCCGAATTGGCTACCAGCCTGCTCAAGGCCGGTACCGACTATGCCAAGCGCAATGGCGGTCACTTCGAGGTGGCCAGCCAGGTTGTCGGCAAGGATGTCCAACTGACCTTCACTGGCGTGTCCGCCCACTCCTCCGAACCCGAGTCAGGCGTCAACCCGGTGGCAAGGATGCTGGACTTCATCCATGGCCTGGACGGCAAGGTCGCGCTCAAACGCAACCACATCACCGACGCCGCCCGCTATGCCGCCGACAACTGGGGCCTGGACTATCTGGGCAGCAAACTGGGAATTGGTTTTTCCGATGCTTTCATGGGCCCGCTGACCGCGTCCCTGACCTACGTCGGCATGGACGAGAAGACCTTCAAGTTGGCGGTCAACCTGCGAGTGCCAGTGGGCAAGACCACAGCAGCCCTCAAGACTGAAATCGCCGACAAACTGGCCGCCTGGAGCAAGAAGTCCCACGTCGCGGTGGCCTTCGACTATTCCATTGACGAGCCGATGTATCGCAACCCCGAGGGGGAATGGGTCAAGGCACTGCTGGCCGTGGCAAGTGAAAACCTGGGCATGGAACACAAATACGGCACCTCTGCCGGCGCCACTTCGGTTCATGACTTGCCCAATGGCGTGCAATTCGGCCTGGCCATGCCCGACGTCAAGTACACCGGTCACAACGACAACGAGTTCAAGACGGTCGAGCAGTTCCTGTTGGACTTGCAGATCGTGACCGAGATGATGGGGCGGATCGGGCAGTTGCCGAAGCTCTAAGGTGCGTATGATCCATTGTGGCGAGGGAGCTTGCTCCCGCTGGGCTGCGAAGCGGCCCCTAAACCTGCCAAATGCGCAGCATCAGACACACCCCACCCGCCGGTTTACGACTGCTTCGCAGCCGAGCGGGAGCAAGCTCCCTCGCCACAGGGGGCCCCTCACTACAGGTTATTTCATTCCTTCGGGTGAGTGGCGCTTGGATCGATGACCTTGGCGGTGATATCGACCAGCTCCAACCCCCAATCCCCGTGCAGATACCAATCCTCCCCAATCATCTCAGCCGGATGCATCGTTCGATCGGCACCGTTGCCGCAGGCCAGCGCACTGGTCGGACAGTAGCGATCACACCCCCAGCAAATGCGCTCGGGATGTTTGGGACTGATGGGAAAGGGCTTTGCCATGACGACCCCGTATAACGGATGGGTGTACCCGCACCCTACCGCGTCGGGGCGCCGTGCCCCTTGATCGCGATCAAGAACAACCGCGCAGGAACGAGTCGTCACTCGTTGTTGGAAAATTCGCGCTGAAAATTGACAAGAATCATTATTATTCGCAGCAAAGCTTCCTAGACTCGGCGCCATCATTTAGCCAACCAGGAAGTCATCATGCGCACACTTGCAACTCTGCCTCTGGCCCTGCTGTTTCTCGCACCGCTGGCCCAGGCCAAGGAATACCCCATCGGCGAACCGCAACTGTGCCCGGGACTGGAGGTCGGTGCGGTGTATTTGCAGCCGATTGAAATGGCCCCGGCCGGGATGATGCGCGCCACTGCCGATTCCGACGTGCATCTGGAAGCCGACATCCGCGCCACGGCGGACAATAAGCAGGGCTTCCAGGAAGGCAGTTTCGTGCCCTACCTCAATGTGTCGTTCCAACTGAAGAAACAAGGCAACGACACCGAACTCAAGGGTGACTTCCACGCCATGGTCGCCAACGACGGGCCGCACTATGGCGACAACGTCAAGCTGCTCGGCCCGGGCAAATATCAACTGACGTTCACCCTCCTGCCACCTGGCGGCCATGGCTCCCTCGGCCGTCATACCGACAAGGAAACCGGCGTGGCGCCATGGTTCGAACGTTGCGAGCTGCATTACGAATTCGTCTATGCCGGGATCGGTAAAAAAGGCGGGTACTGAGCATGCGCCGCTCATCCTGCCCACGGCACGTCGCGCCTCATCGACGCCTGGCCTGGTTGACGCTGGCCGGTTTGCTGCTGCCCTCGATCGCCCATGCCGAACTGCCGACCTACGAGCTGAGCATACGCGACGGGCATTTCACGCCGTCGCAACTGGAAGTACCGGCCGGGCAACGCTTCAAGATCGTGCTGAAGAACATCGGCCAAGGCCCGGCGGAGTTCGAAAGCACGCCTTTGCGCGTCGAGAAAGTGCTCTCGCCCGGTGTCACGACCTTCGTGGTCATCCACCCACTGCGCCCGGGGCACTATCCGTTTTTCGACGAATTCAATCCGCAACTGCCCGAGGGCGGGATTCTCGCGCAGTAGTTGGTCTGCAGGAGGCATTTGCATGACTCAATCGATGTTCATTGTATGGCGCGAAAGCGTCGAGGCGTTGTTGGTGATCGGGATTCTCCAGGCCTGGGTCAGCCGGCAACACCAGGCCAGCCAGCTGTTGCGCTATGTATGGACCGGCGCGGCGCTGGGCCTGTTGCTTTCGGGCGTGCTGGCCGGCCTGATCCTGCTGGCCGGCGAGGCCATGAGCGGGACGGCCAATGAATGGTTCCAAGCGTCGCTGGCACTGGTCGCCAGCCTGCTGATCGTGCAGATGGTCGGCTGGATGCATCGAAACGCAAGGACGCTCAAGCATGACCTGGCGCGCCACGCCGACCAGCGCCTGAGCCGCCAGGGCGGCCTGGGCCTGTTGGTGCTGGCCCTGCTGGCGGTCAGTCGCGAAGGCAGTGAAACCGTGGTGTTCTTGTATGGTGCCGGTGGGCGCCTGCAAGGGCCGCAACTGGGCTTGTTCGCTGCGGGCGCGCTGGCCGGGCTGGTGCTGTCGCTGCTGACCGTCTCGTTGCTGCACAGCAGCCGCCGATTCATCTCATGGCCGCGTTTCTTTGCCATCAGCGAAGCGATCCTGCTGCTGTTGGGGGCGGCGTTGCTGGTCAGCGGTATCGAGCGGGTCGGCGGGCAACTGCTCGCGATGGATTGGCCCGAGGCGGTGTATCGCGCCATTGGCGACGCGCTGTGGGACAGCAGCGCGATTCTCGACGACGGCCATGGTTTCGGCGGGTTCCTGGCGGACTTCACCGGGTATCGGGCCAGCCCGAGTGCGATGACGCTGCTGGTGTGGCTGGGCTATTGGGGCGTCGTCGCGGGCTGGCTGCGGCCACGCAAGACGGAAAACCTGCCATGCCCGACCTGAACCCCTGGCTCCAACTCCTGGGCGACGGCATGCGGCGCCACGGTGCAACCATTCGTGCCGTGCAATGGGCAGTGGTACTGTTCTACGCGGTGCTGCTGGTGGTGCCGGCCCTGCTGCCATTGCCCAGCGGCCAGGCACGCCTGTTCGACAATCTCACGCTGCTGGCGCAGTTTCTGTTCTGGGGCCTGTGGTGGCCGTTCGTGTTGCTGTCGATCGTGTTGTTCGGGCGGCTCTGGTGTGGCGTGCTGTGCCCGGAAGGCGCCTTGAGCGAATGGGCCAGCCAGTACGGCAAGGGCTTAGGGGTGCCGCGCGGATTGCGCTGGGCTGGCTGGCCGACCTTGGCGTTCTGCCTGACGACCCTCTACGGTCAACTGATCAGCGTCTACGACTACGCCCAGGCGGCGTTGCTGATCCTGGGCGGCTCGACCGTCGCCGCGGTGATCGTCGGCCTGTTGTTCGCCCGGGGCAAGCGGGTGTGGTGCCGCTACCTGTGCCCGGTCAGCGGCGTCTTTTCCCTGCTCGCTCGCTTGGCGCCGGTGCACTTTCAGGTGGACGAACAACGCTGGCTGAAAAACCCCGCACCGCGCCGCCCTCCTCCCAACTGCGCGCCCTTGCTGGACATCCGCCGCATGCGTGGCGCCGCCGATTGCCACGCCTGTGGTCGCTGCAGCGGCCAGCGCGATGCGGTGCGCCTGATTGCCCGCTCCAGCAGCGAGGAAATCCTGCACTCGACGGCTAACACCCTCTCGCCCTGGGATGTTCGCTTGCTGTTGTTCGGTGTCATCGGCCTGGCCATGGGCGCCTTCCAGTGGACTGTCAGCCCATGGTTCATCGACCTCAAGCAAAGCCTGGCCCAATGGCTGGTCGGTCATGATTGGCTCTGGGCACTCCAGGACAATGCACCCTGGTGGCTGTTGACGCACTATCCGCAACTCAATGACAGTTTCAGTTGGCTCGATGGTTTTTGCATCGTTGCGTACCTGGGCATGAGTGCGCTACTGATAGGCACTTCGCTGATGCTGCTGATGCGCCTGGCGGCACGCCTCTCGGGTGACAGCACACAATATCCGCCCTTAGCCATCACCCTGACGCCCCTTGGCGGTGCAGGGTTGTTCCTCGGCTTGTCGGCCACCACGGTCAAGCTGCTGCGCTATGAAGGTCTACTGCTGGAATGGGTACAACCGGCTCGGGCCGTATTGCTGATAGCGGCGATAGCCTGGAGTTTATGGCTGGGCTGCAAACGCCTGCAGCAGGCGCAGACTCCACCGATCCGACGATGGCCAGCCATGGCCTGCCTGGTCTTGGCCAGCAGCCTGGTGGGTTATGGCTGGTGGCTGCAGTTCTGGGGATGGTGATGTGTTCACAACACCTAGATTCGATACAAAACCCTGTGGGAGCGAGCTTGCTCGCGATGAGGCCAGCAAGCCCGACATGCATGTGACTGAACCACCGTCATCGCGAGCAAGCTCGTTCCCACAGAGGAAACGCGATCACCAAAGAACCAGGTCGGCTATCAGGCCACCTCGCGGCGGGCGTTGATCTCGGCGGCCCATTAACCACGCTGGCTTAACGCAGGTATTGCGCAGTGCCATATCCCCCATCACCCTCGAACCCACCGCCCCTGCCGACTCAACTCAGGCTTTTTTAAAAACACCCTCTGCGGCAACAGCAACCAAGCCAACGCCGGCAGCAAGATCAAGGCTCCCAGCATGTTCACCAAGAACATGAAGGCCAGCAAAATCCCCATATCAGCTTGAAACTTGATCGGCGAGAACGCCCAGGTCGACACCGCCACAGCCAAAGTCATGCCCGTCAACAACACCACTTTGCCGGTGAACAGAAGCGCCTGGTAATACGCCTGGGCCAAGGTGTCACCGGCCCGCATTCGCGCCAGGATCACGCTCAACACATAGAGCGCATAATCGACCCCGATGCCCACGCCCAGTGCAATGACCGGCAGCGTCGCGACTTTCACCCCCATGCCCAGCCCCACCATCAGCGCCTCGCACAGGATCGAGGTGAGCATCAGCGGCAGCATCGCGCACAGGGTTGCGCGCCAGCTGCGGAAGGTCACCAGGCATAGCAGACTGACCGCGCCATAGACCCAGAACAGCATCTCGCGCATGGACTTCTTCACCACGATATTGGTCGCCGCTTCGATACCCGCACTGCCGGCCGCGAGCATGAACTTGACCTCCGGCATCTGGTGCCCGGCGATAAACTGCTCACTGGCCTCCACCACCCGGTTCAAGGTGTCAGCCTTGTGATCGGCCAGGTAAACGTACAGCGACAGCATCGAGCAGCCCTGATTGAACAGTTCTCGCGGGGCACGGGTTTGCACGGCCCCCAGTGCGCCGTCATTGGGGATCAGTTCATACCATTTGAAGTTGCCTTCGTTGTAACCGACCGTGGCGATCTTGCTCAGCGCGGCCATCGAGGTGGTCGATTCCACGCCGGGCAATTGCTCCAGTTGCCAGGCCAGCGCATCTACCGCGGACAAGCTGGCGTAACGGGTGCATTGATCCTCGGGGGTCTTGATCATGACCACGAAAATATCCGAGCTGGCCGCATAGTTCTGGGTCATGAACAACGCATCGCGGTTGTAACGCGAGTCGGCACGCAACTCTGGAGCGCCGGGGTCCAGGTCGCCGATTTTCAGGTGCAGGCTCACGGCAAAACCAGACGCGGCCAACAGCAAGCCAGTCAACATGGCGCCCGTGGCCCAGCGCCGCTGGGTGAACAAATCGAGCACACGCCACAGGGGATGCTTGATCTGCGCCTGTTGCTCGGTGGTTTCCGCACTCAGGCTGCGCTGCGCCGCCGCCGGGCTGACGCCGATATAGCTGAGCAGGATCGGCAGCAGGATCAGGTTGGTGAAAATCAGCACCGCCACCCCGAGGCTGGCGGTGATTGCCAGGTCCTGGATCACCCGAATGTTGATCAGCAGCAACACCGCGAAGCCCACCGCATCGCAGAGCAAAGCGGTGATGCCGGCGGCGAACAGTCGGCGGAAGGTATAGCGCGCGGCGACCACCCGGTGGGTGCCACGGCCGATGTCCTGCATGATGCCGTTCATCTTCTGCGCGCCATGGCTCATGCCAATGGCGAACACCAGGAACGGCACCAAGGCCGAGTATGGGTCCAGTTCATAACCGAGCAGCGCCAGCAACCCCAGTTGCCAAAGCACCGCCGCCAGCGAACAGATCACCACCACCAAGGTGCTTCGCGCGCAACGGGTGTAGCCAAACAGCACCAAGACCGTCACCAGCACCGCCACCACGAAAAACAGCAGTACCTGGGTCATGCCCTCGATCAGGTCGCCGACAATCTTGGTAAAGCCAGTGACATGAATCCGCAGGTCATCGGTCTGGTACTTGTCTCGCAGCGCCTCCAGTTGTCGGGAAAACTCGCCATAGTCCAGCGCCTTGCCCGTCTGCGGATTGATTTCCAGCAACGGCACGAAAATCACGCTGGACTTGAAGTTGCCGGCGACCAATTGACCGACTTCCCCGGAACGGGCCACGTTGGTTCGCACCTGCTCGAGGCTGGTGGCCGAGCCATCGTAGTCGTCAGGGATCACCGTGCCGCCGTCGAGCCCGTCTTCGGTCACGGCGGTCCAGCGCGTGGTCGGGGTCCATAATGATTTCATGTAGGGGCGGTCGACGCCCGGCAGCAGATAGAGCTCGTCGTTGAGCCTGGCCAGGGTGTCGAGGTAGTCCTTGGTGAAAATGCTCCCCTGCTTGACCTCCACGGCGATGCGCAGCGAGTTGCCCAGGCCGCTCAGTTCCTTGCGATTCTCCAGGAAATTGGCGACATAGGGATGCCCCGTGGGAATGGTCTTCTCGTAGCTGGCATTGATGCCGATGCGCGTGGCTTGCCAACCGAGCACCAACGTCACCAGCAGGCATAGCAGGATCACCAGCGGTCGATGGTTGAAGATCGCTCGCTCAGCGAAGTTGCCAGACGCCCGGTCAAAGTCTTCCTGGCGGCCGATCACGGTTTGAGTTTTATCGTCTTTCAAGTTTGACTCCTGTTGCACGAGCCGTGGCCCGATAGCGCTACACCGTGAAGTTTCAAGGTTGACCTGCGGCCCGCGGATCCTGGTCAGCGGCCACGCCGGTCAAGCCGACACTGGTCAGGCTGCCGTCGACCGCCTGTTGCACGGCAGCGAGGGTCCCGCCGCTGCGGCTCTGCCGCTTGTCAAAGCTTCGCCCCTGGTCATGGCTGAATAAAAGCTCACCACTCTGGCTGGCCAACAACAGGCCGCCGTCGCGCAGTTGTAGGGCACTCGCCAGTGTCGATTCGATACCGGTATCAAGGCGGCGCCAACTGTTGCCACGATCCCCGGACCACCAGGCGTTGCCGCGCAGGCCATAGACCACCAAGGCCCCGTCGCGGGTGCCGAGCAGACCGAAGAAGCTGCCCTCATACGGCGACTTCAAGGCCTGGAATGACTGCCCTGCGTCGGTCGAACGCAACAGCAAACCGCGCTCACCCACCAACCACAGATCGTTGCCCACGGCGCGGATGCCATACAGGTTCAAGCCCTGGGGATTGTCCACATGCCGCATCCACGGCTGCCAGCTTCGCCCGCCGTCGTCGGTACGGAAGATCTGGTTGTAGGCACCCACGACGTAGCCGTGCAGGCGGTCACTGAAGTACAGGTCGAGAAACGGTTTATCCGGTCCGTCATCGAGCATGCGCCGTGCCTGCGCCAAGTGGCTGGTACCGTCGGGTTGATTGACATCGCGCTCAGCGAACTGCACCGCCAAGGCGATGGCACGCTGACCGTCGAGTTGCTTCTGCCAGGTTTCCCCGCCGTCCTGGGTGTGCAACACCACGCCCAGATGACCGACCGCCCAACCCTGCTCGGCATCGACGAATTGCACCGCCGTCAGGCTGACACTGACCGGCACGCGGGCCTGGCGCCAGGTCGTTCCGGAATCGTCCGAGAGCAACACAATGCCGCGCTCACCGACCGCCACCAGACGCTCCCCGGCCCGGGTCAAGCCAAGCAACACCGCACGCGGTGCCTTGGCCGTCGGTAAGGCCGATTGCTGGAGCGCGGCGAACGTCGTGGCCGGTGCCGCGATGGCACTATTGGCCAACAGGCACGACGCCAGGACACAGGCTCCCCAGCGCCGGGCAAAACTCGCAAAGCATTGTTCAACGTTCATGTCTTTTCCCACTTCGAAAATCGCCAGCATCCGCGACGAGCCTCTCACCCGCCGCGGTGCTCCAGGGTTCAACGCATGTTTTCGTTCGCCATGGCATCCGGGGTGTAGAAGGACGCCGAAGGCGTGGCGATCTTCTGGTACTGGACCGCCAGGTCATTGCTCGACGAATTGAGGAAATAGGCGCCGGTATCGAGGTTGTAGCTGCCCCACATGACCTGTGAAGTGAGCACCGGCATGTCCGGGGCCAACAGCGTCAGCGAATACATCTGCCGTCCCAACTTGCCTTGGGCGTCATAGCCGTCGACCAACAGGATCTGCCAGGAATCCTCATCGATGTAATAGGTCCGACGCGGCACCACATGGCGCTTGCCGGATTTGAGCGTGGCCTCGACCACCCAGACCCGATGCTTCTCCCAACGCACCAGGTCAGGGTTGAGGAAGTTCGGCTTGACCAGCTCGTCGCTCTTGACCAGGCCGGCGCGATTATTGTTGTAGGGAACGATCAGTTCTTTCTTGCCCGCCAGCTTCAGGTCGTAGCGGTCGGTGGGGCCGAACAGCATGAACGCTTCGTCGAACAGACCAACGCCAGAGGTGACGAAGTCCGGCGTGTCATAGGCGATGTTCGGCGCCCGCCGCACTCGGCGCTGGCCGACCAGGTATTGCCAGGCCGCACGGTTGCCCGGGTCCAGGTCCCAATGAGTCATCAGGCCTTCTCCGGCCTTGGAGGACGGCAGCTCAGTCAATAACTTGCCGACCTGGTACTTGCCAGCGAATTGTTCCGGGCTACCGTTCTCGGAATAGTAGGGAAACTGGTAGCTGAACAGGGCACGGGTGGCCTGGACTTTCTTGCCGCCAGCGGTCATCAGCCACGTATCGAACGGCGCACTGATGGTCTCGGCCCCCTGCCAGGACAAGCGGTAATTCCACAACACCTGCGTGCCGTTGTCCGGGATCGGGAACGGAATGCCGCCGAAGGCACCGCTGACTTTCTCGGTCCCGACATCCAACGTGGCGCGGCCGGCGTTCTTGGCGGTGTTGTCATACACCCATTGTGGTGCCGCCGCCGAGCGATGAGTGGGGTACACGTCCAGTCGGTAGTCCGGGTATTTCTTCAGCAAAAGCTTGGTACCTTCCGCCAGTTGGCCGGCGTACTGCTCCATGTTCGACGCCTTGATCGAGTACAGCGGCTTGTCGCTGGCAAACGGATCGGGCCGCTTATCGCCCGGTTTGTAGCCGGCCACAACCTTGGTGTAGCCACCGTCCCAGGCCGGGATACTGCCATCGGCGTTACCGGCGCGCTCGGCGCCGAGGGGCGTGAGTTCAGTCTTCAAGCGTGCCACCTGTTCAGGCGACACCGCCGCCTGGGCCAGGCTCACCCCGGCCAGGGCCAGCGTCAGGAGGCAGGTGTTGAGCAATGTGTTGTTCTGCATGGCGAATCCACCTTATTAGAATGAGGTTTTCACGTAGAGCGAGACGAAGTCGCGGTCGGCCAACGACTGTCCGTAACTGAAATTGCCGTCCTCGCGCAGCCCGGCTTTCGGTGCGCCGAAGAAGTTCACGTAGTTCAGGCCAACGTCCCAACGCTGCAGGTAGGTTGCCTTGACCCCGACGCTCCAGTCACCGGAGTGGGTGTTGCCGAAGCCTGCCTTGCTGACGGCCGACGAACGCCCATCGAGTACCACGCCCATGCCAATCGGCACGGTCAGGTCGATGCCGTCGATCACCTGGAAGTACGCCGGTTCCAGCAGTACCCGCAACGCCGTGGCATCGCGGGTGGTATTGGAGTCCAGGGCCGCCGCGTTCTTGGTGACGCTCAAGGTACGGTTCCAGGCCAGTTCGGCCAGCGCGGAACCGCCGTCCCAGAACGAGGTGGGCGACAACAGGTAAATCGCCGACAGGTTGGCGTGGGCGGTCTTGCCTCGGGCAAACAGCTCATCGTTACCGCCATCGACGTCCAGGCCTGGCGCGACCACTTGCAGATTGCTGACCAGCGGCGCGTTCCAGCGCACGGAGGTTTCACCGGCGAAGTTGAACGGCCCGTGGGCAGTGGAGAAACTGACGCCGGCGGTCTTGATGTCTTCGGCGTAGACCTGGCGATAGGAACCCAGGATCGGCAAGCCAGTGGCCGCCGAGGCGGCGCCGTCGAGATAGGCGTACAGGCCACTCGGGGCTTTGTCGTGGTACTGCGCGGCGTAGAAACCCAGCTCCAGTTCGGTCCCATCAGGCTTGTAGCGGATCTGCATACCGCCCTGCCCCGAATTGCGCGGCTTCAAGTCACCGGCATTGACGGTGTCGTTGCCAAACACTTCGCGCAACGGACCACTACCGTAGCCAATGGCATCGACATCGCTCAGGTAGCTGCCGGCACCGGGAACGTTGGAGCGCTCCCACTCGAACTGATAGTAAGCCCCCAGCGACAACTGCGGGTTGATCTGCAACTGCCCGGAAATCTGATTGACCGGCCGCAGGATCTCCTTGAACTGGGTCCCCGGCACGCTGAGCAACTTGACCACATCGCTCGGTCCCTGGGCATTGGCGATTCCGTTGCCGCCGTAGAACAGGCTTTCACCGTAGATGAGACTGTGCCGGCCTACCCGCACCACGCCCTGGGAATCTTCGCCAAGGTCACCGCGCAGGAACACGAAGGCGTCGAGAATTTCCGCATCACGGCCGTGGAGCTTGCGGGTTTCGCTGAGGAAGTGGGGCTGCTCGCTGCTGTCGGTGTCCTGGTTGTAGATATCGTCGTACCAGGCTGCGCCGCTCACGCGCAGACCATAGTTTTGCCGGCTCAGGTCCATTTCGGAAAACAGGTCCAGGCGATTGGAGACCAGGCCGCGACTGAAATTCTTGTCGCCCTGGCTCTGGATCGAAGGGTACAGACCGTTGGCGGTCGAGGCGTTGGTCAGGCGGCTGTCCTGCCCTCGCAGGCGCCAGGCCTGGCTGTACTTGATGGTGTTGTCCCAGCGCAGTTTCCAGTCGGAGTCACCCAGGTCCATTTGCATGGCCTGGACCCTTTCGACCATCACACCGGTGCTGCATAACGCCAGGAACAGGGCGCAATGCTTGAAACCAAAGCAATCTTTGAGGTTATCCATGGACGCTTCTCATTATTGTTATTTTTGGGCATGGCTTTGCAGCCAACACGCTCGGGTAGCGGCTTGCACCGTTCTACGGATGCGCATTCAGATGTAGGTGGAGGCCAATCCACCATCGACCGGCAGGTTGACGCCGTTGATCCAGCGCGACTCGTCGGCACACAGGAAAGCGATCACCGCCGCCACCTCATCGGCGTAAGCAGGACGTTTCATGCGATGGGCATCGGCCTGGGTCCGGGCCTCGCCGAGCATGCTCACGAAGTCGTCGAGGATCGGCGTGAACACTGGGCCTGGCGCAACACTGTTCATGCGCACCGAATGCTCAAGAAACCAGGGTTGGGCCTGCAGGTAGGTCCAGACGATCAAGGCTTCCTTGAAGTACTGGTAGCAGGTCTGGTCCGGCACCCGGTGGTCGGCCAGCCAGGCTTGCGCGGCGGTAAAATCCTCGATGCGCGCCAGCGCCTTGTGCTGTTCCAGGCGCAACGGCCATTCGGCGCCGAGGATCGAGGCGATATTGACGATGCTGCCGCCAGCGTTGATGCGCGGCAGCAGCGCACGGCTCAAGTGGCGCAACCCAAGGTAGTTGACCCGCGCCAGCAGTTGCGGGTTTGCGGTGCCCGGCACCCCGGCGATGTTGCACAGGCTGTCGAGCCGTGCGGGTAGCTGCGGCAGCAACCGTTCGATGTTTTCGGCGCTACTCAAATCGCCTTGCACAAAACCGTCCAGGGTCATGTGCGGCGCCTTGAGATCGACGCCAATCACCTGGGCACCATGAGCGCGCAGCAGGCTTGCCGTGGCAGCACCAATGCCTGACGAGACACCGGTGACCAGCACAATCTTGTTGTCGAGTTTCATGTTGAGTCCTCTTATTATTTTTGTGTACTCGCAGGGCCCTCAGCTCATCGGGCCCTGTAAACCTGTCTGTCAGAAGGGGTAGACCGGCGCCTTGTCCTTGACCGTCACCCACTGCCATTGGGTGTATTCGTCCCAGTCCGCCGGGCCGCCGACGCTGCCGCCATTGCCCGAGGCGCCACGCCCGCCGAACGGGTTGATGCACTCGTCGGCGACGGTCTGGTCATTGATGTGCAACATGCCGCACTGCAACCGCTCACCGATGGCCATGGCCCGGCCCACCGACGACGAAATGATCGCCGCCGCCAAACCGTACTCGGTGCGATTGGCCAACTCGACGGCTTCATCATCGGTGGCGAAGCTGACCACCGTTGCCACGGGGCCGAAGATCTCCTCGTCGAAGGCACGCATGCCCGGTTTCACGCCGCTGAGCACGGTGGCCTGGTAGAACAGTCGATCGTGCTCGCCGCCTGCCTCCAGCCGGGCGCCGGCGCGCACGGAGTCGCTGACGATGTCGTGCACCCGTTTCAGTTGGCGCTGATTGATCAGCGGCCCCAACGCGGCTTCGCCCTGGGCGGCGTTGCCTACCGTCAAGGCCCGGGCCTTTTCCACCAGTTTGCGGGTCAGTTCTTCGGCGATGGATTCATGGGCGAGGATCAACCCGGTGGCCATGCAAATCTGCCCTTGATGCAGCCAGGCGCCCCAGGCCGCATTGCGGGCGGCGAGGTCGAGGTCGGCGTCTTCAAGAATGATCAGCGGGTTCTTGCCACCCAACTCCAGCGCGACCTTTTTCAGGTTGCGCCCGGCGACTTCAGCGACTTTGCGACCGGCACCCGTGGAACCGGTAAAGGCGATCATGCGCACGTTAGGGTCACGGCACAGTGCCTCACCGGCATCCGCCGCGCCGGGCAACACTTGCAACAGGCCCTTGGGCAGCCCTGCCACCTCGAACAAACGAGCGATGAGAAAACCGCCGCTCACCGGGGTCTGCGGATCCGGCTTGAGCACCACCGCATTGCCCGCCGCCAGGGCTGGCGCAACGGAGCGCATGGACAGCACCAGGGGAAAGTTGAAGGGCGAAATCACGCCGACCACACCATGGGGCTGGCGCCGCGCATAGGACAGGCGCCCCGCCTCGCTGGGCAGGACCACCCCATGGGCCTGGGACAGCAGGCCGGCGGCCTGATGCAACAGCACGATGGCTTCGCGCACTTCGTGTTGCCCCTTGAACAGCGCGGCGCCGGACTCCCGAGCCACGTACAGTGCCAGTTCTTCGAAGGAATGCTCGGCCACCTCGGCGGCCTTGCGGAAGATCGCCGCGCGTTGCCGCGGGCCCAGCGCCGCCCACCCCGGTTGCGCCAGGGCTGCGTCGCGGCTGGCCTTGGCAATGTCGGCGGAGTCAGCCGTGGCACAGCGCATCAAGCGCTCACCGGTGGCCGGTTCAATGATCGATTGCAATGGCCCCGACGCAGGCACCCAGTCACCGTTGAAGACACATTCCGACTCGATCACCTGGGACAACAGGTGGCTTTTGGATGCAGACATTTAACACTCCCGGCTCTTTGTTGTTGTCATCGTTTGCCGCACCTGGAAGGTATCGACGCACGCCGTGCAAGTGCTTGAGCAAGCGCTGTGCCGGTTTCGCCTGCGGACGTTGATAAACCTGGCGCAGGGCTCTGGATCAATGCTCTGCATCGAGTGCAAGGCTGATAACGCATCTGCCGACGTGGCCGTTGGCCAGCTGCCACTTGTTCATTTGATAAAGTTATGCTTAATAACTATCTCGCCAGATGATCATTTCGATCACCCGCCATTCAGGGGCATAACAATGAATAATCCCCACTGCCAATTGCCGGATCACCGGATCGCCACCGAGCACTTCCGTCCACGGGGTGACAGCAACGAGCTGACCGACAACAGCTCGCCCACGACGGCAGAACTCACCGCATGTCTGTTTTTCTCCCCCGACGATGGCCGTATCTGGCTCAACGACCAACGCATGTTGCTGCTGCACAGTTCATCCTTCGGTGCGTTGCGCCGGGAAATCATCGAACGCCAGGGGCTGGAACAGGCCCGTGGGATGCTCACCCGCACCGGCTATTCCTCCGGCGCCCGGGACGCCCGGCTGATTCGCGAACGCTGGCCCCACGCCGATGCCGCGGCGGTATTTCGTGCCGGCACGCATCTGCACACCCTTGAAGGCATGACCAAGGTCGAGCCGCTGCATTTCAAGTTCGATGCCGACTCCGGGTTCTATGAAGGGGAATTTCTCTGGCACCACTCCTGTGAGGCCGACGAGCATGTCGCCGCCTATGGCACCGGGCAGGATCCGGTGTGCTGGACCGAACTGGGCTATGCCATCGGTTTCGTCAGCGGGTTGTTCGGGCAACTGGTGATCTTCCGCGAAGTGGAATGCCGAGGCATGGGACACGAACGCTGCCGAGTCGTCGGCAAGACCGCCGAGCAATGGGGCGATGTCGAGCAGGACCTCAATTACCTCAACGCCTCACCGCCAGCGGTCGTCGCGCGCACCGACAGCCCGTCCGACAGCGTTGCCGGCACCGCCCCGCTGCCGGACAGCGAACAGCCGCTGATCGGTGCCAGCGCCGCCTTCAACGCCGCGACCCAAGCCTTGCAGCGGGTGGCCTTGACCCCCGCCACCGTGCTGGTCAGCGGCGAATCCGGCGTCGGCAAGGAGATGTTCGCCCGCCAGCTGCACCAACTGAGTCGCCGACGCGATGGTCCGTTCATCGCCCTCAACTGCGCGGCCATCCCCGACAACCTGATCGAAGCCGAACTGTTTGGCGTCGAACGCGGTGCCTATACCGGGGCCACCCATTCACGTCCCGGTCGTTTCGAGCGAGCCCATGGCGGCACGTTGTTCCTGGATGAGATCACCTGCCTGAGCCTGGCCGGGCAAAGCAAGTTGCTGCGCGCCTTGCAGGAGCGGGAAATCGAACGGATCGGTGGTGGCCACGGCATCAAGGTCGATGTACGGGTCGTGGCGGCCACCAACATCGACCTGCGCAAGGCCGTGGCGGACGGCGCGTTCCGTGAAGACCTGTTCTATCGGCTCAACGTCTACCCCATCGCCTTGCCGCCCTTGCGCGAGCGTCGCGATGACATACCGCTGCTGATCAATGCCTTCCTCAAGCGCTTTTGCCAGGAATACGGCCGCACCCCGATGGGCCTGACCATGCGCGCCTTGAAGGTCCTGCTGCGCTATGACTTCCCGGGCAACGTGCGCGAATTGCAGAACCTCATCGAGCGCGGCCTGATCGCCAGCGAAGAAGGCCAGGCGATTGACCTGGTCCATCTGTTTCGCAATGAGCAACTGCCGGTGGACGCGTATTCCGTGGACCTGCACGGCGGTCTCTCGCCGATGGGCATGGCTGCCAACGACCCCGCGGA
This sequence comes from Pseudomonas sp. NFACC08-1, assembly GCF_900106735.1. Taxonomy (NCBI): domain Bacteria; kingdom Pseudomonadati; phylum Pseudomonadota; class Gammaproteobacteria; order Pseudomonadales; family Pseudomonadaceae; genus Pseudomonas; species Pseudomonas sp. NFACC08-1. The sequence goes on along the minus strand of NZ_FNNL01000002.1, from coordinate 705,770 downwards.
AAAACCGGCGTTGCTCCAGTCCCTCAGCCAACTGGACTCGGACTTCTCCATTGACGGGCTGGAGTCACGGCTGATCAACGAAGCCCTGCAACTGAGCAGCGGCAACCTGGCAGCGGCCGCACGCTCATTGGGGCTGAGCCGGGCACAGTTCGCGTATCGGTTGAAGAAGCATCAAAAAGGTGTACCGGACTGAACACCGAACCTGGGAGATGCTGCGAAGGCAGGTCTTGGGGCCGCTTCGCGCCCCAGCGGGAGCAAGCTCCCTCGCCACGGGTATATCGCCGGCCTTGAGTGAACAACATTACCTGCGGGAGCAAGCTCGGCTCCCACACTGGCTGCTCAACGACGGTCAACATGGCAGGCTCCGTCAAGCAGGGGCAAAAGCGCCCCGCCGGTACTCGCTGGGGGTCTGGTTCATTTCTATCCGAAAATGCCGGTTGAAGTTGGACAAGTTGTTGTAGCCCACTTCAAAACAGATATCGGTCACGGGCATTTCACTCTGCAACAGCAAGCGACAGGCACGCTGGACCCGCAGCTTGCGCATCAAGTCAATGAAACCGTGCCCGGTGATGCGCTTGAAGAACCTCGAGAAGCCTGGCTCGCTCATGTCCAATTGGCGGGCGATCACCGACAGGCGCAGGTCGCCGGTGAGTTCGGCCTGCAAGTATTCGAAGGCTTTGTGGATGCGCTCGGAGCTGCGCGCATCGAGGGTCGGCGCATAGCAAGGGCTCGCCAGGCTCAAGGCTTCGTCGCCAGGGGCTTGGTTGAGGGTGTGAAGCAGTTCCAGGAACAGCGCCAACCGCGCCAGTCCCTGGGCCGGGCCGATGGCTTCCAGCAGGTGCGCGGCCTGCCGCGCGGTGTTGCCGCCGAAGGCCAGGCCGCGGCGGGCGCGTTCGAACAGGCCCTGCAGATCGCCCAGTTCGGGCAGGGTTCGGCGCAAGGTCAGCAGCGTGGCACCGTCGAACTGCAAGACCACGTCGCGCCCGGGCAGGTGCTCGCCCGACGCCAGGTCGCCCATCCAATCGTGGGGCAAGTCCGGGCCAATCATCGCCACGTGGCCAGGGCCAAACGGACCGATGTAGTCGCCCGCCAACAGCTTGCCGCTGCCCTGGCGGATCAGGTGGATTTCAAATTCGGGGTGATGGTTCCAGCGCGCCATCGGGTACGGGTAATCATGCTCGTACCAGCGAAAACTGTGTTCGGGCTCAGGCAGGATGACTTCCAGTTCGGCTGGTCGCTGCTCGAACAGGGGCGTTCGGGGATCAGGCATGTCGCGCCTCTTTTATCGTTATAGCGGGCACCTTACGCCGAGTGCGCAGCGCTTCGCCAGCCTCGGCCTGACCGGTCACTGATACTTTTTTAACCCGCACCTGTCGCACTCAAGGGCGTTAAAAAAGTATCAACGCACGATCCTCCCTGCGTTTGTCGGCCTCCACGGGCGCTGCTGTAATCGGCTTGCCATTGGCGACGAACCGGTGCCGTACGTGGGCATCCAGTACGTGACGATTCCAGAGCTCCAAGCCATCGGCACCTCCGTCGGCCAGCTGTTTACCGTCGCCCTCACCGGACAGGTCACGGTGGAACAGGCGCTGGCCTCGGCACAATCGAGCACCGAGCGGGAAATGAAGCGGGCTGGGTATCCAAAGCTATAACGATTGGCCCCGGCCTTTTTGTGGCGAGGGAGCTTGCTCCCGCTGGGTCGCGCAGCGGCCCCACATCGGCGAGTGCTACGCACTCGAGCGGGAGCAAGCTCCCTCGCCACACGGCTGTGTGCGCCGCCTACCACCTAGACTGAAGACAGGACAACCCATGAAACGACTGGAAGGAAAAAGTGCCCTGGTGACCGGTGCCGCCCGCGGTATCGGCAGGACATTCGCCCAGGCCTACATCAACGAAGGCGCCACAGTGGCGATCGCCGATATCGACCTGGAGCGAGCCCAGGCCACCGCCGCCGAACTGGGCGATAGCGCCTACGCGGTCAAAATGGATGTGACGGACCAGGCTTCGATCGACCAGGCCATCGACGCCGTGGTGGCCCGGGTGGGCAAGCTGGATATCCTGATCAACAACGCCGCGCTGTTCGACCTGGCGCCCATCGTGGAAATCACCCGCCAGAGCTACGAGCGGCTGTTTTCCATCAATGTCGCCGGCACGCTGTTCACCCTGCAAGCGGCGGCGCGGCAGATGATCCGCCAGGGCCATGGCGGGCGGATCATCAACATGGCCAGCCAGGCCGGTCGGCGTGGCGAAGCGCTGGTTGGTGTCTATTGCGCCACCAAGGCAGCGGTGATCAGCCTGACCCAGTCCGCTGGGCTGGATCTGATCAAGCATCGGATCAACGTCAACGCCATCGCCCCCGGCGTGGTGGATGGCGAGCATTGGGATGGCGTGGATGCGCTGTTCGCCCGCCACGAAAACCTGCCGTTGGGGGAAAAGAAGCGCCAGGTAGGGCAACAGGTGCCCTATGGCCGGATGGGCACGGCCGAGGACCTCACCGGGATGGCGATTTTCCTCGCCTCGGCGGAGAGCGAATACGTGGTCGCGCAGACCTATAACGTCGATGGCGGGAACTGGATGAGCTGATAATCTGCGATTTTATGGCCTTGAAACGACGGAAATGGACTTATTCGCCTGAAAGTTGATCCCACTATTTGAGGATCATCCCGAACGCTACCCAACGGTGCCGTTCCAAGGGATTTCAAAAGAGCGTGAATACCGTTGCCCCAGCGGGGCAAAAATTGCGCATCATAGGCGCCGTCCGCTCAAGGGAGATTTACATGCGTGCCATTTCATCCGTCATGGGTCTTGTCGTGCTGTCGCTGGGCCTGCTATTCACCACCGGTGCCACGGCCACCGAAGAGACGCAACTGGTCGAGTCCATCAACCTTTACCGCAGCCAGTCCCAAAGCTGTGCCGGCCAGGCCTCGCTGGAGTTGCCACCGCTGGCGATGGATTCCCGGCTGATCCTGTCGGCCAATGGCATCGGCGACCTGCAGCAGGCGCTGGCGCGGGCGGCCTATCCAATGGTCAACGTGCAGGCCATCAGCCTGTCCGGGCCGCGCGACGCGCAATCAGCCATGAAAGCCGTCCAGGAAAGCTTCTGCCAGGTAGTACTCGACCCGCAGTTCATCGACATCGGCGTCAGCCGCCTGGACCGCGAATGGCGCATCGTGCTGGCGCGCCCACTGTTGTCGGCGCGCCTGGGTGATTGGCAAGCCGAGGGCCAGAAGCTGCTGAAACTGATCAACAGTGCCCGCACCCAGCCGCGTCGCTGTGGCACCGAAACCTTCGCCGCCACCACGCCGCTGGCCTGGAACGCCACCTTGGCCCTGGCCGCTGTGAACCACACCCGGGCCATGGCCAACAACAATTTCTTCGACCACAAGGACCGCGACAACCGCATGCCGGGCGACCGCGCCGAGCTGGCCGGCTATCTGGGCCAGTTGATTGGCGAGAACATCGCCGCCGGACAGGACACTGCGCTCAAGGTGGTGGACGGCTGGCTGGCCAGCCCGGGGCACTGCGCCAACCTGATGAACCCGCAGTTTCGTGAATTGGGCGCCGGGTACGCGAGCGATCCGAAAAGCGATGCCGGGATCTATTGGACGGCAATGTTTGGTACTCAATAGCGCGGTGGCCCGATCAACCTCAGTGTCCGTGGCTGACATCGTCCTTGTGCAGCACCTGCCGCAAATGCTGCATGAACTGACTCAACGAAGGTGATTGAGCCACCGGCTTGCGTTGCAACAGGCCTATCGAGCGCTTCGCCGGCTGGTCGATGGCGGTGACAGCACACTGCTCGCCAATGTTGAACACCGCCGTGCAACTGGCCGGCAACAGAGAAAACCCCAATCCTTCGCGCACCAGGGCCGTGGCCGTGCTCATGTGCGCCACTTCCCAGGCCGGCACAGGGTCGACGTTCAAATAGCGCAACGCAGCGTCAGCCAGGGGCCGGATGCTGGTGTCAGGCGTGAGGGCAATATAGGGTTGCCGCTTCCAGTCGCCCTGGCCGTCACGCTGCGGGTCTTTGTGGCTCAGCAACACCAGATTGTCATCCAACAGGCGCACAAAGCTCAGTCCGGACAGATCGTCAGGCAACGAACTGATGCCGGCGTCCACCTCCCCTCGCTGCACCCAGCCCATGATTTCCCCGGCGCGGCCGTCCAACAAGCTCACCGTCACGCCAGGGTTCTCGTGCTGGAAAGAAGCGATGGCGATCGGCAGGAATGACGCCGCAGCGGTGGGCAAGGCGGCCAGCCGGAGCGTGCCACGGCTCAGGCTCAGGGTGTCGCGAGCATCGCGCACGGCGTCGTTCATGTCCCGGAGCATGCGCCGCGCCTGGGGTAGAAAATGCTCACCGGCCGGGGTCAGCTCGACGCTGCGGGTATTACGCGCGAGCAACTGCAGCCCCATGCTCTCTTCCAGTTTGCGGACGCTATAGCTCAGCGCCGGCTGGGACAGGTGCAATTGTTCTGCCGTGCGGGTAAAGCTCGACGTCTCGGCGATGAGGATAAAGGCACGAAGCTGTCGAAAAGTAACGTTCATGGCTAACTTATAAAATTAATGAATCAATTGATTCTACCTTTAAAATTCACAGAACAATCCAGTCTCTCCACTATGGGGGCACCCCTCAGTGGAAAACGACATGACAAAAACAATTCTCGTCGGCTGCGGCGCCGGTTTCGCCAATGATCGACCCGACGCCGCCCTGCGTCTGGCCCAAGACCTGGCACAACGCGGCGGCCAACGCTACATCATGCTGGAACTGCTGGCTGAACGGACCCTGGCCGAGGCGCAACTACGCAAGCGCCTGGATCCCCAAGCGGGATATTCCGTGCGCCTGTTCGATTTCCTCGAACCCATGCTCGACGTGTGCATCGAGGCTGGCATCCCAATAATCACCAACGGCGGCGCCGCCAATCCCAGGGCGGCCGCGCAACGGCTGCGCCAGACGCTGGCGGGCCGCTTCCCTGCACTGAAAATCGCCTGCGTGCTGGGTGATGATTTGTTGGAAGAAACACCGCCCCGTTACGAACGATGGCTGTCCTCGGAGCCCTTGGAACAGCCCGTGGCGGTGAACGTCTACACCGGGGCCGACGGTATCGCCCAGGCGTTGGCCCAGGGCGCTGGCATCGTGCTGTGTGGCCGGGTCGCGGATCCGTCGTTGGCCGTAGGCGCGATCCGCCATGGGTTGGGGTGGTCGGCGGACGATTGGCAGAAAATGGCGATCGCCACCACCGCTGGCCATCTGCTGGAGTGTTGCACCCAAGTCACGGGTGGCTATTTTGCCCATCCTGGAATGAAAGACGTTCCGGACCCGGCCAATCTCGGCTGCCCCATTGCTGAAGTCCATCAGGATGGCCGCCTGATCATCGGCAAAACCCGCAACAGCGGCGGACGGGTCAGCGAACAGACGGTCAAGGAGCAGCTCCTTTACGAAGTACACGACCCTCGACGCTATCTGACCCCGGACGTGGTGCTGGACCTGGGCCAGGCCCGTGTACAGGACTTGGGCGATGACCGTGTTGAAATCAGTGGCCTGCTGGGTCATCCGCGTCCCGACACACTCAAGGGCCTGGCGGGTGTGCGAGGCCTCTGGTTCGGCGAGGCGGAAATATCCTACGCAGGCCCCGGCGCCGTGGCGCGTGCCGCCCTGGCGCGGGAAATCCTGCTGCAGCGCTTCGACCAGTTGGCACCCGGGGTCCAGCCCTGGATCGACCTGTCCGGGGTCGCCAGCCTCTTCAACGACCAGGGCGGTCGATACCTGCAACAGCAACTGGCCCAGGCGCCCGCCCTGGAGGATGTGCGCGTGCGGATCGGCCTGACTCACACCGACCGACGGCTGGTGGAGGCCCTGCTGGCAGAGGTCGAGTCGCTCTACACCAACGGGCCGGCGGGCGGCGGTGGCGTCCGGCGACACCTCGCCGAGACCGTTACCACCCGCAGTTTCCTGCTACCGCGAGATCAAATCCATACAACCCTGGAGTGGTACTGATGAACCTGGTCACCCTCGCCGACTATGCCCATGCCCGTGCTGGCGACAAGGGCAACATTCTCAGCATCGCCCTGTTCCCCCACGATCCGGCCCACTATCCATGGCTGCTACGGGAATTGACCTGCGCCCGAGTGGCCGAGCAATTCGCGACGCGACAGCCCTCCAAGGTGCATCGCTATGAACTGCCAAACCTGAATGCGCTGAATTTCGTGCTCGAGGACGCCCTGGAGGGCGGGGTGAACCGCAGTTGCGGTCTTGATCGTCACGGCAAGAGCCTGAGTTACCTGCTTCTGGCCTTGCGCCTGCCCGGACCGCAAGGCTGATCGACTTCGCCCGCGAACCTTCGACAACAATAAAAAAGAGAGGCTGCAACATGATTACAACCCTGGGTTTCCTGATGATGCTCGCCATTATCGGGTTGATATTGCTACGCAGGATCAGCCCGGTGGTGGCGTTCACCACCCTTCCCGTGATCGTTTGCCTGCTGGCCGGCTTCAATCTCGGGCAGATCGGCGAATTCATCAAGACCGGCCTGATCACGGTGGCCCCGACCGCAGCACTGTTTCTGTTTGCCATCCTGTTCTTCGGCCTCATGCGCGACCGGGGATTGTTCGATCCCTTGGTCAACCTGCTGATCCGCAGCACGGGCGGCAAGCCGCTGGCCGTGGCACTGGTGACGGTATTGGTGACGTCAGTGGTCCATCTCGACGGCGTCGGCGCCGCCACATTCTTACTGACCATCCCGGCCCTTCTGCCCTTGTATAAACGCCTGAACATGAGCCCGGCGATGCTGTTGTGCCTGGTGGGCACCACGGCCGGCGTGATCAATATGGTCCCTTGGGGTGGAACGACTGCACGCGCCGCCGCAGTGTCGGGGCTGGATGCCACCCAACTGTGGCTAGGCTTGCTGCCAGTGCAGATGGTGGGCCTGGCGTGCATGCTCGTTGTCGCGACAGTGTTGGGCTTGCGCGCCCAACGTCGCCAACCGATGTCGCTGGGCGCGGCTGCAACCTGTGACATGGACAGCCTGCAACCCCAAGACCGTGAACTCGCCCTCTCCCCGCGAGGACTGCGTTACTGGCTGAACGTGGCGCTGACCGGTGGGATCCTGGCGTGCCTGTTCACCGGCATTTTTCCCTTGTATGCCTGTTTCATGGTGGGATTGGGCATCGCCCTGCCCTTGAATTTCCCGTCCCTGGACGCCCAGGCCGAACGCCTCAAGGCCCATGCGGCCGATGCGCTGCAAATGGTCCTGGTGATGATGGCCGCCGCCGTTCTGCTGGGCGTGCTTTCCGGCGCAAAGATGTCCGACGGCATGGCATTGGCACTGATCGATACCATGCCAGCCGGTTCCGCCCAATATCTGCATGTGATCGTCGGCTTCTTCGGCGTCCCTCTGGGGATGATCTTCTCACCGGATGCCTACTATTTCGCCTTGCTGCCAGTGATCAGGGACGTGGCCGCTGCCGCGGGTGTCCCCCTCGAGGCCGTGGCCCGGGCCATGTTGATCGGCGAGAACACCGGATTCTCCATCAGCCCGGTGGTGCCCAGCGTGTACCTGGCGCTGGCGTTGTCCGGCGTAGAGCTGCGCAAGCACATGGCCTATACGTTCTTCTGGGCCTGGGGCGTCAGCCTGGTGATGCTCGCCTTCGCAGTGGCGACTGGAGCGGTACAGGTTTGAACAAGCGGTGAATGCAGGCAAGTGCAGATGATCCTTCGCATGTTGAGCAGATCAAGCATTGATGCTGACTGAGCGTGCGCCATCGCGAGCAGGCTCGCTCCCACAGGGTTAACCGAGCCCAAAAAAAACGCCGCTCAATGAGCGGCGTTTTTGTACCTCACCAGACGGCGTCCGGTTTACAGCGCCATGTCAGCCGCTGGGTTGGCTTCACGGGCAGCGGCCGGCTTGGCCGGTGCCGCGGTGGCGCCTAGCTTGCCGATCGCCGGCGGAGGATCCAGTTGCAGGACCTCGCTGGTGTAGGCCCATTCCTGGGCGACACGCTCAGGGTTATCGTTGAGCTTGGTGCCGTAGCTTGGCACGATCTGGTGCAGTTTTTCCTGCCAGGCCGGGCTGGCGACCTTGTCCTTGAAGACCTTCTCAAGCACGGTCAGCATGATCGGTGCGGCGGTCGAGGCGCCTGGCGAGGCACCCAGCAGGCCGGCGATGCTGCCGTCCTGGGACGCAACCACTTCGGTACCGAGTTTCAGTACGCCGCCCTTCTCTTCGTCACGCTTGATGATCTGCACGCGCTGACCGGCCTGCCACAGGCGCCAGTCTTCCTGCTTGGCCTCCGGGAAGTACTCTTTCAGGGCGTTGAAGCGATCTTCATCCGACAGCATCAGTTGACCGGCCAGGTACTCGACCAGTGGGTACTGTTCGATACCGACCTTGGTCATCGGCCACACGTTGTGGGTGGTGGTGCTGGTCAGCAGGTCGAAGTACGAACCGTTCTTCAGGAACTTGGTGGAGAAGGTTGCGAACGGGCCAAACAGGATCACGCGCTTGCCATCGAGCACACGGGTATCCAGGTGCGGAACCGACATCGGCGGTGCGCCCACCGAAGCCTTGCCGTAGGCCTTGGCCAGGTGCAGTTGGGCAACCGTCGGGTTTTCGGTGACCAGGAACGAACCACCCACCGGGAAACCCGCGTATTCACGCGCTTCCGGGATGTCGGACTTCTGCAGCAGGTGCAAGGCACCACCGCCGGCGCCGATGAACACGAACTTGGCGTCGGTCTCGGTTTCGGTACCGTCTTTCAGGTTCTTGTACGAAACGCGCCAGGTACCGTCTTCGTTGCGGGTGATCTCTTCCACTTCGCTGGACAGCTTGAGGGAGAAGTTCGGCTTGGTTTGCAGGTAAGCCGCGAATTGACGCGTGATTTCGCCGAAGTTCACGTCGGTGCCCAGTGGACTCCAAGTGGCCGCGACTTTCTGGCTCGGGTCACGCCCTTGCATCATCAGCGGCACCCACTTGCTGATCTGCTCGCGATCTTCGGAATACTGCATGCCGGCGAACAACGGGCTGGCCTGGAGGGCTTCGTAGCGCTTCTTCAGGAACGCGATGTTCTCGTCGCCCCACAAAAAGCTCATGTGCGGCGTGGAGTTAATGAACGAACGCGGGTTCTTCAACACGCCGTTCTTGACCTGCCAGGACCAGAACTGACGGGAGATCTGGAAGGCTTCGTTGATTTCGATGGCCTTGGAGATATCGACCTTGCCGTTCTTGTCTTCCGGCGTGTAGTTCAGCTCGGCCAGCGCAGAGTGACCGGTACCGGCATTGTTCCAGCCGTTGGAGCTCTCTTCGGCAACACCGTCCAGGCGCTCGACCATTTCCATGGTCCAGCCCGGCTCCAGCTCATTGAGCCAGACGCCGAGTGTCGAGCTCATGATGCCCCCACCAATGAGCAAGACATCCACTTTTTTTGGCTCGGCGGCATGCGTGGTCGCAAGACCCATCGCCATCGCCAGGCCCAGTAGCGCCGTGTGTGTTTTCTTCAACATGTGTGTATCCCTAGGATGAACGCCATTCCGTCCACCTGTCCTGATCACGGATAGCCCACGTCCATGGCCGGCAACGCCAGCAGGGCGGCTATCGAGAAGGACCGGAGGATGGACCTACAGGGCCGAGCAATACGTCGGCCTCTCGTTTATATCTCTCCGGCGCTGACTTCTTGTAGGTCTTGGCTTCAGCTGGGGTGAGGGACGCTGCGAACGGTGTTCATCGGGCATGGCGCGGCCGTGTCCGATTGTCGCAGCGGGGGGAGTTTACATAAGGAAATAAACAGACCGAAACGTCTTTTTACATTCCTGACAAAAACGCCGACCAAATGACGGCATTTTAATGGCCCTGATCGCCACCGTTCGCGCGACCAGAGCCCCTGCGGGTCAGAGATACTTGAGGATCGCGATATCACGCCGCCGTTGCTTGAGCCCGGCAAACCAACGTGTCGGAAAAAACAGCACGACACCCAGCAACACACTCCACAACCACACCATGGGTAAATCATCGAATCCGAAATAGGTACCCTGGTTGGTGCCCCAGATGGCAACGGCGGTCAGGTACAGGGCCTTGAGCACGTAAAGGTGCAGCAGGTAGAAAAACATCGGTGCGCCGCCATAGATCGCCAACAGCGCGATGGCTCCCCGATCCTGGGCTTTTTCAAAGAGTGCCAGCAACATCAGCCCTATTCCCAGGGTCGGCATCAGGAACATCAGCGACGGCGGATACTTCGTCGCGCTCATGAAGCTCATGAAGGTGCGTAGCGCGTCGCCGGTCTGGAGCCAAGGTTTGTCGCCGTACACGTTCAGGTAACGGATAAGCACAAAAGCCAGCAGCAGACCCAGCCCCATCTTGAACAACCGTCGCAGGCGCACGGCGGGTTCAACATCCTTGCCAAACCACGGCCCGATGACCCAGCCCAGCAGGATCACGCCGATCCACGGCAGCACCGGATACGTGGTACGGGCCCGGGTGAACTCGGTGATATCGATGAATGCCCGTTGATGAAGAATCGACCACGGCACGAAAAACGGCGAGTCAGGCCCTGGCACCACACCGTCCAACAGATTGTGTCCAGCAACGATGGCAACGCCGAGGAGGATCAGCCAACTGCGCTTGAGGTGCAACAACGCAGCCAGGACAATCATGCAAATGCCAATGCACCAGATCACTTGCAACCACAGTGTCTTGGGCGGGAACTCGGCGTTCCAGGCGAAACACACGAAAGTCAGTTCCAGGAAAACCAGGAACAGGCCACGCTTGAGCAGGAACAACGAGGTCTGGCCGGCGGTGTGTTTCTGGCTGTAGAGCCAGGCCGACAAACCGGTGAGGAAGATGAAGACCGGGGCACAGAGCGTACTGAGCAGGCGGGTGAAATACAGGTCCGGGGTCACGCTCAGCGCATCGATGGGGTCGGTGACCTGACGGTGCAGCAGGAATGTCTCGCGAACATGATCCACCAGCATCAGCAGCATGACGAAACCTCGCAAGGCATCGATGGCGAGCATGCGCACATGGGTTTTGGCGGCGCTGATTGCAAATAAAGGCGCGATGACGCCGGACGGGCTCGTCATGCTTGAAGGTAGGCTCATGGCTTTACTCGGATGGAGGTCGTTGGTCCGTGCAAGGCAGGGAATGAGAATTCCTGCCAAACGGAAACGGATAACATAACACTGAATTGTTATCGCGCGCAGGCTCGCTGCCACTGGGGATTGTGGTGGAGACGGTTTCGGGGACCTCATCAGGTGAGGCCTGCCTCGGGTCCCCTACCCGAGCATCTGACTCAACACCGCCCGCAACTTGCCAGGCTTGAGCGGTTTGTTGAGCAGCGGCGCGCCCAGTTTACGCAAGGCGCGGCGGCACTGGTCGCTGCGGTCGGCGGTGATGATCACCGCAGGGATCGCCTGGTGGAAATGCTCGCGCAAATGCTTGACCACTTCACAGCCCACGACCCCGTGATCCAGGTGGAAATCCGCCAGGATCAGCTCCGGCGCACGGCCTTGCAGCACATCCAGGGCGCCCGCTTCGTCGGTGGCGGTCAAGACTTCGCAGCCCCACTGCCCCAACAACGCCGCCATGCTTTGCAAGATGCTCAACTCATTGTCGATCACCAACAAACGCCGCCCCGGTAGCGGGTTGCCCGCGACCGCCTGTACCGGAACCTGGGACACTGGCAGGGGTTTTTCGCTGGACAGCGGCACCTCGATACTGAACACCGAGCCCCGTCCCGGCCGAGAACGCACCTTGACCCGGTAACCGAGGATGTGGGCGATACGTTCGACAATCGCCAACCCCAGGCCCACGCCTTTGCGATCCGCCGCCCGGCCGACATCGAGTTGGTTGAATTCGAGGAAAATCGACTCCAGGCAATCGGCAGCGATGCCCCGCCCCGTGTCCCAGACCTCGATGCTCAAGCGCCCTCCCCGGCGCCGGGCCGCCAGGAGAATACCGCCCTGAGTGGTGTAGCGGCAGGCATTGCTCAGCAGGTTGCGCAGGATACGGCTGATCAATCGCAGGTCGGTCAGCACGGCTTCATCGCCAAACCGCACCCGCAATTCCAACCCCGCGGCGCCGGCCACCGATTGAAACTCGGAAACCAGCGGCCCCAACAACTCATCCAGCCGATACGGCGCCAGGTCGGGCTTGACGGCGGCCTGGTCCAGCCGGGAAATGTCCAGCAGGTCGGTGAGCAGGTCTTCGGCCCCTTCGAGCGCCTGATGAGTCCGTTCCACCAGTACATGTTCGGCGGTAGGCAACTGGCGCTCACGCAACGTGGCGATCAGCAGGCGGGCCGCGTTGAGTGGCTGCAACAGGTCATGGCTGGCGGCGGCCAGGTATTTGTCCTTGCTGCGGTTGGCGGCCTGGGCGGCGTCCCGGGCATCGCGCAACTGTTGCTCGATCAGTTCGCGCTGGACAATCTGCTGCTGCAGGTTGTGGTTGGCCTCCAGCAACGCGTCGGTGCGCTCGGCCACCCTCTGTTCCAGTTGATCATTGAGCTGCTGCAGATGTTGCCGGGCCTGCTCCAGCTCATCGAGGCGCGCCGCCAGTTCCGGGTAGTGACTCTTGCGCGTTGAGTGATTGCCCAGCCCCAACAGCCCCGCCAGGGCTTTTTGCTGCTCGTCAGAGGGCTTCGCCATAGACGACCTCGACATCCCGCTGGCTCGACTCCCGAGGGTTGGTGAGGATGCACGGGTCGTGCATCGCATGCTGCGACAGGAACGGAATGTCCGAGGTGCTCACGCCATGCAGGCCCAGCGTCTCGTGGAAGCCGATGGTGTGCTTGAGGGCAATCAGGTGTTCCACCAGCCGAGTGCGGATCTGCCGGTGGTTGAGTCCCCGGCAGTCGATGCCCAGCGTCTCGGCAATCACCTTGAAACGCTCCGGCGCCGAGTTGTAGTTGAACGCCACCACGTGCTCCACCAGTACCGCGTTGCACAAACCATGGGGCAAATCGAGGAAACCGCCCAGGCTGTGGGACATCGCGTGCACCGCGCCGAGGATTGCGTTGGAAAACGCCAGCCCGGCCTGCATGCTGCCCAGCATGATTTTTTCCCGCAGGGCGATGTCCGCCGGGTTGGCGATCATCTGCACCAGGTTGCCATTGATCAGGCGCATGGCTTCCAGCGCATGAGGGTCGGTCAGCGGCCCGTGACCGGTGGACACGAACGCCTCGATGGCATGCACCAGGGCGTCGATGCCGGTACAGGCGGACAGGAACGGGTCCATGCTCAGGGTGGTTTCCGGGTCGATCAGCGACACGTCCGGCACCGCCGCCTTGCTGACAATGGAGAATTTCATCCGTTCTTGCTGGTTGGAGATGATCACGAACTGCGACACGTCCGCCGACGTCCCCGCCGTGGTGGGGATCAGGATCAGTGGTGGGCTGGGCACGTGCAGGGTATCGACGCCTTCGAACTCGAGGATATTGCGACCGTGGGCAACGACAATGCCGATGCCTTTGCCGCAATCCATCGGGCTGCCACCGCCCACCGCGACGATGACATCGCAATGGTTTTCCCGGTAAAGGTCGGCACCGAGCATCACTTCCTCGACCCGCGGATTGGGCGAGACCGCGCTGTAGACGCAGTAGTCGATGCCTTGGGCCTGGAGACTGGCTTCGACGTCGGCCACCCAACCGGCGGCGATGACCCCGGGATCGGTGACGATCAGCACCTTGCGTGCACCGAACGTCTTGGCGTAATTGCCGACATTGTGCCGACAACCGGCACCGAACATGATTTCAGGGGAAACGAACTTGCGCAGCGGGCTGAGGCTCATCTTTTCAGGTACGTGGCTCATCGGTAAGCCTGTTGTTATTGTCTTGGGATACCTTGAGCCTAAAGCATCCCACCGCGATTGCAATCAGACCAATGGGTAGCCCGGCCTGAACGCGTCAGGCCGGGCTGGCACTCATCGGTTGGCGAAGTACATCGTCACTTCAAAGCCAATACGCAGGTCGGTAAACGCGGGTTTAGTCCACATGGGTCTTTCCTCTTCTTGTACCGGGCGATTCCGGCAAGTCATTAATGCATACCCCGCCCAAGGCTCGAATGCTACTTTCGAAGCGGTGGAGGGAGTGCGTTGGTACTACTGCAGAGCGGGCACCTGTGGCGAGGGAGCTTGCTCCCGCTCGGGCGCGAAGCGCCCCTTCTTCAAGGCACTGCATTTGAGTGCTTGATGATTACTTTTGGGGCCGCTGCGCGGCCCAGCGGGAGCAAGCTCCCTCGCCACAGTGTTCACTCACTCGATGTCGGGGATTAGAAGAACCCCAACGGATTGATGTCGTAGCTCACCAGCAGGTTCTTGGTCTGCTGATAGTGATCGAGCATCATCTTGTGGGTTTCACGGCCGACACCGGACTTCTTGTAGCCACCGAACGCGGCGTGCGCCGGGTACAGGTGGTAGCAGTTGGTCCAGACGCGACCGGCCTTGATCGCCCGGCCCATGCGGTAGGCGCGGTTGATGTCGCGGGTCCAGAGACCGGCACCGAGGCCGAACTCGGTGTCGTTGGCGATCGCCAGGGCTTCGGCTTCGTCCTTGAAGGTGGTCACGCCCACTACCGGACCGAAGATCTCTTCCTGGAACACACGCATTTTGTTGTGGCCCTTGAGCAGGGTCGGCTGGATGTAATAGCCGCTCGACAAATCCCCCTCGAGTCGCTCGGCAGCACCGCCAGTAAGCAGCTCGGCGCCCTCTTGCTGGGCAATTTCAAGGTACGACAGGATCTTGTCGAATTGCTGCTCGGACGCCTGGGCGCCAACCATGGTCTCGGTGTCCAGCGGGTTGCCACGCTTGATCTTGGCGATCTTTTTCATCACCTCGGCCATGAACGGCGCGTAGATCGACTCTTGCACCAGGGCCCGGGATGGGCAGGTGCAGACTTCGCCCTGGTTGAAGAACGCCAGCACCAGGCCTTCGGCGGCTTTCTCGATGAAGGCCGGCTCGGCCTGCATGATGTCTTCGAAGAAGATGTTCGGCGATTTGCCGCCCAGTTCCACGGTGGACGGGATGATGTTCTCGGCGGCGCATTTCATGATGTGCGAGCCGATCGGGGTGGAACCGGTGAAGGCGATCTTGGCGATGCGCTTGCTGGTGGCCAGGGCTTCGCCGGCCTCGCGACCGAAACCATGGACGATGTTCAGCACGCCGGGCGGCAGCAGGTCGGCGACCAGCTCGATGAAGACCATGATCGATAGCGGCGTCTGTTCAGCCGGCTTGAGCACGATGCAGTTACCGGCAGCCAGGGCCGGGGCGAGTTTCCAGGCGGCCATCAGCAGCGGGAAGTTCCACGGGATGATCTGTCCGACCACGCCCAGCGGCTCGTGGAAATGATAGGCCGTGGTCAGTTCGTTGATCTCGGCCGCCCCACCCTCTTGGGCGCGGATGCAGCCGGCGAAATAACGGAAATGGTCGGCCGCCAGCGGCACGTCGGCATTGAGAGTTTCGCGTACGGCCTTGCCGTTGTCCCAGGTCTCGCTGACAGCGAGGATTTCCAGGTTCTGCTCGATACGATCGGCGATTTTCAACAGCACCAGGGAACGGTCCTGCACCGAGGTCTTGCCCCAGGCATCGGCCGCGGCATGGGCGGCATCCAGGGCCTTGTCGATGTCGGCGGCGCTGGAACGCGGGAATTCGGCAATGACTTCGCCATTGACCGGAGACGTGTTCGTGAAGTATTCGCCGTTGACCGGCGCGACAAATTCGCCGCCGATGAAGTTGCCATAGCGCGGCTTGAAGGAAACGACGGCGCCTGGAGTTCCGGGTTGTGCGTAGATCATGATGGGCCTCTGCCTGGTCGATGCCTGTCGCGGGACAGGCGATAGACCGATGGTAGAGAGCCCCGCGCGGCGGACGAATGCGTCGTTGGCAGGGGGACTCTCGTTATTTGGTCGTAGATTCAGAGCAAGGCATCCGCGAACGTGAACCCATCGCAGATACCTTTGTGGCGAGGGAGCTTGCTCCCGCTGGAGTGCGAAGCGCTCCCCTTACCTCGGTTCATGGCCGAAAAACTGGCCCGCCGGGTTGGCGACTGCTTCGTAGCCGAGCGGGAGCAAGCTCCCTCGCCACGGTTCAGTGCGGATATCAGCGTTTGGCCACCAACGCTTTCGGCAACTTGAAGGTCCAGAGCATCCCGCCCTGGTTGAAGTCCTTCACGCGCTTGGCCACCTCGCCCCCCCACAGCGGCACCGCGCCGCCCCAGCCGGAGACCACGGAGACGTATTGCTCGCCGTCCATTTCCCAGGTGATGGGCGAACCGAGCACGCCGGAGCCGGTCTGGAATTCCCAGACCTTTTCCCCGGTCTTGGCATTGAACGCCTGCAGGAACCCTTCAGGCGTGCCGGTGAACACCAGGTTGCCCTTGGTGGTCAAAACCCCGCCCCACAGCGGCGCGAAGTTCTTGTGGCGCCAGACTTCCTTGCCAGTCTTGGGGTCGATGGCCCGCAGCACGCCGATATAATCCTCGTTCAGCGGCTTGATGGTGAAACCGGCGCCGAGGAACGCCGCGCCTTTCTTGTAGGCGATGCCTTCGTTCCAGATGTCCATGCCCCATTCGTTGGACGGCACGTAGAACAACCCGGTGTCCTGGTTGTAGGCCATCGGCATCCAGTTTTTCGCGCCGAGGAAGGCCGGTGCGACGAACACCGAACTGCCCTTGGCTTCGCTGCCCGGAGCGCCCGGACGGCTGGCCTCGTTGTAGATCGGCCGCCCGTCCTTGTCCAGGCCAGTGGCCCAGGTGATCTTGTCGACAAACGGGAAGCCGCGGATGAACTTGCCGTTGGTGCGATCGAGCACGTAGAAGAAGCCGTTACGGTCGGCGGTCGCTGCTGCCTTGATGTCCTTGCCGCCTTCCTTGTAGTTGAACGAGATCAGCTCGTTGACACCGTCATAATCCCAGCCGTCGTGAGGCGTGCTCTGGAAGTGCCATTTGATCGTGCCGTCGTCCGGGTTCAGGGCCAGGCGCGACGACGAATAGAGGTTGTCGCCAGGACGCAGGTGGGAGTTCCACGGCGCCGGGTTACCGGTACCGAACAGCAGCAGGTTGGTTTCCGGGTCGTAGTAGCCGCCCAGCCAAGGTGCGGCACCGCCGGTTTTCCAGAGATCGCCCGGCCAGGTCTTGCCCGCCTCGCCGCCGGAAATGCCATTCTCGATGGCTTTGCCGTCCTTGTAGACGTAGCCCATGTGGCCTTCCACGGTGGGGCGGGTCCACAGCAATTCGCCGTTCTTCGGGTCATAGGCACTGATCTGGCCCACCACACCGAACTCGCCACCGGCCACGCCGGTGATCAGCTTGCCGTTGACGATCAACGGCGCGGCGCTGATGGAGTAGCCTTCCTTGTGGTCGGCAACCTTCTTGCTCCACACCACCTTGCCGGTGTCCTTGTTCAAGGCCACCAACTTGGCGTCGAGGGTGCCGAAGAACACCAGGTCGCCGTACAGCGCCACGCCACGGTTGATCACGTCGCAGCAAGGGCGGATGTCATCGGGCAGGCGCGCATCGTATTGCCACAGTTTCTTGCCGGTGCGCGCATCCACCGCGAACACCCGTGAATAAGAACCGGTGAGGTACATCACCCCGTCCTTGATCATCGGCTGGGCTTGCTGGCCGCGCTGCTTTTCGCCACCGAAGGAAAACGCCCAGACCGGCCGCAGGTCCTTGACGTTGTCGGTGTTGAGGGTGTCGAGCGGGCTATAGCGCTGGCCCTGGACGCCCAGGCCGTTGGTCACGATCTGCTCGGGGTTCTTCGGGTCCTGGAGAATTTCCTGATCGGTCACGGCTGCAAGGACCGAACCGGACAGCAGCATGGCACTGAGCAGCAGGCTCACGGCGAACGGTTGGCGACGTGCGGGTTGACTCATGACGGCTACCTCTGCGGTTATTGTTATACCCGGGAAATTTTCCCGGTCTGTCGCAGATTCTTGGCCCCAGGGCCGCTGGCAACAATTGCCCGCAGTGTTGAGTTTTCTAGTTCCTTGGTACATGCCAAAGGCGGCTTGGTCGGCCAACGCAACGCCCCCGTGGTGAGGGAATGAGCAACTGCTCCCTCTTATTTGAGCACCCTGACGTTTGTGCGGCGGTCTCGTCGGTAAAAAACCACAACTTCTTGGGCATCTGTCCAATGCAGTCTGCTTAAGGTCTTTCTATCCACCGCGCAAGTACTTTGCGTGAGCTCGGTTACGTTCATACACCAATATAGCAAACTCTTGAAATGTGGCTGATTGCAGTCTAGCGCGATACGGATTCAACTATTTCCGGGGCGATGCCCTCAAGGAAAATAAGTCAAGTATTTATCGCGAATTCGGTTTTGCTCTGCAACCAAACCAGACTCAGACCTAGCTTTCAGTGCATACAATCGCAACCTAAGTTTATATGCATCAACTATTTCCTCGTCGAACTTGAGACTGTTGTCTTCTAGGGCGTCTGCAAGATACTCGTTTTTATCCGCTACCTTCTTCTCCAAATAATCGAAGATACCACGATGCTTAGTTTGTTCGATGGCCGCTTGGCGCTGCATCGGCTCTAAATGAGGTTCTAAGATTTTGCCTGCCAGTGAAGAAAACGGATGGTTTTCAGGGCGCACCGCCTTATAAGCAAGGTTATCCAGTCGGATTCCGGATTGTGGCGTGGTGTTTTTTTCGATGCCGCCCCCCGCGTTCAATACCTTCTTATCTGCTTGGAAGAGCTGCCTCTGAGCATCACGTTTAATCACCTCAATCGCTTCTTCTAAAGCTTGAATTCTTTTTAACGCACGTTTTCCTTCAAAGCTGGTGACCCCTTTCTTTGTCCAAAGACCTTCACCCACCTGCTTTGTTTTCAGGCCTACCCATGCCAGTGGAGAGTTCCCTGTAGGATCGCATCTATTAATCGGGTCACCCAAGCAGTATGTATATCCATTTAGCCCACCTTCCCCAAACGGACTAAAACTGTCTGGACTGTTAAATCGCATCAACACCGGGCTGAACGCCCGACGCCCATTACCCAATAAATAATGCCCGGTCACCGGGTCCGCTCGTTCGCCGTTGAACCCCAGCAAACTGGCTACACCGCGTTCAATGGGGCGATGGCCGTAAGGTGAATAGGCGATGGGTTGTCGCTGGCTGTTTTCACTGAGCGTGTGCAACACCGACCGCTGGCAATCGGTTATCAGCAGCGCAGTGTCAAACTTAACGCCATGACACTGTTGCGCGAGTAGCTGGTCGTTGTATTGGAATATTGAATTTTTTATCGTGCCTCGAATCTCTGTGACCAGGCGCTTTTTGCAGTAGAAACGCTGAGATTCAGGCCCATTCAGCAACGTACAGCCGATCAAACGGTCGAGCGGGTCGTAATGGTATCGACAGAGCAACGATTCGTGTTGGGTAGGCATAGGATGACACCTAGTAAGTTTTGACGTGCAACTGAAGGGTAGTGGGTAACTGCATCAGGCGACTACTAACAGAACTGTTAGGTTAGCGAATTGGAACACCGCGCTTTTGGATGCTTCAGGCAGCTGCGCAGCCCTGCGGGAGCAAGCCTTCATGAAAAAAATCACAACCTGCTGATTTTTAAAAAACTCTGCTAAACACAGTTCGGCAATGTGGCCTCAGTTAGGCGAGCACCTCCCTTTGTGGCGAGGGGATTTATCCCCGCTGGGCTGCGCAGCAGCCCCATGAGCCAGTTCAGTAACCCGATAGTCAGCAGAAGATAGAGGGCCGCTTCGCGCCCCAGCGGGGATAAATCCCCTCGCCACAGAGGATTTGCTCAGCCAACGGTCATTGGGCATCCACCCGCTTCATCCCCGCCCGCTCATAACGTGGATAGAGATGGCTGACACTGCGAATCAGCTCATAACGACTCAGGCTGATCCCGGCAAAGCGCTCGGGAATGGGGCTGCGGATCATCTCGGCCATGTCGTCGCCGCGAGCCGCGCCTTTGCGCATCAGTTGGTCGAGCCAGCCCAGGTAATCGCGCATCTGCGCAAAGGGTTGGGCGCCGGTCGCCACTGGGCCGTGGCCGGGCACGATCTGTTTCCAGGGCAAGGCCTGCAAGGTGTCGAGGTCCTGGAGCCAGACCTCCAGCCCCGGGCTGTTGGGGGTGGTCAGGGCGCGTTCGTAGAACACCAGGTCGCCGGCGAACAGCACGCCCGTGGTTTCGTCGAGGATCGCCAGGTCGGCCCCGGTGTGCCCGGCCAGTTGCAGCAGCCGCAACGCGTGATTGCCCACCTTGAGCACACCGGGCGTCAACGCTTGGGTGGGCAGCACCACCTCGGTGCCGCGCATCCAGTCGCCCACCAGCCGGTACATGTTCTCCGCCATGGCGTCGCCCTGCTGGCGCAGCAGGTCCGTGGTCCCGGCCAAGGCGCCGATGGGGACGTCGCTGAAGGCCTGGTTGCCCAGTACGTGATCGGGATGATGATGGGTCAGCAGGACCTGGATCACCGGCTTATCCGTCGTTGCCGCAATGACCTGGCGCAGGGCTTCGCCGTAGCGCTTCGACGGCCCGGTGTCGATCACCACCACGCCGGCATCGGTGACGATGAACGCGGTGTTGACGATGTTGCCGCCGTTGGCCTTGGCAAAATTCTCGGTGCTGCCTTCCAGCAGCCAGGTGCCTTCGGCGATCTGCCGGGGCTTGAGCGCGTAGTCCGTCCCGGCCCACGTCGGCCAGCACAGGCTCAGGAACATCAGCAACAACCAGCGCATGGCGCGCTCCTTGTGGTCAGGGGATCGCCGCCTCGAACGTATTGCCGCTGTTGTCGCGCAGCAGCAGGCGGGTCTGGCCCGGGCCTCGGATGTCGAAGCCCAGGTTGGGGTTTTCACTGACCGCCGGGAACAGCTCCAGGCGCGCCAGCACCTGGCCGTCGGCGTCCAGCAGTTGCGCCTGGTTGAGGAAAAACTCCGGGATGCCGCTCACCAGGCCGTTATCCATCGGATGAGCGACCTGCAAGCGCAGGCGGCTCGAATCGCCCCGGGGATAGCGGGCGCCTAGCACCTCGCCCAAGTGTTCCTCCCAACCTGGCTGGGTGCGCACCACGCTGGGCGCGGTGCAGCCGCCACCGGCCGCGTCGATCAGGGTCGAGCCGACGTGCCACAGGCCATCGCGGGTCTGCACGGCAGCACGCAGCGGCGTGGCTTGTTCGATACGAATACGGATCGACAACCAGGGCAGCACACGCGCCCCTGGTTGGAAGTCGACGATTTTCGGCAACGGGTTCAGTTCGGCCCAGGCCAGCACCCGTACGACGTCGCCAGTGAAGGCCCGGGCATCGATTTCCAGTGGCACCTGGCGTGCGTCTTCGGCAAAGGGTGGGGCCAGCAGGCGCACCCGGTCATCGAACACGAACGGCGCGTCCCCCAGCAATTGCTTGTGATAAAAGGCCCACATCACCGACGGCACCGGGTCCTTCCCCGGTTCGACCGCCGCCAGCGCAATCGTCGGCAGGCCGCACCACAGCAGGCACCACATGGCCCATTTCATCCCTGCGCTCCTATTGATACATCTCCGGCACTTCGTAACGCAGGCCGTAATGGGCATAAAGAGTCTTGACGCTGCCGTCGCGGATCAAGCCTTCCAGCGCCTCTTCCACCGCATAGGCCAACTGACGGTTGCTTTCATGCACCGCCATGCCGATTTCCCAACGTTGCTTGCCCATGCTCGGGTAGGCGTTTTCCGCCAGCGCCAGTTGCGGATCAGCCGCCTCGTGCACTTGCCAATCGACCTCACCGCGCATGGCCATGACGGCGTCCACCTCCCCGGCCTGCATGGCCTTGAAGGCCTGGCTGACACCGGGGTAATGGCGGGTCTTGGCACTGAGCATGCCGTTGAACACCGAGGTCAGGTAGAACGACGGCACACTGTCGACTTCCACCCCGATGGGGTGTTGCTGGAACACTGCGACACTGCCCACCGAATCCAGTCGGCGGCGGTCATATGCCACCTGCCAACATTCCTGCTGATAAGGTCCGAACATCACCACTTGGGCATTTTCCAGCTCACCGATGTCGTTGCGCTTCTGCACGTAGTCGTGGTCGTACGGCACACGCATCATCAGGTCGGCCAGTTGTCGGTCGTGCAGCGGGCTGCTGCGCCAGATGTAATCGCGCAAATCGTCATCAAGCTTCTCGCCCGGTGGTGCCCACATCAATTGCAGACGCACGCCAAGCGCCTTGGCCAGGGCCTGGGCCAGTTCCACGTCCACGCCCCTGGGTTGCCCGTGATCCTCAAAACTGTAGGGCGCGAAGTCCTTGTAGACCGCGACCTTCAACTCACCGGAGGCGATCATCTGGTCGTAGCTGCGCACCTGCGCCTGCGCCGCCTGGCCACACAGCAGCAGGCTGCACATCACCCACGCGAACAGGCGCATGGCGATCACTCCTCGACGTGTACGCTGTCGAGATAGGTGCGCACCGCCCACAAGGCTTCCTGGCTCAGGTAGTCGGCCATTTTCGGCATGTAGACCCGGCCGTCGCGCACCGCGCCGTGACGTACGCGCTCGACGAACCATTCATCCCCGGCTTCGGCGGCGTCCAGCATCCGCAGGTCCGGGGCGATGCCGCCCGACTTGGCCTCCAGGCCATGGCACGCGGCGCAGTTCTGGTTGTAGGCCGAAGCGCCGATTTCTATGGCTTTGTCACGCTCGGGGGAACTGCGATAGGGGTTCTGGGCGGCCCAACCATCACCGTCCAGCGGCAGGTTGGTGTCCTTGATCGGGGTCAATCCCTTGGTTTCCACTGCCTGGGGCACTACGTTGCCATGGGCCCATGCGGAGCCTGCGCCGGTCAGCCCTATCAGCAGTGCGGTAGCGATGATGGCGTTGCGTTTTGTTGTCATTGTTATGCCCTCTGGATTGCACGCAAGACCTCTGTGAAGAAGCCGTGCCGTCATCTTAGGAACCGCCCTGCCCCAGCCGAATGCTGCTTTGGTGGCCGGGATCTAGTTCCTTGGTAGCAGGCCATCCGACGCAGGTCGTAAAGACAGGCGGTTTGGGAAGTCTTCCCGGCAAGGGCGGGACTTTTTCCGTATCGGTCGGGTCGTGGCACCACTCACCCTAGTCAGGCCAAAACCTTTCACTGGGAACTGCCACCATGAGAATAAAAACGCTACCCGCCCTCTCCTCCCTGACGGTCGCCTTGCTGCTGGCCGGCAGTCTGTCAACGAGTCCGTTGGCGCGCGCTGCCGTCACCTGGGAAGACATCGCCAACGACCACCTGACCACCCAGGACGTGCTGCAATACGGCATGGGCACCAACGCCCAGCGCTGGAGCCCGTTGGCCCAGGTCAACGACAAGAACGTGTTCAAGCTGACCCCGGCCTGGTCCTACTCATTCGGCGACGAGAAGCAGCGCGGCCAGGAATCACAGGCCATCGTCAGCGACGGCGTGGTGTACGTCACCGGCTCGTACTCGCGGGTATTCGCCCTCGACGCCAAGACCGGCAAGCGCCTGTGGACCTACAACCACCGGCTGCCGGACAACATTCGCCCGTGCTGCGACGTGGTCAACCGTGGCGCGGCCATCTACGGCGACAAGATCTACTTCGGCACCTTGGACGCGCGAGTCGTCGCCCTGGATAAGAACACCGGCAAAGTGGTGTGGAACAAGAAGTTCGGCGACCACGCCGGCGGCTACACCATGACCGGGGCGCCGGTGCTGATCAAGGACAAGACCAGTGGCAAGGTCCTGCTGATCCATGGCAGTTCCGGCGATGAGTTCGGCGTGGTCGGCCAGTTGTTCGCTCGCGACCCCGATACCGGCGAAGAAGTCTGGATGCGCCCGTTCGTCGAAGGCCACGTGGGCCGCCTCAACGGCAAGGACAGCACCCCGACGGGCGATGTCAAGGCGCCCTCCTGGCCCGACGACAAGACCACTGAAACCGGCAAGGTCGAAGCCTGGAGCCACGGCGGCGGCGCACCTTGGCAGAGCGCCAGTTTCGACGCCGAGACCAACACCATCATCGTCGGCGCGGGCAACCCTGGCCCGTGGAACACCTGGGCGCGCACGGCCAAGGATGGCAACCCTCACGATTACGACAGCCTCTACACCTCCGGCCAGGTGGGTGTCGACCCAAGCACTGGCGAAGTGAAGTGGTTCTACCAACACACGCCCAACGACGCCTGGGACTTCTCCGGCAACAACGAGCTGGTGCTGTTCGACTACAAGGACAAGGACGGCAAGGTGGTCAAAGCCACCGCACACGCCGACCGCAACGGTTTCTTCTACGTGGTGGACCGCAACAACGGCAAGCTGCAGAACGCCTTCCCGTTCGTCGACAACATCACTTGGGCCAGCCACATCGACCTCAAGACCGGCCGCCCGGTGGAAAACCCCGGCCAGCGTCCGGCCAAGCCATTGCCGGGTGAAACCAAGGGCAAGCCGGTGGAAGTCTCGCCGCCCTTCCTCGGCGGCAAGAACTGGAATCCCATGGCCTACAGCCAGGACACCGGCTTGTTCTACGTCCCCGGCAACCAGTGGAAAGAGGAATACTGGACCGAGGAAGTGAACTACAAGAAGGGCTCGGCCTACCTCGGCATGGGTTTTCGCATCAAGCGCATGTACGACGATCACGTTGGCAGCCTGCGGGCGATGAACCCCACCACCGGCAAGGTAGTCTGGGAGCACAAGGAACCGCTGCCACTGTGGGCCGGCGTACTGGCGACCAAGGGCAACCTGGTGTTCACCGGCACCGGCGACGGCTTCTTCAAGGCCTTTGATGCGAAAACCGGCAAGGAGCTTTGGAAGTTCCAGACCGGCAGCGGCATCGTTTCCCCACCCATCACGTGGGAGCAGGACGGCGAGCAATTCATCGGCGTGACCGTCGGCTACGGTGGTGCCGTACCGTTGTGGGGCGGCGACATGGCCGAACTGACCAAGCCGGTGGCCCAGGGTGGGTCGTTCTGGGTATTCAAGATTCCGAGCTGGGATAAGGCGACGGCGCAGAAATAGCCCAATCCCACCTGAATCCTAATCGATACAACAATCCCCTGTGGGAGCGAGCCTGCTCGCGATAGCGGTGGTTCAGCTGGCATTCATGTTGACTGACATGGCGCTATCGCGAGCAAGCTCCCACAATTGCCCGAGCTCATGCCATGAGATGCTTGTCATTGCTGCTTTTGTTCGTTGGCGCCTTTGCCAACGCCGACGAGACCGACACCCCGCTCACCCTCAACGGCTGCCTCATCGCCGAATCCAGCCAATGCCCCGGCGCCAACCTGCGCGGTGCAAAACTGGCGAACCAGGACCTGCGCAAAATGAACCTCAGCGGTGCCGACCTGCGCGACGCCGACCTGCGGCACGCACGGCTGGACCTGGCCAACCTCGAGAAAGCCCAACTGCAGGGCGCCAACCTAACCCGTGCCAGCCTGCAACAAAGCAACCTGCGCCTGGCGGACTTCAGCGGCGCCACGCTCAAGGCGATCCAGGGTTGGGGTCTGTTCGCCCAAGGCACGCAGTTCCAACGCGCCGACCTGACCGCCGCCTACCTTCAGTTCGCCCGCTTGTCCGGCGCGCACCTGCAGGGTGCCAACCTGCAGGCCGCTGACCTGGAAATGGCCTGGCTGAGCAAGGCCGACCTCAAGGGCGCCGACCTGCGCGACGCCAACCTGCAGGAAGCCAAGCTCGGCGAAAGCAACCTGGAACAGGCCAACCTGAGCGGTTCTCGCCAGCACTACGGGAATTTCCAGGATGCGAATATGGAGGGCTGTACCGGTTGCCCGACTTCCTGGGATCAGTAAGGATTGCCACAACCCCCTGTGGCGAGGGAGCTTGCTCCCGCTGGGCTGCGCAGCAGCCCCCCTCCGCCGGCCAACTCAGTCAATCCGTCCTACCGAGGTGCCTGGTTTCAGGGCCGCTTCGCGCCCCAGCGGGAGCAAGCTCCCTCGCCACAATGAACCTGGGATTTATCCCGCCACCCGCACCACCCCCATATCGATCCCCAAGTGCACTAGCTCGGCATGGGAGCTGACCTGCAACTTGCTCTTGAGCAGCGTCAGGTGGTTGGACACGGTCTTGGCGCTGATGCACAGCTGTTCGGCGATGGTGCGGGCGGGGGTGCCCTTGGCGAGCATGACAAAGATCTCCAACTCCCGTTGAGTCATGCATTGCAGCCGCGGGTCGACATCCTGGCGCGAACGGGTGCAGGCCAGTTGCGTGGCCAGGGATTGCTCGATGTAGACATGCCCGGCCAGCACTCGCCGCACCGCGTCGACCAGCACCTGGGGTGCCGAATTCTTGGTCAGGTAGCCCGCGGCGCCAGCGTCCAATGCCTGGCGCACCAAGGGCAATTCATCGTGCATGCTGAAAAACAGCACCCGCAGTTGCGGCAGGCGATGGCGTAGCCGGCGGGTGGTTTCCAAGCCACTGATACCGGGCAGGCCGAAGTCCATGATCACCAGATGCGGCACCTGCTCCTGCACCTGGCTCAACGCCTCCTCACCGGTCGCCGCTTCGCGGACCTGCAGGTCCGGCATCAACACCCGCAAAAGGCTGGCATAGCCCTGCCGAACCACCGCATGGTCGTCCACCAACAGAATGTTCATCACGCCTCCAGGGGGATATTCAAGGCCAGCGCCCAACCGGCGCCAGCCTGGCTGAGGATGCGCAGCTCACCGCCCAGGCTGCGCGCCCGCTCGGACATCGAGTGCAAGCCGACACCGGCGCGCGATGGTTGCGTCGCTCCACAACCGTTGTCGCGCACCAGCAACCGCAGGCGCCCGGCGCGGTGTTGCAGGCGTATCCGCACCTGCGTGGCGCCGGCATGCCGGGCAACGTTGGTCAACGCTTCCTGCAACAAACGATACAAGTGGGTCTTGTCCGGACCGGACAAGGACGGCAGTGTTTTGTCGATCCACACCTGACAGGTGATGCCCTGGCTGGCCTGCCATTGCCCGGCCAATAGCCTGATGGCCTCGCACAATGGCAGGTACTGCAACACCACTGGGTACAAGTCATGCACCAGTGCCCGGAAACCCGATTGCAAATGCTCGCAATGCTCTTCGAGCTGGCTGACGGTCTGCTCCAGCGCCAGCGGCTGATCCATCAACAGCCGCAGCAGGCAGGCGCGAGCACGAATGCCGGCCACGTATTGGCCCAAGTCGTCGTGCAGGGTCTGGGCCAGCTGGGTACGCTCCTGTTCCTGCACGGCCAGCAAGGCCTGGGTAAGCCGGGCGTTATCGGCCTGGGCCTCGGCCAGCGCAGCGGTCATGCGATTGAAATGCCCCGCCAGATGCTGCGCCTCCGGGACACCCTCAGTGCCCAGGCGCACCTGCAGGTTCCCGGCTGAGACCTGACGCAACGCATGCAGCAGCTCATCGAGCAAGCGCATGCCCCGGCGTACCCCCCAACGAATCACCAACAGGCTGAGCGACAGCGCCAGGGCACAGACGTACAACAGTTGCACCAAGGAATCGAGAATCTCGTCGATTTCATCGCGAGGGTCGACGGCAATCCAGGCCCGCCGACCGTCCGGCAAATCCACCACCTGAGCCGCAGGTCCGTCATCCAGTAACCGGCGGCCGAGCCAGGCCTTCATTCCGGATTCATTCGCCGGGAACAGCTCCCCAGGGGCCAGCCAACGGACCCGCACATGCCGCAGGCTGCCGGTCAACTGCGGCTGGAGACTGGCCGGATCGCGCTCGGCGGTTTCGCGCAGGTAACGCACCACCGACTCGGCCGATTGCAGCTCTCGTTTCACATCGGCCGTGGCCTGGTGCAGCAGCAGGACGGCACAGGCCAGGGTGACCAGGGCGAAGAAGGCGGAAACCCAGAGGTTGATGCGCCAGAGGGCTGACATGGCTAGCGCTCCAGCCCTGAATTGGCACCCACAGGGGGGCTTGGGAGTTTCCAGGTTTTGGGACGATCAACCCCGATCAAACTCAGGATCAGCAGAAACGGCAACAGCAGCGCTTTGAGAATCCGCATGGTCTGCCCCCTCCTGGTCAATGACGATGCCTGCATGCTAAAACCCCGACCTCCAAGGTGAGTTACTACCTTGGTACTGCACCGGCGGTACTTTCTGCATATTTCCCCATGCCCCTGGGCTTTCTATGCTGGCGCTACCTGCAATGGAGGATGTCATGCGCCGGCTCGTCAGTTACGCCCTGGTTTCTCTGCTGGCAGCGGCAACTGCTCACGCGGGCGATGCCACGCCGCTGCAAGTGCGCATCGGCTACCTGGGTTACCGTCCCGATCCGGGCCCGTTGCTATCCAACGTCATTCCCGAACCGGCCGATGCCGGGTTGCGCGGCGCTGAGTTGGCGATCGTCGACAGCAACAGCACCGGGCGTTTTCTCAAGCACGACTACCGCCTGGAAAGCGCCAGCGTCGACACTCCCGAAGCGCTGCTCCAGGCCGCCCGGACCCAACATGACCAGGGCCTGCGGCTGTTCGTGGTCAACGCACCGGCCGCCAGCCTGCGCCAACTCAGCGCCGCCCTGCCCGACAGCCTGCTGTTCAACGCCGGTAGCCCCGACGACAGCCTGCGCACCACCGACTGCCTGGGCAACGTGCTACACAGCCTGCCCGACCGCGCCATGCTCGCCGATGCCCTGGTGCAGTTCAGCGTCGTGCGTAAATGGCAGCGGGCCTTGCTGATCGTCGGCCAGACGCCCGAGGACCGGGCCTATGCCGACGCATTGCGCCGGGCCATGAAACGCTTCGGCATGAAAATCGTCGCCGAAAAGGCCTGGCAGTTCGACAACGACCAGCGCCGCAGCGCCCAGGCCGACATGCCGCTGTTCACCCAGACCGCCGAGTATGACGTGGTGCTGGTGGCCGATGAGCGCGGCGACTTCGGTGAATACCTGCCCTACCAGACCTGGTACCCACGCCCGGTGGCCGGCACCCAAGGGCTGACGCCCACCGGTTGGCACAAGACCGTGGAAACCTACGGCGCGGCGCAACTGCAAAAACGCTTTGAAGCCCTGGCCGGACGCTGGATGAACGACCGCGACTTTGCTGCCTGGATCGCCGTGCGCAGCATCGCCAGCGCCGTGAGCAAGTTGCGTCAGGACGACCCGCTCGCCATTCGCCAGCTGGCCCTCAGCGACCAGTTGCCCCTGGACGGCTTCAAGGGTCGCAAGCTCAGCTACCGGCCCTGGAACGGCCAGTTGCGCCAACCAATTGCGTTGGTCCAGCCACGGGCACTGGTCAGCACCTCGCCCCAGGACGGTTTTCTCCACCCTTCCAATGAAATGGACAGCCTGGGTTATGACCGGCCCGAAGTAAGCTGCCGTTACCCCTGATCGATAACAACAATAAGGAAAACCGCCATGCGCCGCCCGCTGTTCAAACCGGCCCTGCTCTGCCAAGTCCTTGCCCTGGGTGCTGTTCTGCTGGCTGCCGGCCCCGCCGCCGCCAGCATCGCCTGGGTCTCGAACGAGAAGGACAACAGCCTGAGCCTGATCGACATGCAGAGCCTGGAAGTCATCGAGACCCTACCGGTTGGCCAGCGCCCCCGGGGCCTGCTGCTGTCCCACGACAATCGCCTGCTGTACATCTGCGCCAGCGACTCGGACCGGGTCCAGGTGATGGATGTCGCCACCCGCAAGATCATCAAGGAACTGCCTTCCGGCAAGGACCCGGAGCAGTTCGCCCTGCACCCCAACGACCGCTGGCTGTACGTCTCCAACGAAGACGATGCCCTGGTCACGGTGATCGACACCCAGACTTCCGAAGTGCTGGGCCAGATCGGCGTGGGTGTCGAACCCGAGGGCATGGCCGTCAGCCCTGACGGCAAGTGGGCGGTCAACACCAGTGAAACCACCAACATGCTGCACTGGATCGACACCAGCACCCAGACCCTGGCCGACAACACCCTGGTGGACCAGCGGCCACGTTTCGTCGAGTTCAATCACGACGGTACGCAGCTCTGGGCCTCGGCGGAGATCGGCGGCACGTTGACCGTACTCGACGTCGCCACGCGCCAGGTGCTCAAGACCCTGACGTTCCAGATCAAGGGCGTGCACCCGGACAAGGTCCAACCAGTGGGCATCAAGCTCAGCGCCGACGGCAAGCTGGCGTTCGTCGCCCTGGGCCCGGCCAACCATGTGGCGGTGATCGACGCCAAGACCTTCGAAGTGCTGGATTACCTGCTGGTGGGCCGACGGGTCTGGCAACTGGCGTTCACCCCGGACCAGAAGCAGCTGCTGGCGACCAACGGCGTCAGCGGCGATGTCTCGGTGATCGATGTAGAGAGCCGCAAGGTCCTGAAGTCGGTGAAAGTCGGGCGCTACCCTTGGGGCGTGGTGGTCACGCCATGAACGCCCTGGAGGTCAGCGACCTGAGCTTTGCCTATGGCGCGCGCGAAGCTCTCAAGCAGATGAACTTCAGCCTGCCCGCAGGCCGTTTCGCCGCGCTGCTGGGTCCCAACGGTGCCGGCAAGTCGACGCTGATCGCCCTGCTCACACGCCTGTACGACCTGCAACGTGGCGAGATCCACATCGGCGGTCATTCCCTGCAGAAATCACCAAGACCGGCCCTGCGCCAGTTGGGTGTGGTGTTCCAACAGAGCACGCTGGACCTGGACCTGAGCATTGAACAGAATCTGCGCTATCACCTGGCGCTGCACGGTTTTTCGCGGCGCCAGGGCAGCGCCCGCATCGACGCCGAACTGACCCGCCAGCACCTGACGGAGCGCCGCCACGAGCGGGTACGCGACCTCAACGGTGGCCATCGACGCCGGGTGGAGATCGCCCGCGCCCTGCTCCACGAACCGCACCTGCTGCTGCTCGACGAACCCAGCGTCGGCCTCGATCCGGCCAGCCGCCTCGCCCTGGGTCTGCACATCCGGCAACTGTGCAGCGAACAAGGCATCAGCGTGCTCTGGACCACTCACTTGCTCGACGAAGTGCAGCCCAGCGACGACCTGTTGATCGTGCACCAGGGCCGTCTGGTCGCCAGCGGACAGGCCGACGCGGTGAGCCTGGAACATGGGGGCACCCTCGGTTCGGCCTTCACCCGCTTGACCACCACGGGAGTCGGGCCATGAATGCGTACTGGCAATGTTTCAGCGGCATCGTGACGCGCGAATGGTTGCGCTTCGTGCTGCAACGCACACGGCTGCTCAGTGCCCTGGTACGGCCCCTGCTGTGGCTGCTGGTATTCGCCGCCGGTTTTCGCGCAGCACTGGGCATCGCCATCATCGCGCCCTACGACACCTACATCCCCTACGAGGTGTATATCGTGCCTGGGCTGGCCTGCATGATCCTGTTGTTCAACGGCATGCAGGGCTCGCTGTCGATGGTCTACGACCGGGAGATGGGCAGCATGCGCGTGTTGCTCACCAGCCCCTTGCCCCGGGCTTTCCTGCTGGCGAGCAAGTTGTTGGCGACCTCGCTGATCTCGCTGTTGCAGGTCTATGCCTTTCTCGCTATCGCCTGGCTGTACGGCATCCAGCCACCGACCATGGGCCTGCTGCTGGCCCTGCCGGCCCTGTTGCTGGTGGCCCTGATGCTCAGCGCCCTGGGCTTGTTGCTGTCCAATGCCATCCGGCAACTGGAAAACTTCGCCGGGGTGATGAATTTCGTGATCTTCCCGATGTTCTTCCTGTCTTCGGCGCTGTACCCGCTGTGGAAAATGCAGGAAGCCAGCCCTTGGCTGTACTGGCTTTGCTCGGTCAGCCCGTTCACCCACGGCGTGGAGTTGGTGCGTTTTGCGCTGTACGAGCAGTTCAACCTGCTGGCGATGGCGGTGTGCGTGGGGTTGACCCTGGTGTTCGCGCTGTTGGCGGTGTGGACGTTCAATCCGCAGCATGCGGCGTTGCGCAAGGCCAATTGAATTGCCCCATACCCATATCCCACGGGGGTTCTGTGCAGGGCTCATGGCCAAAATTACTACTTTAGTACTGGTTTTCCTGTCTATGGTCGCATTCACAAGACCTCGACCCTGGCATGTAATGGGCGCATAACAAAAAGGATAAATCCTATGCCCCGTTTGCTGGCGATCCTCCTGCTGGGCCTGGCGCTGAATGTCGCGCAGGCCGATACCGCGCTGTTTTCGGCGCAGGGTTATCGCATCGCCCAATACCGCAGCCCGACGCCCGCCACTGTCGACGGCGCCCAGACCCTCGATACCCAGGCCCTGCAACAGCTGCTTGAGCAAGCCTCGCCCCCGGTGCTGATCGACGTTTATCGCCGGCCGTGGGTCCAAGGGCGTTTCATCGACAACGAACCCCACGCCAACCTCCCGGGCAGCCTGTGGCTGGCCAATACCGGTGACGGCGACCTCGACCCGACCTGGCAGGACTACTTCAGCCATCACCTGCGCACGGCCACCGGCGGGCGGTTGGATTCACCGTTGGTCTTTTATTGCCGCGCCGATTGCTGGCTGAGCTGGAACGCGGTAAAACGCGCCACTGCCATGGGCTATAACCATGTGTACTGGTATCGCGATGGCCTCGATGCCTGGGAGGCGGCCAACCTGCCCCTGCAAGCGGCCCGGCCCGAACCTTTTCCCTGATCTTGCAAGAAGTGCGTGCAACTGCCCTGCCCCACACGACAATAACGAGGTGAATGGCCATGTATAAAATCCTGATAGCCGACGATCACCCACTGTTTCGCGAAGCCATCCACAACGTCATCAGCGACGGTTTTCCTGGCAGCGAGGTCATGGAGACCGCCGACCTGGACAGCGCCTTGGCCTTGACTGCCGAGCACGACGACCTGGACCTGATCCTGCTGGACCTGAACATGCCCGGCATGCACGGGCTCAATGGCCTGATCAACCTGCGCAACGAGGCACCGACCATTCCCGTGGTGATTGTCTCCGCCGAGCAGGACAAACAGGTGGTGCTGCAGGCCATCACCTATGGTGCGGTGGGCTTCATCACCAAATCCTCGCCACGCTCGCAGATGACCGACGCCATCGAGCAGATCCTCAACGGCAACGTGTACCTGCCGCCCGACATCATTCGCACGCAAAAAAGCCCGATGGGCCGCCGCCTGAACGAAACCCCGGCATTCCCGCCGGAACTGCTCCAGGCCTTGACCCGCAAGCAACTGCTGGTGCTCGAACGCATGACCAAGGGCGAGTCGAACAAACAGATCGCCTACACCCTGGACATCGCTGAAACCACGGTCAAGGCCCACGTCTCGGCGATCCTGCGCAAACTCAACGTGCACAACCGGGTGCAGGCGATCCTCAGTGCCGGGGATATTGATTTCGGGGCTTATTTGCGGCGCTGAACAGGCGCCATGAATCCCTGTGGCGAGGGAGCTTGCTCCCGCTGGGGCGCGCAGCGGCCCTGAAAAGTCTGCAACAACACCGATAATCAGGGTGGCGCGCGAAGGGGGCTGCTTCGCAGCCCAGCGGGAGCAAGCTCCCTCGCCACAACAGTGTTCGGCTCAAGATCGGGAGGGATCCAACAGATGACTCATCGCAATCTTGAGCTTCATCGGCCGCACCGGCTTGTGCATCAGGGTGTGCCCGCGTTCGCGGATCTGCTGCTTGAGTTCGTTGCTGTAGTTGGCGGTGATCATCATGGCCGGGATCGGTGAGGCCCGGCGGGCGTTGATCCTGGCCACCGCATCGACGCCATTCTGATCGTTGTCCAGATGATAATCGGCGATCAACAAGTCGGCCTCGGCATGGTAGTTGTCCACTTGGCGGGCCAGGTCCTGTTCCGACAACGCGGTCACTACCTGGCAACCCCAGCCCTCCAGCAACGTACGCATGCCGGCGCAGATCGCTGCATCGTTATCCAGCACCCAGACCCGTGCCCCGCGCAGGCGTTCGAGCATCGGCTCGCTCATGTCCAGGCACGGCAGCGGCTTGGGCGCGGTGGCGCTCAGCGGCACGTCGATGGAGAACATCGAGCCCTTGCCCGGCCAAGAGCGCACCTGGATCCGGTGCCCGAGGATCCCGGCGATTTTTTCGACAATCGCCAGGCCCAGGCCCAACCCACGGTCCTGGTTCGGGCGTTGCACGTCGCCACGCTTGAACTCCTGGAATATTTCCTCGAGGCGGTTCTCGGCAATACCGATGCCGCTGTCCCAGACCTGGATCGACACGCGTTGGCGGTGTCGCCGGCAACCCAGCACCACCCGCCCGCTGGGAGTGTAACGAATGGCGTTGCTCAGCAGGTTGCGCAAGATCCGCGCGAGCAATTGCATGTCGCTGCGCACCAGCACCGAACAACCGACAAAGTGCAGCTCCAGCCCTTCGCTGCGGGCGATCTGGGCGTATTCGGCGGCCAGGTTGTCGAGCAACTCACTGAGGCCGAACGGCGCGACGTCGGCCTTGATCACCCCGGCGTCCAGCTTGGAGATGTCCACCAGGGTGCCCAGCAGGTTCTCCACGTCCTGTAGCGAATTGCTGACGTTACGCACCAGTTGCGCGTTGGCGACCGGCTCGCGGCGCTCAAGCAAGGCACTGGTGAACAACCGGGCAGCGTTGAGCGGTTGCAGCAGGTCATGGCTGACCGCTGCGAGAAACTTGGTCTTCGACAGGTTGGCCTGCTCGGCCTCGCGCTTGGCCTCCCGCAGGCGCAATTCCACCCGGCTGCGCTCGTCGATCTCGCGCAGCAACTGGTCATTGAGCGTAGTCAGTTCGGCGGTCCGTTCCTGGACCCGCTGTTCCAGGTTCTGGTAGGCCTGGTGCAGCGCTTCGGCGGTGCGCCGGCGTTCGGTGATGTCGCGGATCAGCACGAAAATCCCCACCACTTCACCGTTGGCCAGGCGGTTGGGTACATAGGAGCGCAGCATGTAGCGCTCCTGGTTGTTGATGTTGGTTTCGGCGAATTCAAACGTCACGCTCTCGCCCGCCAACGCCCGGGCCACGTAGGCTTCCAGGCGCTGGTAATGCTGCTCGCTGTGGGCCTCGCGCAGGCTCTGGCCGAGCATCACGCCACGGGGCCAGCAATACCATTGCTCGTAGACCTTGTTGGTGAACTCGTAGACCAGGTCGGCGTTGAGGTAGGCGATCAGCGCCGGCACATGGTCGGTGATCAGGCGGATCCAGCGCTCGCTTTCGCTCAGGGCTTCGGCGTGCTGGTAGCGTTCGGTGATGTCGGTGAAGGTGTTGACGTAGCCGCCAGTGGGCAAGGGATGCGTTCGGATCTCCAGGACCCGGCCATCGGACAGGCGCTGCTCGGATTCGTGGATCAGCCGGCCGTTGCTGTCGCGACTGGCCGGGGTCAGCAGTTGCAACTCACTGTCGGCAATCACTTCGTTGAACGGCCGGTGGGCCGCTACCGGAGCCAAGCCGCTGAGTTCCAGGAAGCGCCGGTTCCAAAGCTCTAGCACGCCTTGGGCATTGACCATCGCCACGCCCTGGGACAGATTGTCCACCGCCCGCTGCAACAGGTGGGATTTCTGCGCGATGGCCTGCTCGCGACGCACGGTTTCGCTGAGCTTGACGTCAGTGATGTCGGTAAACAGGATCACCCGCCCGCCCTCCTGGGTCGGCCGCTCGCTGACTTGCAACCAACGTCCGTTCTGCAAGCGATACAGCACATGCTCGTCGGCCTGGCCCCGGGGCTCTTCGCTGAACAGCCCGTTGGCGGTCATCAAGCGCTTGACCTCGGAAAGGCGCATGCCGGCGATGATGCGCACCCGGCTGTTGGCCCAGAAGGCCTTGAAGCGGCTGTTGAACAGGACAATACGTTGCTGCTCGTCGAACAGCACAAACGCATCGGAGATGCTTTCGATGGCGTCGATCAGATGCCGGTGGGCGGTTTCCGCCCGCAGCCGCGCCTCGCCCAGCAAGTGATTGCCGGCCTTGAGTTCGGCCATGGCCTGGTTCAATGCATCGGTGCGCTCGCGCACCTGCTCGGCCAGCACCACCGAGTGCTGGAACGCCGCGTACGGGTCGTTGCCCCGAGTTACGCCGGACTCCACCCGTTCGATCAGCGCCTCATTGATGCGCCGCAACTTGCGGTTTTCATGCTGCTGGGCAGCGAGCTGGGCCTGCAGCTCAGCGATGGCCGGGGACGCGATGTCGGGCAATGGCAACTCCGGTGAACGTCTGGTTGATGTGCATGCCATTGAACTGTTCTCCATAGGTGTTGAACCCCATCACCCGTTGTTCGCGCAGGAACTGGCCGATCTGCTCCAGGCCGCCGCGATCTTCCAGCTCCAGGCGCCGGAGAAAGCAATCGCAGCCGATGGTCAGCAGCAAGTCGCCGAGGCGTGCCTGCAAACCGTCGAACAAGGTTTGCAGGTTGTGCAGCAAGGGCCCGGGGGTCATGGCGGTGAGGACAATGCCGTTCTCCACCGCACAGTAGAAACTCAGGCTCAAGTCCGGATGCACCTGCTGGATGGCGCGCACGTAGTACTGGTCGTTGATGCGCACCGCCAGTGGATGGGCGGCGAAGACCCGGTAGTCGAGGGCGCTCACCGGCACGCCGATGTGCCGGGCGTATTCTTCGGCGGCGGGTTCGGCGTTGAGCTCGTAGACCCGTCGCGAGGCGCTGTCGGCGCCGGTCACCACCAATTTCTCCTCCCGGGGCAGGATGTGATGGGTGGTGAAGACTTCGAATTCCAGCCAGGTGTTGATCAGCACCACCACGGCCGCGCCACTGTGGAACTGGCCTTCGAAGTACACGTGGGTGTGAGTCAGGTAGTTGTCATCGCCGGCCGACCCGCCGAAATGCGGGATGTCTCCCAGCGCGGCGCTCAAGGCTGCCAGCACCATTTCCTCGCGGCTGGACAGGCCATCGAGCAGGGTCAAGGCGAAGCTGTGGCCCTTGATCGGGGCCAGGGCGTTGCTGCGACAGCCACTCGCCAGACGCTCGACCATTTGCTGGGCGTCGATCAGGCTGAAGTGCTCCATCTCGCCGATCAGTTCGGCGGCGATGGAAAAGTGCCGGTGATCGAAACCCACCGCCGTCACGCAGTTGCGACCATAACCTTGCGCGGTGATTTCACCGGCGCTGGTACAGCCCACCAGGCGAATCCCACCGAAACTCTGGGACAGCGCCTGGCCCAAGGCCGGCAGGTCATATTCGGCGGAACAGAAAAACAGCACGAAGCCCAGGTGCGGGTGCAACAACTGCCGCGCCAACTCCTGGGCCACCTGCTGGACGTCCGTGGCCTGGGACATGGCGCTCACCACACCTTCGCTCTGGGCCTGCTGCATCTTCGCCTCCGACGGGTGCGTGATAGGAGCCCTGAGTGTACGAAGCCGCGTCGAGTCGACGTATGCTACTTGGGTAGCGGGTGGACGCTTCCATGGGATGAGAAGATCGGCGCACACGACGCCGCCGCCAACATCTACACCCCTGATATGGAATACCTTTGTGGCGAGGGAGCTTGCTCCCGCTGGGTTGCGAAGCAGCCCCAAGCAAATTGAATGCAGTCAACCTGACACAGCGCGCTGTCAAGTCTCAGGGCTGCTTCGCAGCCCAGCGGGGCGGTGCGACGTTTCGCTAAATCCCCTCACCACAAAGGCGGTTCGGTGTGCAGGCAATATCAGTGACTCATCGGCGACATGGCGGTCGCCTGCCCCAGCAGTTTCTGGTCGATGTCTTCCAGGCGCAGCACCCGGCCGCCGGTATCGCTGGCGAGTTTTTGTGCCGCCTGGGCGTCGGAGAACGAAGCCAGGACGACGCCCATGGCGCCCTTGAGCCCGCTGCCGATGACGAAGTAGGCGGTCCGGGCGTCGATCAGGTGGGCGTCATCCGGTGTGTCCCAATGGCTGCGGCCCATGTCGTGGACATACAGCTTGACGTCGGCCCGATGGTTTTCCGGCTGCAACCACCAGCCCAGCATCTCCGCCGGCGAGCAGAATTTCTTTACGCCCCCTGCCCCGACCGCCGCGCCCTTGGGCCCGGGAAAGTCAGTGATGACC
The DNA here is from genome assembly GCF_900106735.1 of Pseudomonas sp. NFACC08-1. Taxonomy (NCBI): domain Bacteria; kingdom Pseudomonadati; phylum Pseudomonadota; class Gammaproteobacteria; order Pseudomonadales; family Pseudomonadaceae; genus Pseudomonas; species Pseudomonas sp. NFACC08-1. Next base: position 668,019 of record NZ_FNNL01000002.1, on the reverse strand, counting down.
ATGCCGCACACATGGCACTCGTCACCGGGATGGAACGCCAGCGCCGCCTCGCTGGCCGCGGGTGGCTCGGCCTTGCCGCAAGCCGCCAGTGCCAGGCACATCAATACCCCGACCCAAAGGCGACCCGCCTTGAAATACACCCTGTTCATCGTTGCATGCTCCCTTATCAAGATTGAAATTCACGGGCATCGGCGATTGAACAACCGATAGGCCAGCCACAACGGCACCGCCATCCACAGGCCCAGGCACAGCCAGAGCAAAGGCGCCGACACCGGCAGGTCGCTGCCCAAGGTCAACACCGCGGCGCCGCTGGACGCCGCATCGAACCCGGACAGGTTGATCAGCCGATACACGTCGGTAGGGTTGAACAGCAGCAGCCATGGCAACAGTTCCGGGCTGAAGCGCCCTTCGCTCAGCACCAGCAATGCCAGCAACGCCAGGTCGAACACCAGCACGAAGAAAAACCACACCCCCAGCGCCAATCCGGCCGCGGTGGATTTCTCTGCCGACAAGCTGCTCAGCACATAGGCCAACCCGAGGAACACCCAGCCCAGCAGCGTGCTGGACACCATGAAGCGACCGAAGGCCCAGAGCAGCAGGCTCAACTGGACATCGTCCACCAACAGGGCGATAGCCAGCATCGCGCAGCCAAAACCGATGAAGGTGGCCAGGGCCAGGATCAAGCCGTGCCCCACGAACTTGCCCAGCAGCAATTGTCCGCGGCCCAACGGGTAGGTCAGCAACAGCAGCAAGGTGCCGCTCTCGTCCTCGCCGACAATCGCGTCATAGGCCAACAGCAAGGCAATCAGCGGCATCAGGAAGGTCGCCAGGCTGGACAGGCTCGCCACCGTGGCCGGCACCGAGGTGAACCCCAGTTGACCGGACGCCGCCGCGCCGAGCCAGGCGATGCCGATCGCCAGCACCGCGAACAACAGACTGATCGCCAACAACCAGCGATTGCGCAGGCCATCGCTGAATTCCTTGCGAGCCATGTTCCAGACCGGATTCATAGGCGGGTCTCCTCGGCCGCGGCACGGACCATGTAATGACGGTACAAATCCTCCAGCGACGGCGGCTTGATCTCGACATCCGACGGGTCATCCTGGGCCAGTAACTGGCGCAGCAATTTAAGCTTGCTGCCATCCGGCGCGGACACCTGTACCCCTTCGGCGCCCCAGCCTTGGGTGGCGTGCCCTTCACTGCGCCAATGCTGGCGAAGCCAATCGGCCCGCGACAGGCCCGAGGCGCGGATCAGTGTCGGCAACCCGGCGTCCTCCCTCAGGCGGGCCAGGCTGCCCAGGGCCAACAGGCGACCCCGGGTGAGAATCGCGGCGCGGTTGATGTGAGCTTCCACGCCAGGCAGGACATGAGAACAGAGAATGATGCTGGTGCCCTGCCAACGCAGGCGGTCGAGCAACTGATAGAGGTCCTGGGTGGCGATGGGGTCCAGGCCCACGGTCGGTTCATCCAGCAATAGCAGGCGCGGTTGGCCGAGCAGCGCCTGGGCCAGGCCGAGACGCTGGCGCATGCCCTTGGAATACGTCTTCACGCGTCGTGTCGCGGCACCCGCCAGCCCGACCTCTTCCAGCAAACGCTGCACCTGCTCCGGTGCAGCGCCTTTGAGCCGGGCAAAATGGCGCAAGGTTTCCAGCCCGCTCAATTGCGGATAGAACATCACGTTCTCGGGCAGATAACCGAGCATCTGCCGCACGCTCGGGTCACTGGGCGCGCGGCCGAAGACACGCACCTGCCCCTCGCTGGCCCGCAGCAAACCGAGGATCAGCTTCATCGTGGTGGTCTTGCCCGCACCGTTATGCCCGAACAGGCCGAGCACTTCGCCCTGGGCCAGGTTCAAGTCCAGCCCGCGCAGCACGGCGACATCGCCATAGTACTGGCTGACGCCTTCGATCTCGACGACGTTCAAGACGCGTCCTCCTGGGCACTGTTGCGTGGCGGGGGCTGGACAGGCGTTTCCATCAGCGGATGGCTGTCCATCACCCCGGGGGATTTCATCACCGGGAAGGCTCGCTGCACCCAACGCAGCAGTTCGATCCCCGGGCTATTCATCAACAAGCGCACCTGGGGATACAGCCACAGCAGGCGATCGACGTTGTCGTTGGGTTCATAGGCGACATCGCCCAAGCCATCGCCATTGCGATCCCAACCCAGGTAGTCGCTCCAGTAATTGCCGCGGCCATCCACCGACCATTCCTGCAACCGCGTGGCCACGTATTTGACCTGGCGCTGGTTGTGGACGAAGGCATTGCCGGCGATGCGGTTATCCTCCGAGCCCGCCGTCAGGTGGATACCCACGGCGCTGCGCTCGAAATGGTTGCCTTCGATGCGGTTGAACAATGAGTTGTAGATGAACAGGGCCTTGCCCTCGGCGCCGGTGATCATGGTGTCGCCGGTGGACCCGTCGCGCACGTCGGTGACGAAGTTGTCGCGCAGGGTCGAATAGGTGATGTAGTTCATCAGGATCCCGTAGTTCTGATCCTGTTCGGAGCGATTGCCGATGACCGTCAACTGGCGGCTTTGCATCAAGGCATAACCGGTGCGGGTACGCCGGGTGACGTTATCCAGCAGACGGTTATCGTTGGCGAACATGTAATGCACGCCGTAGCGCAGGTCCTCCAGGACATTGCCCTGGAGCAGGTTGCCGCTGGAGGTGTCGATGTAGATGCCATCGCGGGTTTCGCGCACCTGGTTACCGATGACCCGGGCGCCGTGTACGGCATACAAATGGATGCCATTGCCACGGTCCTGGGAGCGCAGGCTGGGGTCGCCCTGGATGCGGTTGTCGATCAGGCTGACGTCCCGCGTGCCATCGACCCAGATACCGAAGCCCTGGCCCTGCATCCGGTTGCCACGCACCACCGCTCCTTGGGCAACCGGTTGGATGAACACGGCCGCGTTCATGGCCGTCAGGTCGTGGCCCCAGTCCAGGAACGTACATCCCTGGACCCGCACGTTCGGGGCGCGAATGATCACGCCATTGCCCTCGCCCAGGCCCTGGAATACCGCATCCGGCGCACACGTGAGGGTCATGGGCTGGTCGATGCTGAACGAGCCCCGGTACTGGCCCGCAGGCAGGCGCCATTGCTGGTCGCCCTCGGCCTGCAAAGGCAAATCGGTGATCGGCTGCGGCGCGCCGAGCACGCCGCCCGACAGCAGGCTGAACACCAGGGCAATGACCAGTCGACGAACGTTTGGATGCTGCATATTCCCGGTCATTGCGCCTGTCTCCCTAGTGAATGACTCAGGCCTTTTCAACCAGCATGCGCCCGACCATCTCCATGTGCAGCGCGTGGCAGAACCAGCTGCAGTAGTACCAGTGCAAGCCGGCCTTGTCGGCGGTGAAGGTGATGGATGAGGTCTGTTGCGGACTGATCTCCATGCTGACGCCATGGTTGGTCATGACAAAGCCGTGGGACACGTCCTCGATCTGGTCGATGTTGGTGATGGTCACCGTCACCTCATTGCCTTGTTTGACGGTGAACTCCGTCAGGCCGTAGGCCGGCGCCATCGACGTCATGTACACCCGCACCTTGTTGCCGTCGCGGATGACCTTGTTGTCGGTTTCCAGGTTGATGCCGTCCTTCTTCGCCCGGGCCACGGTGTCGGCGAAAAACGGATCGTTGCGGTTCCAGATCTTCTGGGTCTTGATCTGATCGCGCCGCGCGAGAATACAGTCATGCGGTTCGGCGAAGGCCGGGCCGTCGTGCACCAGCTTCATTTCTTCACCGGAAATGTCGATCAGTTGATCGTTCTCCGGGTGCAGCGGGCCGGTGGGCAGGAAGCGGTCCTTGGAGAATTTGCACAACACCACCAACCACTTGCCGTCCGCCTCGCTGGTTTCGGTGAGAGACGCATGGTTATGGCCAGGCTGGTATTGGACGTCGAGTTTCTGCTTGATGTAATTGATCTTTTCGCCCTTGTAGGCGCGGATGGCCTCGTCCATGTTCCACTTCACCACCTGGCTGTCGATGAACAAGGTGGTGTAGGCATTGCCGCGCCCGTCGAACGTGGTGTGCAATGGCCCGAGCCCCAGTTCCGGCTCGGCGACGATCACTTCGCGTGGGTCCTTGAAGCGGTCGGCGAACAAATCGTCCAGGCGATCGATGGCGATCATCGAGACCGTAGGCGACAGCTTGCCGTTGGCGATGAAGTATTTACCGTCCGACGAGGTATTGAGCCCGTGGGGGTTCTTCGGCACGGGAATGTAGCGGGTGAATTCGGAGTCCTTGCCATCGATCTTGCGGCCATCGACCACCGGCACCTTGGAGCCGTCCAGGTTGATGAACTTGCCGGCCTTGATCGCCGCCTCGATGCGCGGGATGTTGAACACCACCACCCAGTCGCGCTCGTTGCGCATCATGCCGCCCAGGTCGTAGGCCTTCTCGGAGTTGTAGCAGGTGCTGGCGGCGTATTTGCCGGTGTAGTCAGCATCGGAGTTGTCCAGGTTGCCGTCGACGATCACCTGGAACGCCATTTCCATTTTCTCGGCATCGATGGCGTTGAACATCGTGAAGCTGTTTTTGTCCTGCAGGTCGAAGGTATGGCCGTCGTTGGGGTGCGGGATCACGAACTCAGCGTTGGCGAACACGTACTTGGTGTACGGCACCTTTTGCAGGCGCAGGCCGTGGATGGCTTGCACGTTGGGCACGGTGAGGATCTTGTCGCACTTCATGATGTCCAGGCGAATACGCGCGACCCGCGAGTTGGCCTTGTCGTTGATGAACAGGTATTTGCCGTCGTACTTGCCGTCGGTCATGGAGATGTGCGGGTGGTGGCAATCGCCGTTCTGGTACTTGGCGCTGTCGCCCAGGATGCGCTTGCTTTCGTTGGTCAGGCCCCAACCGGTGGCCGAGTCGACGTTGAACACCGGGATACGCATCAGCTCACGCATCGATGGCACACCTAGCACCCGCACCTCGCCCTGGTGGCCGCCGCTCCAGAAACCATAGTATTCGTCCAGCTCCCCAGGCCCGACGTGAATCTTGGACTTGGCCTCCTTGGCCGCCGCAGCCCAGGACTCACGGGTGAACGTCCCGGCCCCCAGCGCCGTCGCGCCGGCCAGTACGGCACCGGTTACCGCGCCAGTGCCGAGAAAACTGCGCCGGCTGACACCCCTGGGTTCTTCCACCACGCCCGGGGTTTGGTTTTTTTTATCGCTCATGCTGTGTGCTCCATGAAGAATGAAACGGTCAAGGGACAGGCCATTGGGGGCCTCAAGGCGCCGGGTTCACCTGCACCACGGGAATCAGTTGCGGATCGCTCACGGCCGCCTTGCCGCGCTTCTTGCGCTTGTTGATCAGCGGCGGACATTTGTTTTCGTTGTGCCAGGTCATCTGGCAGTCGAGGCAGTAATGGCATTCGTTGGCATTGATCCGGCCATCGGGATGAATCGCCTGGATCTCGCATTCCTTGGCGCACAGCTGACAGGGGTTGCCACATTCCTTGCGGCGCTTGAGCCAGTCGAACAGCCGCAGCCGGGTCGGCATCGCCAGGGCCGCGCCCAGCGGGCAGACGTAGCGGCAATAGACCTTGCGAGTAAACAGGTTGATCACCAGCAGGCCCACGGCGTACGCCACGAACCACCACTGGCGGTCGAATCTGAGGGTGATGGCGGTCTTGAAGGGCTCCACTTCGGCCAGCCGCTCGGCGGTGGCCATCGACTCCAGCGAAACGCCGAACAGCACCAGCAAAATGATGTACTTGATCGCCCAGAGCCGCTCATGCACGGCGAACGGCAACTCGTATTGGGGCACCTTGAGCTTGCGCGCCAGTTCGTTGATCAACTCCTGTAACGCGCCGAACGGACACAGCCAGCCGCAGAACACCCCACGTCCCCACAGCAGAATGCTGCCGGCGGTGAACACCCAGAGAATGAAGATCAGCGGATCGGTGAGAAACAGTTCCCAGCGAAAGCCTTCGAACAAGGCGTGGACGAAGGTCAGCACGTTGACCACCGACAACTGCGCCAAGGCGTAGCCGCCCAGAAACACCACGGTGAAGACCAGGTAGCCGCGGCGCAGCCAGTGCAACAGCGTCGGCCGCCGGGCCAGTGAATCCTGGAAAAACAGGATCGCCGTCAGCACCAGCAGGGCTACGCCAAGCACGATGATTTCGACACTTTTCTGATACCAGAGCGTCAGCCACATCGGCCGGCTCGCTTCTTCGGCGGCCGCCAGTTGCTCGGCGGTCGGCAATGGCCGCTCCAGGTAGGGCTCCGGCAATTGATAGGCCAGCTCGAAGCTGCTGAAAATACCGCTGACCGGCCCGGTCTGGCGGCGGATCAGCAGCTCCAGGCTCCAAGGCGAACCGGGGTCGAAACGGTGGGACGCGCGAACGATGAACACCGCCATTTCGTCGAACTCAGGCATGTCCTCGGCGGCCACGTCATCCAGGCGCTGGAAGTCCATGTCACGGAAACTGATGACGTCGCCGAACTGACGCACCAGCACCCGGTCGAAAATGCCGCCGCGCACATAACCCGAGCCCTTGAAGGAATAGCGCCCGCTGCCCATCACGGCAATGGCTTGTTCGCCGGGTTTGAGCTCGCTCATCAGCGTGCGATATTGCCCATCGCCCAACAGATTGCGGCCAATGGTGGGCGGGTTGAGGTGGGTGACGTACAGGTCGATGAACGTGTCGTCGGCCTGGGCGGCGCTGGCAACTTCGACCTGTTCGGCGTCGGTGCCTTTGAAGGTGGCGTCTACTTGAGCGCGAGTCAGGTGCAGGCGCCGTACAGCGCCGTTGCCGGTCAGGGTCTTCCAGTCGGCGGGCTCGTAGATGTCCTCGCGCACACGAGCCGGCGCCACGGCCAATCCCGCATCGCCCTTGACCAGGCCCAGGGACACCGCGACATCGTGGGCGGCACGCATGATGACTTCGTTGACCACCATCGCCGTCACGGTAGCCCCGGCGATGGCATCCACGGTCACGGCATTCGGGTCGCTGGAATGCCCCACCACCACCCGCTGGTTGACCTTGATGCCGCTGTAGCGCGCGCTGAACGCGTGGAGTTTTTCTTCGGCGATGCCGATCAGCAGAATCGGCTCATGGTGTTCGAGCACATAGGCATCGAGGATCACCCCTGCAGGATCGAGAATGACCTGGACGTTGATCGGCTTGCCGGAATAGGCGGGAATGTCCACCACGTCCAGGCTCTGGAACACATAGCCCAGGACCTTGCCGGCAGCGGACAGCGTGCGCACCTTGAACCGCCCTTCGGGCTCGGAGATCGCGTCGGTCTGGCCCAGGACATGGTGGATGCGCTGTTGCGGGGTGTCGCCGTAGTCCTTGGCCTGGGCCAGGCCCGTGAACAACAGCAGGAAAACGAACAGTCCACGGAGCCAGAAGCGGGATAGGTGCAGCATCACAAAGGGAGGGGTCATGGACGCCAGGGCTTAAAGACAGGATCTTGGCGATCATGGTAGGGGCCGGCCCCATCTTCGGCCCTTGATTGAAATCAACTTGGGAAAAAACTTAAGCCTCGCCACAAAGGTCTTCCATGACAAGGTCGTGGATGTGGGCCATACCGCTTTGTGGCGAGGGAGCTTGCTCCCGCTGGGCTGCGCAGCAGCCCTAAAGCCTGTCATTGCTGTGAGTCATCAACTTCATTAGGGGCGCTTCGCACCCCAGCGGGAGCAAGCTCCCTCGCCACAGGACCGTGCCCACTTTTGTGCCATGTTCACCGTTGGTATCCTGGTCCAGTCCACTCTGCCATCGCCATAATGCAGCGCCATAACGCCCTGAAACGTTGCACCAACGTCCACAAGGAATGCCCGATGCCCCCGCGCCACGCCCCCGCTTCAACCGCTGACTTGCCGCAAGGCACCGGTTTCGTCCGGGTGCGTGGCGCCCGCGAACACAACCTCAAGAACGTCGACGTGGATATCCCCCGCGATGCCCTGGTGGTGTTCACCGGTGTGTCGGGGTCCGGCAAGTCATCGCTGGCCTTCTCCACGCTCTACGCCGAAGCACAGCGTCGTTATTTCGAGTCCGTCGCACCCTACGCACGGCGCCTGATCGACCAGGTCGGCGTGCCGGACGTGGACAGCATCGAGGGCCTGCCGCCGGCAGTCGCCTTGCAGCAACAGCGCGGCACCCCCAGCGCACGCTCATCGGTGGGCAGCGTCACCACTCTGTCGAGCCTGATTCGCATGCTTTACTCCCGCGCCGGCAGCTACCCGGCCGACCAACCGATGCTCTATGCCGAAGACTTCTCGCCCAACACGCCACAAGGTGCCTGCCAGGAATGCCATGGCCTGGGCCGGGTCTATGAGGTGACCGAAGCCTCCATGGTGCCGAACCCGTCGCTGACCATCCGCGAGCGCGCCGTGGCCGCCTGGCCCATGGCTTGGCAGGGGCAGAACCTGCGGGACATCCTGGTGACCCTGGGCTATGACGTCGACATCCCCTGGCGCGACCTGCCGAAGCAGCAGCGGGACTGGATTCTCTTCACCGAACAAACCCCTACCGTTCCCGTATACGCCGGGCTCACCCCGGCCCAGACCCGCGCTGCTCTCAAACGCAAGCTCGAACCGAGCTACCAGGGCACGTTCAGTGGCGCCCGACGCTACTTGCTGCACACCTTCATGCACTCCCAAAGCGCGCAGATGCGCAAACGCGTGGCGCAATACATGCGCGCCAGCCCCTGCCCCGTGTGCGAAGGCAAGCGGCTCAAACGCCAGGCGTTGACGGTGACCTTTGCCGGCCTGGACATCGCCGAGCTGTCGCACCTGCCGCTGCTTGAGTTGGCCGAAGTGCTCAAGCGCGTCCTGGCACCCGACTACCTGGAACAGGCCGAAGAAACGGGCGACGTCCTCAGCCACCAGCAAACCCGAAAAGCCCGCGAGCAACGCGCCGCCAGGGGCGACAACCCGCACGCGGGTGGGCCCGACGCGCGCCACACACCCAATCTCTCCCTGGAGAAACGCCTGGCCGCCCAACGCATCGCCGCCGAGCTGCTGGAACGGATCGTCACCCTGATCGACCTGGGCCTGGGCTACCTCGCCCTGGAACGCAGCACGCCGACGCTTTCGTCCGGCGAACTGCAACGCCTGCGCCTGGCGACCCAGCTCAATTCCCAGTTGTTCGGGGTGATCTACGTGCTGGACGAACCCTCCGCCGGCCTGCATCCGGCCGACAGCGAGGCGCTGTTTGGCGCCCTGCAACGCCTCAAGGCAGCGGGCAACTCGGTGTTTGTGGTCGAACATGACCTCGATACCATGCGCCGGGCCGACTGGCTCATCGACGTCGGCCCGGACGCCGGCGAACAAGGCGGGAAAGTCCTCTACAGCGGTCCGCCGTCAGGCCTCGGCCAAGTGCCGGAATCACGCACCCGCGCCTACCTCTTTGGCGAGGAACACGTTATGGCACGCAGCCCTCGGACACCCAGGGATTGGCTGCGCCTGGAAGGCATCACCCGCAACAACCTCGACAACTTGAGCGCGGCCTTTCCCTTGGGTTGCTTCACCGCCGTGACCGGCATCTCCGGCTCAGGCAAATCCAGCCTCGTCAGCCAGGCCCTGTTGGATCTGGTCGGCGCCCACCTGGGCCAGGCCAGCCCCAACGCCGAACCCGATGAACAAAGCCTGGAAGACGAACCCGTGCAAACCAGCGGCGGACGCGTTAGCGCTGGGCTTGAGGCGGTCAGGCGGCTGGTGCAGGTGGACCAGAAACCCATCGGCCGCACCCCGCGCTCCAACCTCGCCACCTACACCGGGCTGTTCGATCACGTGCGCAAACTGTTTGCCGCGACAGCGCAGGCGCAAGCACTGGGATTCGATGCCGGACGGTTTTCCTTCAACGTCGCCAAGGGCCGTTGCGAGACCTGTGAGGGCGAGGGTTTCGTCAGTGTGGAATTGCTGTTCATGCCCAGCGTGTACGCGCCCTGCCCCACTTGCCACGGGGCGCGCTACAACCCGCAGACCCTGGAAGTGAACTGGCAGGGCTTGAACATTTCCCAAGTGCTGCAACTGACCGTGAACCAGGCACTCGAGGTGTTTGCCGAGCAAGCGGCGGCCAGGCGCTCATTGCAGGTGCTGCAGGATATCGGGTTGGGCTACCTGCGCCTGGGCCAACCGGCCACGGAACTGTCCGGCGGCGAAGCCCAGCGGATCAAGCTGGCGACAGAACTGCAGCGCAAGGCCCGGGGGGCGACGTTGTATGTGTTGGATGAGCCCACCAACGGGCTGCACCCCCAAGACGTCGACCGCTTGCTGGTACAGTTGAATCGCCTGGTGGAGGACGGTCACACGGTGGTTGTGGTGGAACATGACATGCGCGTCGTGGCACAGAGTGACTGGGTCATCGACATCGGCCCGGGCGCAGGTTCCCAAGGTGGGAACGTCGTGGCCTGCGGGGCTCCGGAGGAAGTCGCAGCCTGCCGGGAAAGCCGGACGGCGGCGTTTCTGAAAAGGGCTTTGCAGCCCGGAAGATAACTCCCTCGCCACAAGAGCGGTTTTCAGACCGTACGCGAATACTGAACCGTCTGGTCCGCCCCCAGGTACGCGTCGAAAGCCATGGCCACGTTGCGCATCATCAATTGCCCCTGGGGCAACAACACCAGCTTGTCGTCGCGAAGGTCCAGCAGTCCGTCGCGCACTAGCTCCTGGAGTCGGTCCAAGGCATCGGCGAAGTACTCGGTAAATCGAATGCCGTGGGCGCGCTCGATCAGGCCGAAGTCGATGCGTGCGTGACACATCAGTTCGCTGATGACCTCGCGCCGCAGGCGATCGTCGTTGCTCAGCCGATAACCACGCTGCACCGCCAACAAGCCTTGATCCAACCGGGCGTAATACTGGGAAAGCTCCTTGACGTTCTGGTTGTAGCTGTCGCCCACCTTGCCGATCGAGGACACCCCCAGGCCAATCAGGTCGCAGTCGGCGTGGGTGGAGTAACCCTGGAAATTGCGCTGCAGGCTGCCCTGGGCGCGGGCGCGTACCAGTTCGTCATCCGGCAAGGCAAAGTGGTCCATGCCGATATAGACGTAGCCGGCTTCAGTCAGGCGATTGATGGTCAGCTCGAGCAACTCCAGCTTGCGCTCTGGCGGCGGCATGTCTTCTGGCCGGATCATCCGTTGCGCCCGCACACGTTGCGGCAGGTGGGCGTAGCTGTAGGCCGCGATCCGGTCCGGACGCAGGGCGATGATCTTGCTCAAGGTGACATCGAAACTGGCGATGGTCTGCAAAGGCAGGCCATAGATCAGATCGACGCTGACCGACTTGAAGCGCGCCAGGCGCGCGGCCTCCACCAGCTCGACGACCTGGGCTTCGCTTTGCACTCGATTGACGGCGATCTGCACCTGGGCATCGAAATCCTGGACGCCAAAGCTCAGGCGGTTGAACCCCAGCTGGCGCAAGCCTTGGATCTGTTGCGCATCGATGGTCCGCGGATCGACCTCGATGGAAAACTCATGGGCGTCGCTGTCGTCCATGTCGAACGACTGGTGCAGGCAGTCCATCAGGTCGGCCAGTTGCTCATGGGTCAGGTAAGTCGGCGTGCCCCCGCCCAGATGCAGTTGGGTCAGTTTGCGCGAGCGATCGAACAAGCTCGCCTGCAGGGCAATTTCGCGCTTGAGGTAGGTCAGGTATTCGACGGCACGATGGCTTTTGCGCGTGATGATCTTGTTGCACGCGCAGTAATAGCAGAGGCTCTGGCAGAACGGGATATGGATGTACACCGATAACGACTTGGGCTGCGGCGCCTGGTTGCTGCGCTGGGCAGCCTGCTGGTATTCGTCCATGGCAAAGGCCTGGTGGAACTGCGGCGCCGTCGGATAAGAGGTGTAGCGCGGCCCCGGGCGGTCGTATTTCTCCACCAAGGCACGATTGAAACCGGATACAGCATTCATGATGGGTTCAACTTTTCAAAAGGGTGTGGGCCTGCGTCATCCATTCCTGGGTCGAACAGATTGCAGATCGCATCGACGTTCAAGCGCCCGGCGGGCAGGATGCCGATAAACCGGCTCGACAGTTCGATCAATCCCTGGTCATGCAACACTTCCAGCGACGGCCAGACAGACGCGAAATGCTCGCGAAACACCAGGCCGAAGCGTGCCTCGATGGCCAGGATATCCAGCTCCAGATCACAGGACAGCTGCTCGGTCACGCTCGCCTTGACCTGATCCTGCGCTTCACAGCGCCAGCCGCGACACACCGGCAACTGCCCGGCATCCAGCTGTTGGCAATATTGATGCAGGTCGTCGGTGTTCTGTACGTACAGGTGCTCGATCTGAGTAATGGCGGACAGACCGAAGCCCACATGATCACAGCAACCGTGACGGGTAAAACCCTGGCAATTGCGATGCAGGCGTCCGTGTTCCTGGGCCACCGCCAGGTCATCGTCGGCCCTGACGAACTGGCCCAGGCCGATGTAGTGATAACCGGCGCCAATCAGTTGCTCGCAGCAGATCCGCCGCATGGCGTCCTTGTCGGCCGGGCTGCAAAAGGCACCGGCCACCCCGGCGTTCTTCGAGCGGTAACGATAAGGCGCGCGGGCATAGTCGAAAATGTGCAACCGGTCCGGTTCCAGTTCGATCAACGTCGCCAGTTTCAGGGCGAAACTGCTGGGCGTCTGCCAAGCGTGACCGTAGCCCAGGTCAATGTTGATGGAGCGAAAACCAAACGTGCGCGCCGCATCGATCAACGAATGGATCGGAGCCGGATTCTGGTAGCAATCGACCGACAGGTCGCTGTCGACGCCAATGTCGGGGACGCCGATGCTGACATGGGTGAAACCCTGGTCACGGATCAGGCCCATGGTCGACCAATCCGTGTGGTGCAGGTCCACCTCGATACTGTGGTCGCCACCGTCGTATTCACTGAAGTCGAAGCGCTTGCGCAGGTCACTCATCAACTTCTGCAGATGAGCGATCACCGGTGTGCCACCGGTCAGGCAAAACTGCTCGACGCGCCGCCCTGCGCCCAAGTGGCAACCGACCAACCCCATCTCATACGTCAGACGTTGCAGATAACCCTCGATCTCGCCGCACCGGCAGTCACTGGCCAGGGGCGAACACGACGCCAGCCGCAAGCGCGAAGGCAGGTGCACCGCCAGGGACAAGGGCCGTCGTTTCTGACGGCTGCTGCGCAACCCTCGAAGCAGGTCGAGCGAACCGATGCCTGTGTGGAATCTACGTGTACCGACCGGACAATCGAAATCAGCCACCACAGACGCGAGGCCCGAAGGTCGCTCACCGAGGGTATGGAACGGGTCGAACATGACAATCTCCGAGTGGCAGTGCGGGAGCAGTTTGCGGGGTAACCCGCCGGGGCACCTTGACCTGTATCAAGCGCCTTGGAACCACGCGCCAGCGCTTACCAGGTGACGTAGAACATGGCCTTGGCCAGCAGCACGATCGCGACCATGTGCAAGAAGACGCTGGCATGGATGACGTGCACGTAGCGGGCGTTCATGCGCCCACTCCTGAACAGCCACATGGCCCAGAGGAAATGGCCCAGCACACTGCCCGCCAACAGGATCTTGAGCCCCAGCAGCAAACCGAAGGATGACTGCAACGGCGACGAGAGCACCGGCCAATAGCGCAGCGAGACCATGCCAATGCCCGCGCCGAACAGCACCAGCAGCACCCACGGCATCAACTGCCGGGCGCGTTGGCTGATGCCTTGCTCCAGCAGCACCATGACCTTGATGGGCAGTTGTTTGCGGATGCTCTCCAGGAACAGGACTTCGAAGAAAACCGTGCCGATGAAAACCAGCGCGGCAAACAGGTGCAAGGTCAGAAACAGCGGATAAATCATGGGGTTCCTCGGTCGCCCTCTTCATCGGGGCGATGGTTTATTCGAGGTTATCCCGCAGCCCTGGAAACGGGCTTGATGCCAATCAAGGAAACCGCATGTCCGCCACACCGACGGCCCCACAGTAGGCGGCGTCGGGCTTCAGAAAGCGTCAACGAAACGTTACTCCTGCCCTTCACGACACAACCGCTGATCAGTTAGTCCGGCTTTTTGACACTTTCCCCGATATGCGGTCACAACTTTTGCGCTCCGCTGGGTCATAACACGAAGGTCGTCGATGGAATGTTGACGTCTACCTAGGTTTAAGCCTGATACGGAGATAAGCTCATGATTTTCAACGTACAAAATTTTGGCGCCAAAGGAGATGGCATCACCGACGACACGGCAGCCATCCAAAGTGCGATTGATGCGGCGGCAGCGGCCGGCGGTGGGCAGGTGTACATGCCGACCGGTACCTACATCGTTTCGGGGGGTGAGGAACCTTCCGATGGCTGCCTGATGCTCAAGAGCAACGTCTACCTGTACGGCGACGGCATGGGCGAGACCACGGTCAAGCTGGTCGACGGCTCCGACACCAAGATCACCGGTATCATCCGCTCGGCCTACGGCGAGGAAACCCACGACTTCGGCGTCAGCAACCTCACCATCGACGGCAACCGCGACAGCACCACCGGCAAGGTCGACGGCTGGTTCAACGGCTACATTCCAGGCGAAGAAGGCTACGACTCCAACGTCACCCTCGACAGCGTCGAGATCAAGGATTGCTCCGGGTACGGTTTCGACCCCCACGAGCAAACCGTCAACATGGTCATCAAGAACAGCGTGTCCCACGGCAACGGCCTGGACGGCTTCGTCGCCGACTTCCTCAGCGACAGCACCTTCGAAAACAACGTCGCCTACGACAACGACCGCCACGGTTTCAACGTCGTCACCAGCACCCACGATTTCACCATGACCAATAACGTCGCCTACGACAACGGCGGCAATGGCATCGTGATCCAGCGCGGCAGCGAGGACATCCCCTCGCCCAACAACATCACCATCACCGGCGGCGAGGTGTATGGCAATGGCGCCGAAGGGGTGCTGATCAAGCTCTCCAGCGAAGTGACCGTCACCGGCGTCGACATCCACGATAACAGCAGCGCCGGGATTCGCATCTACGGCAGCAACCACGTCGAAATCATCGACAACACCCTCAACAACAATTCCCTGGGCGGCGCCGTACCGGAAATCATCATCCAGTCCTACGACGACACCCTGGGCGTGTCCGGCAAGTACTTCAACGGCAGTGATAACCTCATCCAGGGCAACATCATCAGCGGCAGCGACCTGTCGACCTACGGTGTTGCAGAGCGCAATGAAGACGGCACCGACCGCAACGCCATCATCGCCAACACCATCAGCCACACCAGCAAGGGCGCCACGCTGGTCTATGGCGACGGCAGCTACGTCAGCGCCACGGTGCCGATGACCACCGTGCAAGGTACCGCGGGCAACGACACACTGCTCGGCAGCGCCGCCAGCGAGATTTTCTATGGCGGCGCGGGCAACGATACGATCAATGGCGCGGCCGGTGGCGACATCCTGGTCGGTGGCGCCGGCATCGACAAACTCACCGGCGGCACCGGCGCCGATACGTTCCGGTTCGTCGCCCAGTCGGACAGTTACCGCAACGCCACCTCCAGTTTCGATGACACCATCACCGACTTCGACGTCACCCAGGACAAGATCGACCTTGCCGGCCTCGGTTTCACCGGCCTGGGCAATGGCCGTGGCGGCACCCTGCAGGTCAGCTACAGCGCCAGCAGCGACCGCACCTACATCAAGGACTACGACGCCGATGCCAGCGGCAATCGCTTCGAGTTGATTCTCTCGGGCAACCTGAGCAGCACCCTGACGGCCAGTAACTTCATCTTCAACCGGGTGATCACCGGCACCAGCGGCAGCGACTCGCTGTTGGGTAGCGATGCGGCCGATACCCTGCTCGGCCTGGCAGGCAATGACAGCCTCAGCGGTGGTGCGGGCGACGACAAGCTCGACGGCGGTGCTGGCATGGACACCCTCACCGGTGGCGCCGGGGCGGACACCTTCGTGTTCTCCAACCGCCTGGACAGCTACCGCAACTACAACACCGGTGGCGCCAACCTCGGCGACCTGATTACCGACTTCAACGTCAGCGCCGACAAGATCGACCTCTCGGCCATGGGTTTCACTGGCCTGGGGGACGGCAAGAACAACACCGTGTACCTGGTGCTCAACAGTGCCGGCACCAAGACCTACATCAAGTCCCTGGAGGCCGACGCCAATGGCAACCGCTTCGAAGTGGCGTTGGATGGCAATTACCTCAACACCTTGACCAGCGCCAACTTCGTCTTCGCCACCACCTCGCCGACCAACCAGGCGCCGGTACTGGCGACGCCGCTGTTGGACCAGAACGCGACCGAAAATACCCCGTTCAGTTACGTGGTGCCGGCCACCAGTTTCACCGATCCGGACAACGACAGCCTGAGCTACACCGCCAAACTCGCCAATGGCAACGCCCTGCCCAGCTGGCTGGTCTTCGATGCCGCCACCCGCACCTTCAGTGGCACGCCACCCGACACCGCGTCGGGCACCTACGCCATCCAGGTCACCGCGAGCGACGGCAGCAACGCCACCGTCAGCGACAGCTTTACCCTCGCCGTGCAGGACGTTCCCACCACCATTGTGATCAATGGCACGCCGAACAACGACACGCTGACCGGCACCGCGGCCAATGAACAACTGTTCGGTGGCGCGGGCAACGACACCCTCAATGGCGGCGCCGGCAACGACATCCTGGTCGGCGGCACCGGGGTCGACAAACTCACCGGTGGCACCGGCGCCGATGTGTTCCGCTACACCTCGAAACTCGATAGCTACCGCACCAGTTCCACCAGCGCCAGTGACCAGATCCTCGACTTCGAGCTGACGGCGGACAAGATCGATGTCTCGGCGCTTGGCTATATCGGCCTGGGCAACGGGCTCAACGGCACCCTACAGGTCACTTACAGCTCGTCGACCAACCGCACCTACCTCAAGGACCTCACGGTCGACGCCAACGGCAACCGGTTCGAGATCTCGATGGCGGGCAACTTCGTCAGCAGCCTGACGGCCAGTCACTTCGTCTTCGCCGACCAGACCAACCCCACCAACGTGGCCCCGGTCGTGGCCACCCCACTCCTGGACCAGAACGCCAGTGAAAGCACGCCTTTCAAATACACGGTGGCGAGCAACAGCTTCACCGACGCCAACCAGGATGTGCTGACCTATACCGCGACCCTCGCCAATGGCACTGCCCTACCCACCTGGCTGAGCTTCAACGCCACCAGCCTGACCTTCAGCGGCACGCCAACCAGCACCGCTGCAGGCAACTACGACATACTGGTCAAGGCCACCGACCCCTCGGGCGCCTCGGTCAGCGACAACTTCAGCCTGGTGGTGGCCGATGCGCCCGCCAACACCATTACCGGCACCAACAACGCCGAAACCCTCAACGGCACGACGGGTGCGGACCTGATCCTCGGCCTCGGCGGCAACGATACGATCAAGGCCGGCACCGGCGCCGACATCGTCGACGGCGGTGCCGGACGCGACTCGTTGTACGGTGGCGATGGCGCCGACACGTTCCGCTACAGCAACCTGTCCGATAGCTACCGCGACTACGACACCGGGGGTGTCACAGCCACCGACACGATTTATGACTTTACCGTTGGCGTCGACAAAATCGACGTTTCAGGGCTGGGCTTTCTCGGCCTCGGCGATGGCAGCAACGGCACGCTGTACATGACCCTGAACACGGCGGGCGACAAAACCTACATCAAGTCCGCCGAAGCCGACGCCGATGGCAATCGCTTCGAGATCGCCCTCAACGGCAACTACCTCAACACCCTCACCGCCAACGACTTCGTCTTCGGCGAGCGCGCCCAGCAGGACATTCTCTACCTGCCCACCCTCGGCCAATCCAATGCGCGCCTGCTGCGCATGACCGAGGACGATGACCAATCCGGCACCTCGATGCTGGTCAATGACTTGAACCGCTACACCACCTACGACGTGCGCAGCCAGTTCACCGATGCCGATGGCAACGGTATCGACATCGCGGTCGGCGGCAGCACGGTCAACGGCCTGTCCACTCTCAGCCCCGAGGAACTCCAACTGTGCTGGTGGCTGACAGACACCAACCAACCCGGGCCGGCACTGTTGCGGGCGGTGACGTTGCTGCGCGACCAGCGCACCGAACTGCAGTCGATCGACAACGTCACCATGGGCATCATCTGGGGCCAGGGCGAGGAAGCCGCCCAGGAAATCGCCCGCGCCACGGACAAGGCCGCGGCAGCAGCGGCCTATAAGGCCGCGACCCTGAAGGTGTTCGACTATTTGCATGCCCAATTTGGCAACTTCAGCGTCTATCTGATGGAAACCGGTCACTACGAAGAGGATGCGGCCCGGGCCCGGGGTTATTCGGAAGAAAAAATCGCGTCCATCGTCGAGGGCGTCGGTTATGTCCGCGCCGCCCAGGAGGCCATGGCCGCCGAGCGCGCCGACGTCAAGCTGGCGGTGGACTACACCGACCTGCCCTTGCGCTACGAAGTCGACCCGCTGGTGTATCCCGATGACGTCTGGCACCTGCACGAGGAGTCAGCGGAAATCGTCGGTCAACGCCTGGCGGACTACATTGCCGATGACCTGGGCTTCCAGGGCAACCCCAACGACAACAACAGCGTGCAGGACATTTTCGACAACGCCCAGAACCAGGGCGGGATGATCTCCGGCACCGACCAGGACGACACCCTGGTGGGCAGTTCGGGCAACGATACGATCGATGGCGACCTGGGCGCCGACACCATGACCGGCGGCGATGGCAACGACATCTACGTGGTCGACAACGCGTTAGACAGTGTGGTGGAAACCAACACCTCGACGGCGCAGATCGATACGGTGCAGGCCTCGGTCAGTTGGACGCTGGGGGCCAATCTCGAGAACCTGGTGCTCACCGGTGTATCGGACATCGACGGCACCGGCAATGAACGGCGCAACTTCATCACCGGCAATGCCGCCAACAACGTGCTCGACGGCGCCGCAGGGAACGACAGCATGAGCGGTGGTGACGGCAACGACAGTTACGTTGTCGACAATGCCGACGACAGCGTGATCGAGACCAACAGCAATACCGTGACTGGCGGGATCGACAGCGTGCACAGCAGCCTCGCGGCCTATACCTTGGGCAACAACGTCGAGAACCTGTATGTCGATAGCACCGGCGCCGCCAATGGCACCGGCAACGCGCTGGACAATACGCTGTTCGCCGGCACCGGCAACAATGTGCTGGATGGACGCGATGGCATTGACACGGCCAGCTTCGAGCGCGCCCTGTCTGGCGTGACCGTCAACCTCTCGACGTCGGCGCAACAGAACACCGTGGGGTCCGGGCTCGACACCTTGAAGTTCATCGAGAACCTGAAAGGAAGCGCCTACGCCGACACACTGTCGGGGAACAGCGCGGCAAACGTCCTCGATGGAGGGGCCGGCAACGATACGCTGGTGGGTGGTTCGGGCGATGACCGGTTGATCGGCGGCGCAGGCACCGACAACCTCACCGGTGGCACTGGTGCGGACACCTACGCATTTGGTGCGCTGTCGGACATGGGCGTCGGGGCCTTGCGCGACGTGATCAGCGGTTTCAAGAGTACGGAGTTCGACAAGTTGGACCTCACCGGCCTGGACGCCAACCCGCTGACCGCCACGGTCGATGCCTTCACGTTCATCGGCAGCAACGCCTTCGACGCCACCAACGCCACCGGCCAGCTGCGCTTCGTCGATGGCATCCTCTTCGGCAGCACCAACGCCGACGCCACCCCCGAGTTCGAATTCGAACTGGTGGGCGTCAAGGAGCTGCACGCCAGCGACTTCACCGCCTGATTGCCCCTGAGCAGGCTTGTCCGCAATAGCTGCGGCACATTCAGCATGGATGCTGACTGACCCACCGCTATCGCGAGCAAGCTCCCCCCAGGACGGCGTGTTGTGCCAGAAAAGTTGAAGTTCATGGGCGGCTTTTGTGGCGAGGGAGCTTGCTCCCGCTCGGCTGCGCAGCAGTCGTGAACCGGTGGACTCGGTCTGCCTGATACCACTCATTGTCTGGGTTTGGGGCCGCTTCGCAGCCCAGCGGGAGCAAGCTCCCTCGCCACAGGGATAAGTTGCGAACTTGAACCCTGGCTTGTCTAGAACAAGCTTTGCACCTGCTCCAGCACCGCGCGGTTCATCTGGCCGGTGTGGGTGTGCAGGCTTACATAGCTTTGCAGCATGTCGAGCTTGGTATTGAGCAGGTCCCGACGTGCCTGGAACAGTCGCTGCTGCGCGTCAAGAATATCCACCGTGGAGCGCACGCCGCCCTGGAAGCCTTTTTCCGTCGAGGTCAGTGCTCGCTGATTGGACTCCACCGCCCGTTGCATCGCCTTACTCTTGGCAAACCCGGCTACGACGCCCAGGTAATCGGCCTCGATATCCTCGGCCAGTTGTTGGCGTTGCACGTCGTAGTCGGACTGGGCGCCGGCCAGTTGCGCTTCGGCCTTGGCCACCGACGCCCGTACCGCCCCGCCGCGATACAACGGAATATCCAACTGCACCCCCACGTAGTAGGTGTCCTGGCGCGGGTCGAGTTCCTGGTATTGACGGGTTTCCCGCCGGGTCAACTGAGTGGTCAGCGACAAGGTTGGATAATGCCCGGCACGCTGGCTGTCGGCCTGGGCCTCGGCCACTTTCACCGCGGCCAGCCGAGCGGCCAGTTCGGGGCTGGCTTCACGGGCAATCGCCGTCCAGTACGGTAAGTCCTGCTCAGGCGGGATCGGACTGCCGGCGGCCAGTTCTTCGCGCATCGGCAGGATGTCATCGATGGGCACGCTGGCACGCCCGGACAAGGCCCGCAACGCCGCCACGCGACGCGCCAGGGCTTCAGCCTCCTGGGCATGCACCAGGTCGAGCCGCGCCTGGGCTTCGTCGATATCGGTGATCGCGCCTTGGCCGCCCTCGTACAGTTTTTTGCTCTGGATGACCAAGCCTTGGATGGCCGCCTTTTGCTGCTGGATCAGCTTGATCTCGTTCTCGGCCCGGGCAACGTCGAAATACCCCTTTGCCACCCGGTCATACAAGGTCTGATCGGCCACGTCGAACACCTGGATACCCAGTTGCCCCCGCGCCTTGCCTTCCTGGTACGCAGCCCAGCGGGCCTTGTCGTAGAGCGGCTGTTGCGCCGCCAGGGTGACGTTGTTGGCCTGGTAATCGTTGCTGTTGACGTAAGTGCTGTCGTCACCGCCGTCGGTCCGCCCGCCGTAGCCGTAGCGCGAGGTCAGCGACACTTGCGGGTAAAGGCCGCCACGCCCGATGTCCTCTTCATGCCGCGAAGCTTCAAAAGCGTGAGCCGCCGATTGCACGGTCGGATCGTTGAGGCGCGAGGCATCGTAGGCGGCGGTGAGGCTCAGGCCTCCCTCGGCAGCCCACAGCGGATCGATCAACGCCCAACCGGTATACAGGCCCAGCAACACACGGCAACGGTAGCGGCGACGGTCGACCATGCTCATTCCTCCTTGAAGGCTGCAAGCAAGCGTTCACGCAAAGGCTTCATCAGGTAATTCATCAAGGTGCGCTCGCCCGTCACCACCGTGACGTCGGCGAGCATGCCCGGGCGCACCAGCAGACCGGCGCGCTGCAACTCAACCACGGTGTCGGCGGGAATCTCGACCTTGGCGGAAAAGTACGGTTGGTGTGTCTGCTCATCGATCAACTGGTCCGCCGACACCGTCGTCACCGTGCCGGTGACCGTCGGCGTATCCACCCGTTGCAGCGCGGTGAAATGCACATGCACCGGCAGGCCCGGGCGCAGTTTGTTGGCCATCAGCGGCTCGAAACGCGCGGTGATCGCCATCGGTGCATCCAGCGGCACCACCTGCATCAGCGTCTGGCCGGCCTGCGCAACGCCGCCGACGGTATGAATGCTCACATCCATGACTTGCCCGGCCACCGGCGCACGGATCGCACCGTTGTCGACTTCAAACTGCAAGGCACGAATCTGATCGGCATAACCAGCGGCCTCGGCCGAGACTTCGCTGAGCTGGGTTTCGGCATCACGGCGAAACTCCTGCTGCGCCTGCAGGGCCTTGAGTCGGCTTTCATTGATCGCCTGCCGGGTCCTGCCGACATCACCCACACCGGAGGCGATCTGTCCCGCCAACTGGGCCGCGTTGCGCTCGGCCTCGAAGAGTTTGTTGCGCGGAACGTAGCCTTCGCGGGCCAAATCGCGCAGGCCTTCAAGCTCCTGCTGCTGGAAACGCATCTGCGCGTCGTAGTTGCGCTTGACGCCTTCGTAGCCAAGCAATTGCTGCTGCAAGGCCGCGGCTTCGTGCTCGATGATCTGCAAGCGGCTGCCCAGCTCCGCACGGCGGGTGATGAACAACTGGCTCTGCAAGGCCATGGCCGCCTTGACTCGCGGTTCGTCGGCGTGGGCCAGCAGTTCCGCGGGCCATTGGATCTCGGCGCTGCCCAGGCGCTCGGCAATCAAGCGCGCCTCGATGCTGCGATCATTGAGCAGCTTGCCCAGGGTCACGTCCAGTTGCGACTGCGCTTGCACCGTGTTGAGTTGCACGAGCAATTGCCCCTGGGTGACGCGGTCGCCGTCGCTGACCAGCAGTTTTTCCACGACTCCGCCGACCAGCGACTGCACGGCCTTGCGCTCCCCCGCCACCACCACGGTGCCACTGCCTACCACCCCTTGGTCGAGCGGCGCCAGGCAGGCCCAGAGCAGGAAACCACCCAGCGTCAGGACCAGGAATCCCACGCCATAACGCGCCGCGCTCCCGGCGTCGGTGCTGGCACTGGGCAGCGTCGTGGTGCTGCGCACACTCAGCCCCTGCTCGCTGTACGCGTGTGCCCCTGGAGTCAGATCACGCATCGCCGCCCGCCTCCCTGACCGCGGCCGGTCTCGGCCCCGGCATCAATGCCTTGAGCACCCGGTCCCGAGGGCCGAACGCTTGTTGAGTACCGTCCTTGAGCACCAGGATGTGATCGACCACCGCCAGTACATTGGGACGGTGGGTAATCAACACCACGGTGCTGCCGGCTGCCTTGAGCGCACTGATGGCCTGCACCAGCGCCAATTCTCCGGCTTCATCGAGGTTGGAGTTGGGCTCATCGAGCACGATCAGCGACGGCCGCCCATAGAGCGCGCGAGCCAGGCCCAGGCGTTGCTTTTGCCCACCGGACAAGCCAAGCCCACCCGGGCCCAACGGCGTGTCGTAGCCCTTGGGGAACCTTAGGATCATTTCGTGGATGCCGGCATGACGCCCGGCGGCGATGATCTTGTCGGCGTCCTGCTCACCGAAGCGGGCAATGTTGTCGGCGACCGTGCCATCGAACAGCTCGATGTCCTGTGGCAGGTATCCAAGGTACGGGCCCAAGGCATCGTGGGACCACTGGCTGATCTCGGCATCGTCCAGGCGCACCGACCCGCCCATGGCCGGCCAGACCCCGACCAAGGCCCGCGCCAGTGTCGATTTACCACTGGCGCTGGGTCCGACCACCGCCAGCACATCGCCTTTGGCGAGGCTGAAATTGATCCCGCGCAGGATCGGCTGCGAAGCACCTGGCGGACCGACATACAACTGTTCCAGGCGCACCGCGCCGCTGGGCGGTGGCAACGGCATGCGCAGGCGCTCGCGTGGGTGCTGGGCCAGCAATTGGCTCAGGCGCTGGTAGCTCTGGCGTCCGGAATTGAATTGCTTCCACGAGCCGATGGCGATTTCCACGGGTGCCAAGGCCCGTCCCAGCAACAGCGACATTGCAATCATCATGCCCGCCGACAGTTGGCCTTCAAGCACCAGCAAAGCGCCCAACCCCAACGCCAGGGACTGCCCGGAGATCCGCACGAAACGAGTCGTCGAGGTAATACGTGCACTGCGGTCGCTGGCATGGGCCTGGGCGGCAATGATCCGTTGCTGCAACAGGCTCCAGCGCTGACGCAGCGGCCCGAGCATGCCCAGGGCCTGGATAACTTCGGCATTGTGCAGCGTGCTGTTCACATAGATCGACGACTGCACCCCCAGTCGATTGGCCTCCCCCAGGCGTGTTCGCGTCGCCAGTTCTCCCCACAGCGCCAAGCCGATCAGCACCAAGGCCAACACCAATGTCAGCACACCGAACCAGGGGTGAAAGATGAACGCCACCAGCAAGAAGATCGGCAGCCAGGGTGCATCGAGCAAGGCGATCAGGCCCTGCCCGGTAATCAACTGGCGCAGCGTTGCCAGGTCGGTGAGCACCTGCGCCGGGTTGGCGTTGTGCTCGCGCAGGCTGCGAGCGAAGGCGGCGTCGAAAATCCGCTCGCCCAAGGCTTCATCCAGCCCCGCGCTCATGCGAATCATCACCTCGCCACGGACCCACTCGATGAGGGCGCTGAACATGAACAGTCCCAGGGCCATCAAGGTCAGCATGAACAAGGTGGTTTCGTTGCGGCTGGTCAGGACCCGGTCGTAGACCTGCATCATGTAGAGCGACGGCACCAGCACCAACAGATTGATCACGCCACTGAACAATGCCAGCGCCCAGAACACCCGGCGGTAGCTCAATAAGGCAGCATCAATGTCATGACGCGGATCGAGTAGAAACCCCATGGGAAATCGCCTGCAAGAGAAATGGTCGGTCCAGGACGCAATCCATCGCAAGGCCTTTTTTCCCGAGCGTGATCGAGAAAAAACTAATCCAGCTGGCGTGCTGTTATCAGGGGCGATCCTCATCCCTACAGGCGCCAATTACTGACAACGCAGCCGTGGGTTAGTGCCGGTTTGCAGGGGTGTGCTTGCAAGTGGGTGACAAGCGGACGGGCCGCGTTTCAAGGCGGAGCTTATTGCCTCCCGAATGGGCCCGAAATGAGGTTTTGTTGACGCCAGTAACGTGGCGTCAACCGGGTAAAAACAGCTTGGCTAGCCGAGGGAAACGACCCGTTCAGGCTGGGGCGAATGCCGCGACGTCACCAACCCGATAAAGGAAATGACCAATGCCAGGCCCAAGGTGGTACTGACCTCGCTGCGATGCTCGGGCGTGACCATCATGACCGCCAGCGCCGCCGAGATGAACACGATGACCAACCATGTCAGCCAGGGGAACAGCCACATGCGAAAAGGCAGCTCGATATTCTGCCGTTGCAACATCCGGCGCATGCGCAGTTGCGAGATGGCGATCACCAGATACACCAGCAAGGCGATGGCGCCGGAGCTGGCGAGCAGGAACTGGAACAGGCCGGCGGGCATGAAGTAACTGAACAAGGTGACGCCCGCACCCAGTACGGTACTGGCAATCACCGCGGACCGTGGCACACCAGCCGAAGACGTCACCTTCAAGGCCTTTGGCGCATCGCCGCGACGCCCCAGGGAGTACAACATCCGCGAGGCGATGTAGATCGAGGAGTTCATGCAACTGGCCACGGCGATCAGCACCACCACATCCACCAGGAATTTGGCGTGGGGAATGTTCATCAGTTCCAGGGCCCGCTGGTAGGAACCCACTGAAGCCAGGAGCGGATCGTTCCAGGGGACCACGGAAATGACCACGAAGATCGACAGCAGGTAAAACACACCGATGCGCCAGATCACCGAACGGGTGGCCTTGGCAATGTTCTGCGCAGGGTTATCGGATTCGGCAGCGGCGATGGTCACCGCCTCCGTACCGATGAAGCTGAACATGATGGTAATGAACGCGCCCACCACCGCCGACAGGCCGTTGGGGGCGAACCCGCCATGCTCCTCCATCAACCGACTCAGGCCGCTGGCTTCACGCTCGGGAATCCACCCCATCAGCACCGCGAAACCCAGGGAGATGAAGCCGATGATCGCCACGACCTTGGCCATGGCGAACCAGAACTCGAACTCGCCGTATTTGGACACGCTGAACAGATTCGTCACGGCCAGCAGAACGATGGAGACCGAGGCAAACAACCACGCGTCGATGGCGGGAAACCACTGGTTCAGCACATGACCGGCGGCCAACGCTTCGATGGGAATCACCAGCACCCAGAACCACCAGTAGAGCCAACCGATGGTAAAGCCTGCCCAGCGTCCGATGGCCTGGTCGGCATAGGTGGAGAAGGAGCCGGTATCCGGATTGGCAACCGCCATCTCGCCCAGCATGCGCATGACCAGGACCACCAACAGCCCGGAGAACAGATAGGCCAGCATGACGGCCGGGCCAGCGGCGGCAATGGCATGCCCCGATCCCACGAACAGACCCGCACCGATGATTCCGGCAATGGACAGCATGGTGACGTGACGAGGCTTGAAGCCCTGTGCCAGATGGCCGTTCGAGTCCTTGAAGCTGGGGCTGGTCATTCTTTTTATTCTCTTGTGATCGAACATTGAGACGCGCGCAGGGACAGTCGGTGTTGCTGGTTTCCCGCCCCTCCTGGAAGCGGCAGCGTTTGGTTGTGTTGAACCACCCTGGGCGAACGTGCGCACTTGCGGTGAAAAGTCGCGCCACGTTACCTGCCTTCCCTCCCGAGTTAGTTACCTGAACGCGCCATCTCTGTGCCTGATTTCGCCAAGTGGGACATGGCGTTTTGCCCATTGTGGCGAGGGGATTTATCCCCGTTGGGCTGCATAGCAGCCCCCAAAAATACCGTTGACTTGACACCGAGCCGAACGTTTTTAGGGCTGCTGGGCAGCCCAGCGGGGATAAATCCCCTCGCCACAAAAGCTCCCGATCAGCACTCCACCGAAAACGCTGAAATAAATGCTTTAAACATTTTATTCAGTTAAGTATTTTTGCATGAGTTCGGAAGGCAAGTCAGTCACAAGCCCCTGTGGAAGCACCGGCCTTCTATTCTCTTCTCTCCAACAAGGACCTCCCGTGAGCGGACTGCGTGAACGTCAAAAAGCCGAACGCCGCCAAGCCATCAGCAAGGCAGCGGTCGAACTGTTCGAGCGCCAGGGTTTCCAGAACACCACCATCGAACAGATCGCCAGCCAGGCCGGCGTATCGGCGCCCACCGTGTTCAAGTACTTCGGCAACAAGCAGGAAATCATCCTGGAGATCCTGCACGACGCCGACCAGCGCGCGCTCAGCGACACCCGTAGCCAAATGCCTGACATCGAAGACCCGGTCGAAGCGTTGTGTTATCTGGAGCGACTGTTGACCGGTTATGCGCTGGAAGTCATGCACCCGAGCTTGTGGCGTGAATTGCTGCCGCTGATTCTGTTTGGCGGCGACAACGGGCTGCCCGAGGGTTATCGCGCCATGAACGATGCGCTCAGGGCCGAAATCAGTGGGCTGATCAGGGAATTGCAACAGGCCGGCAAATTACGCGCCGACCTGGACGTGGACCTCGCCGCGTTCCTGTTGAACGACTATTCGCACTTGCAGCTGTTCAGGTTGGTCAACCAGGAACAACCGGATATCGAAGCCCATTCAACGCAGGTCCGGCGTATCACTGAGCTGCTGTTCCAGGGCATGCGCGCCTGAGCACATCCACCGATAAGCGCCCGGCGCCGCGACGCCGGGCCAGCCTGATCAGCGATTGGTCTTGATGGCGGTCCAGGTGCGCGTGCGGATCCGCTCCACGGCAGCCGGCACGGGCTCTAGCATGAACAGGGTCTTGCGAGCTTCATCCGGTATATACATGGCCGGGTTGCTACGGATCTCGGCGTCCACCAATGCCGTGGCGTCCTTGTTCGGGTTGGGGTAACCAATCTTGTTGCTGATCCGGGCAATCACATCCGGGCGCAGGATGTAGTTGATGAAGGCGTAGGCCTCTGCGGTATGAGGGGCGTTGGTGGGCACCATCATTACGTCCGCCCACATCGGCGCACCTTCCTTGGGTAAGGCCATCGCCACCTTGACACCCTTGCCGGCGGCATCGGCCAGTCGCGTGGCCAGGGCCACGCCGCCAGACCAGCCCACCCCGACGCAGATCTCACCGTTGGCCAGGTCCATGCCATAGCGTGACGAGTTGAAATAGGTGATGTACGGGCGAACCGTGTGCGTCGCCGCCTGGGCCTGCGGGTAGTCTTCGCGCTTCTGGCTGTTGGGATCCAGGCCTTTGTAATGCAAGGCGATGGGTACGATCTCGTTCGCCGCATCAAGGAAGCCGACACCGCAACTGGCCAACTTGGCCATATTCTCTTCCTTGAAGATGATGTCCCAGGTATTCATCTGCACGTCAGCCCCGAGCACCTGCCGGACCTTGTCGACGTTATAGCCGATCAGGGTCGTGCCCCAGAGATACGGCGCCGCGTAACGGTTGCCTTCGTCACCGATGGCTTCCAGGGTTTTCATGAACTCGGGGTCCAGATGCTGCCAGTTCGGTAATTGGCTGCGGTCCAGGGGTTGGACGGCACCGGCGGCAATCAGGTGGCTGACGTTGGAACTGCTCGGGTAGACCACGTCATATCCGGAGTTGCCGGTCAGGAGTTTGGACTCCAAGGTCTCGACGCTGTCGAAAACGTCGTAGATGGGACGGATGCCGGTTTCCTCCTCGAAACTCTTGAGGATTTCAGGCGGCAGGTACTCGATCCAATTGTAGATCCGCACCGTCCGCTCTTCGGCCAGGCTTGCGCCACTGACCAACATCGAAACGACAGCGCCCAGCAAGGTGTTGCGCAAAAGCATATTCATTATCAAACACTCCAGCGCGGCCGCGAAGGCTCGCGGCACTTAATAGCGGTAGGTGAAGTAGAGTTCCAGCGCGCTGAATTTCCGGTCGTCGCCGAAGACTTGTCTGGCCGCTGCCATGGGCTTGACCCAGTTATAGGACAGCGAGGTAGACAACGACTTAGAAGGCGCCCAATCCAGGAAGACTACACTTTCGTCGGCAAACCGTTTGTCGCTGACGGCGGTGCCCATGTAGTTTTTTTCGTCCAGCCAGAACTGGTAGTGGATCGCACCGAGCGTAAGGGTTTCGTTGAGGTGGGTCTTGAGTGAGAACTGCTGGACGTTTTCGTTGCTGTTGAATAGCAGGTAGTTGCCGACGACATCACCGATCAGCCAGGTGCTCCAATCGACGAAGCCCTTGCTCAACGGGTCCCAGGCTTTCTGTCGGTTGTCCGTGAGGTTGTCGTCGCCGGAAAAGCTCGCGTAGCGGTAGCCGATCACCGGGGTCAACGGCAGCGTGCTGAAGGTGTAATCCGCCTGGCCGTACCAGGCCTTGGCATCGTAATCCACGCCTTCGCCGCTGCCTCGCTCCAGGGCATATTCGGCATTGAGGGTCAGGTCCGGGATAGCCGGGAGCCGGGCGTTCAAGACCCTGACGTTGTACACCAGCATGCCATCGCGACGGCGCGGCAACGTGCTGCCCTTGGGCCCCATGGCCTTGACCTTCAACGCGGTGGCGCCCAGCGTCACCTGGTCGTCGAGGTTGTAGTCCAGGTTCACGCCGCTCATGCGAAAGTCACCCAGGTCGCTGTCGGTCCCCAGGCTGAAGCCCTGGACCTTCAACGCGCCATGGTCCCAGGCGACCACTGCCGAATCCTTGAAGGCGGTGCGTGGGGCGAGCCAGTAGGCGCCGTCGTTCAACTGGTCGAGGTTGCCATCCATCACGATGAAACCGTTGCCGATCATGTAGTTCTGGCGACCGCCCGTGACCGTCCACTCCCCGGCGCGGAAACCACCGTAGAACTCTTCGGTCGACACCTTGCCGTCGGAACTGCGGGTAAAGCCACCGGCATCGCCATCACCGAAGGTGGTCGCCCCCACCAGGGAGCCGCCAGCCAACAGGGCGAAATCCGGCTGCACGGCATATTCCAACTTGATGCCCGGCTTGACGTAGAACTCCTGCCAGTCGATTTTCGTGCCGCGATTCTTGCCGCTGCGCATGTCCACCACGCCGCCGCCAAAGTTGACGTTGCGGGTAGAAAGGACTGCGCCACCGGCACTGAAGTTGACCTCGCCCTTGAGGTTGCCCTCCTCGAAGGTGTAGCCCGCCCAGGCAACCTGGGCGGTCAAGGGTAACCCGAGCACGAGGAACGTTCGGGACAAACGCATCATGGAAACCATATGGAGCTCCTGTGTGATTATTGTTGTTACAGGGCAGTAAATGGCGGCGCAAACCCGCGCCAACACCTGGTGGGCCAGGTGAGCGGAACGCAAAATTGTTGTGTTTATCGGATGCAGTCAGGGCGTCAGGTGCGCCGCGATGGCGCGCAACATGCGCACGCTGTCGCCGTCGAAGGGGCTGACGGCCTCGCCCAGGGACGACTGCTTGACGATCACCACGCCGGACGGTTTGTCGATGAACAGGTATTGGCCATGGATACCACCGGCCATGAGCGCCTGGCTGTGGTCGTTGAAGACATACCATTGACTGCGGTAGGACGCGCCTGGGGTCCAGCTCGAAAAGTCGGGGGATGCAGCGTAGATCGCGGGGTCGGCTCCGGTGGCGATACCGGCGAGCGCCTCGGCCGAGAGCAGTTGTGTCCTACCCTGGCGGCCATCGTTGGCCAGCAGGCGACCGAAGCGCGCCATGTCACGCAAGGTCGCACTGAAACCGGCACCGGCGACGCTGCGGCCCCAGGGATCCGCCAGGAAGTAGCCGTCACGTTCACAGCCCAACTGGCTCCAGATGTCTTGCAGCAACTGATGGCAGGCCTTGCCTGATGCCCGCTCCATGACCCAGGCCAACGCCTCGGTGGTGGCCGTCACGTAGTGGAAAAAGCCGCCGTGACTGCCGCGCTTTCTCAATGACGGCATGTACTGATACAGGGATTCGAACGTCGTGTACTGCGCTGGCGCCGGCTGGAAACCGCAGGCGTAGCCGTATTGGGAACTCTCGGAATCCGGGTCCTCATAGACCTCGCTGTAATCGACGGCCACGGCCATGTCGAACAGCTGGCGCACGGTCGCATCGCCGAACGCGCTGCCCGTCAGTTCCGGTACGTAATGGGCGGCCGTCAGCGTCGGGTCCAACAGGCCTTCGCAGACCAGTTGCTCGCCCAGGGCACCGATCAGCGACTTGGTCACCGAAAACATGATGTGCCGGTCCTGGGGGCACTGGCCATTGAAGTAGCGCTCGAACAGCACGGTGTCGCCCTTGAGGACCAGGAACCCATCGGTCTGGCTGGCGATCAGGTGGTCGATCACGCTGATGCTCAAGCCACACTCGCTGTCGAAGTGCAGCTCATCCAGCGGCTGGAGCGCCTGTTTGAACGCGCTGACCGGTCCGCTACCGGCCCGCACATCGATGGAAGGACGCAAGCGCGCCAGGTTGCGGAAGCCCCACTGGTTGAACGGTGGGCTCATCCAGTTGTGCCAGGTGACGCGGCGGTGGGGTTCGGCGGGAAAGCCTTGCATGAGTGA
Organism: Pseudomonas sp. NFACC08-1; assembly: GCF_900106735.1. NCBI lineage: Bacteria > Pseudomonadati > Pseudomonadota > Gammaproteobacteria > Pseudomonadales > Pseudomonadaceae > Pseudomonas > Pseudomonas sp. NFACC08-1. The sequence goes on along the minus strand of NZ_FNNL01000002.1, from coordinate 636,907 downwards.
AGGCGCCAGGCGTGCGTCAAATGGCGATTCGTGAGTCTCGACGTAAAGACTGGCCAGTGAAGGCACGGTGTTCTGATTCATCGGGTTGCCCCTGCAAAATGACTCTGCGTGAAAGCAGATGCAGGGAAATAATTACCCGATGTAATTTTTTAGTCAATAAAACTTTTTATGGTCACTTTCAATTTATCTCGTTAACGGCGACATGACCCTAGCGCTGTACTGAATTCTGGGACGAAAGCCTTAAGCAAATAACTAAAGGTTATTTGTTTTATATTTTTTAGATCATTTAGATTAAGCCTTAAGCCCAATGGCTTCGCGGTACTGCCTCAAGAATGTTGGCATTTACCCATCCTCAGTCACGGCAATCTCATTAACGGGCCACCGTCATGCAGCTTCTAACACTTCCCCCCTCTCCCGGCCTGGCCACCTCGATTCGTGCCACGGCCCAGGTCTTCGAAGACCCCACCTCCCGCGCGTTGCTGGCTCACCTGCAACAAGTGGCGCCCAGTGACGCGAGCGTGCTGATCATCGGCCAGACCGGGACCGGCAAGGAACTGGTGGCGCGCCACGTACACAACCTCAGCGCCCGTCGCCACAAGCCGTTCGTGGCGGTCAACTGCGGGGCGTTTTCCGAAACCCTGGTGGAGGCCGAGCTGTTCGGCCATGAAAAAGGCGCCTTTACCGGCGCGTTGACGGCCAAGGCCGGCTGGTTCGAGGAAGCGGATGGCGGCACCTTGTTCCTCGATGAAATCGGTGATTTACCGCTGCCGATCCAGGTCAAGTTGCTGCGGGTATTGCAGGAACGCGAAGTGGTTCGACTGGGGTCGCGCAAGAGCATCAAGATCAATGTGCGCGTGTTGGCGGCCACCAACGTACAGCTGGAAAAAGCCATCAATGCCGGACACTTTCGCGAAGACCTCTATTACCGCCTGAACGTGGTCAGCCTGGTGCTCAAGCCGCTGCGCGAACGCCCCGGTGACATCCTGCCGCTGATCCGCCACTTCATTGCCGAGTACAGCCGCAGGCTCGGTCACGGCGAGGTAACGCTGGATGCCCAGGCACAGCGCAAATTGCTCGACTATTCCTGGCCGGGGAATATCCGCGAGCTGGAAAATGTCATCCACCACACCCTGTTGATTTGCCGTAACAATGTGATCGGCGTGCAGGACCTGCACCTGTCGAACCTCCGTATCGAACGCCGGGACAACCCGCCGGACTCGGCCCCTCAAAGCGCAGAGGCGCTTTTGCAAAAAGCCTTCGAGAAACTGCTCGAGCAAGAGCATGGCGACGTGTATGAAAAGGTCGAGGCCGAGCTGCTACGCACCGCCTACCGATATGCCAATTGCAATCAGGTCCACACCGCCAGCCTGTTGGGCCTGAGCCGCAATGTCACCCGCACGTTGCTGATCAGGATTGGCGAACTGGTGGTCAACAAACGCCGCCCCGCGCTCAGTACGCGGGACGGCCAGGTCATCAACCTTTCAACCTGAGTTCGCCACAAAAGCCAGGTGCGTCCCTTTTTTGTGGCGAGGGGATTTATCCCCGCTGGGCTGCGCAGCGGCCCCAAGACCTGTCCCCGATGTATCAGGCCGACTGCGTTCAACCTGCTTGGGGTCGTTGCGCGCCCAACGGGGATAAATCCCCTCGCCACAGGGTCATGTCAGCGGTGCTCACAGCACTGCTGTTCGCGCGCCCAGGTAGAAATCCTGGAGATCGCTGCGGGCCGCCAGTTGTTCGGCGCTGCCTTCACTGACCACGCGACCGCTTTCCAACACGTAACCGTAGTGGGCGTAGCGCAGGGCGATGTTGATGTTCTGTTCGGCAATCAGGAAACTGACGCCGTCACGCTGATTGAGTTGGCGGACGATCTCGAAGATTTCCTCGACGATCTGCGGCGCCAACCCCATCGACGGTTCGTCCAGCAAGACCAGTTGCGGCCTGGCCATCAGCGCACGACCGATCGCGATCATCTGTTGCTCGCCGCCCGAGGTGTAGCCGGCCAGGCTTTTGCGCCGCAGTTTCAGTCGGGGAAAATGGCCGTAAACCGATTCCAGGTCAGCCAGCAACTGGCGCCGTGGCACCTGGCGCGCCAGGGCACCGGCCAGCAGGTTTTCCTCCACGCTCAACTGGGCAAAGCAATGCCGACCTTCCAGCACTTGCACCAGGCCGCTCGCCGCCAAGGTATGAGGCGCGCTGCGGGTCACGTCTCGCCCTTGGTAGACAATCCGCCCCCGCACCACCTCGCCGCGTTCGGCGCGCACCAGGTTGGAGGCCGCCTTCAGCGTGGTGCTTTTACCCGCGCCGTTGGCGCCCAGCAGCACCACGACCTGCCCTTTTCCCACCTCCAGCGACACGCTGCGCACCGCCAGGATGGTCTGTTCGTAGAGCACTTCAATATCGTCGATCTGCAGGATCGGCACGTTCGTCGCCATGCTGTTTCACCTTTTCAGACAGCGACCGGACGCGTGCGCCCGGTTGCCGCGATGCCTCAGGATTCCTTGCTGCAATCACGCGGGGTAAGGCCTTTTTCCCGGGCGTACTGATGCGAAGACGCTTCGATGATCGGTCGCAGCAAGGCACGGTCAGCCTGTACCCAGTCACTGATCAGCTTCCACTGCGTACCGTCCCATTGCTGGAAGCGCACCGCGCCACCGCCTTCATGGTCCGAGCACGACAACTGCAACGGCTGAACCAGGCCCAACGCCCCCAGTTCCTTGAGCCGGGCGTCGTCGAGCTTGAGGTTCTCGAAGCCCCAACGCACCTGCTCACCCATCAGGGGTTGCTGACCGAATTTCTGCTGGGCAATGCGCAGTGCTTCTACGTTGAGAATGCCGTTGACCACGCCGAGGTTGTAGTACACGGTGCCGAACCGTTTGGGATCGGCCAAGTCGCCATGGCCGGCGTCGACCACTTGTTTCTTGATGCCCTGCAACACTGGAAAATCGATGCCCGAAGGGTGCGTGGTGATGGCGATGAAGCCCTTGGCCGCGGCACCGGCCGGCGCAGCGTCATCCTCGGAGTTGCTCCAGATATTGCCGATGATGTGGTCGGCCGGGAAACCGACTTTCTGCGCGGTTTTCAGCGCCACCGGGTTCATCACGCCCCAACCGCGCAGGATCACCCAATCAGGTTTTTCCCGACGGATATTCAACCATTGCGATTGTTGCTCGTTGCCCGGGTGCGGCACCTCCAGCAAGGTCAGCGCAAAACCGTATTTGTCGGCCAGGGTTTGCAGGACCTCATTGGTTTCCTTGCCATAGGGCGAACCGTGATACAGGGTGACGATCTTCAAGCCCTTGAGCTTGTCCAACCCGCCGGCGCGCTGGCCGATGTAATTGATGATCGCCGAGACCTCCGAATAGGGGTTCAGCTGCAACGGGAAAACGTAGGGGAACACGCTGCCATCGGTGGAATCCGTACGCCCATGGTTGATGGTGATCAGCGGCAGTTTGTCGGCCGTCGAACGCTCCAGCGTGGCGTAGGCGATGCCCACCGATAATGGGTTGGTGGCCGCCGCTGGCGCGCCGTTCAAGCCTTTCTTCAGGCGTTCGTAGCACTCCACGCCTTTCTCGACCACGTATTCGGTCTCGCACTCACTCCAGGTCAGCTTGACGCCGTTCACGCCGCCATTGGCGTTGACGTACTTGAGGTAGTCGATGAAGCCGCCGAAAAAACCGGTGCCGCCGGCCGCATAAGGGCCGACGCGATAGCTTTGCAGTGGGAAGTATTGCTCGTTGTCCGCCTGGACGGTGAACGCCGCGGCGGTGAGGCTCAGGGCCAGTGCCAGGCTGCTGGCGAATGATCGTTTGAACATCGGATTTTCCTTGTTATGGAGCCATGGATAAGCCAACAAAATGGAACTGCAAACCCGCGTTGTGCGGTTCGCTCAGTAGCGCAACGGCCACAGCCGAGCGCGCTGGCGAAATCTCTGCCAGAGGCGCGCAAGGCCCTCTGGTTCCTTGATCAGGAACAAAATGATCAGGGCGCCGAATATCATCTTCTGCAGGTTCTCCACCTGGCCGGCGTCCACCAGCCCGCCGGGCAGCAGCGACACCAGGTTCGAGAGCAACACCGGAAACAGCACGATGAAGGCCGCGCCGAGGAAGTTGCCCAGCAGGCTGCTGAGGCCGCCGATAATGATGATGAACAGAATCTGGAACGACCGATTGAGGTCGAACCCGTGGGGCTCCACCGTGCCCAGGTAAGCGAAGGCCCAGAGCGCACCGGCCACCCCGAGGAAAAAACCGCTGATGGCGAACGCCAGCAGCTTGGTTTTTGCCAATGCTATGCCGATGACCGCGGCGGCGGTGTCCATGTCGCGCACCGCCATCCAGTTGCGCCCCAACTCGCTGCGCACCAGGTTCTTGCCCAGCCAGAACAGCGCTACCACCACGCTCAGGGTCAACAGATAGCGGCCGGCCGGCGCGTCGAGGTTTATCCCGAATACGTCCAGGCGCGGCGCGCTGATCACGCCCGAAGCGCTGTTGTTGGAAAACCAACTGAACCGGGTCAGCGCCCAGGTCACGAAGAACTGCGCTGCCAGGGTCGAGACCAGCAGGTAGAAGCCTTTGATGCGCAAACTCGGCAAGCCGAACAGCACCGCCACCAACGCCGCCGTCAATCCGCCCAGGGCGATACTGACCAACAACGGCAAGCCGGCGACCCTTATTTCAAGGTTGTAGGTGGCAAAGGCGCCCACCGCCATGAACGCCGCCGAACCGAGGGACAGTTGCCCGGCATAGCCAGTGAGCAGATTGAGCCCCAACCCGGCCAGGGACAGCACCAGGAACGGAATCAGGATCGCGCTGAACCAGTAGTCATTGCCCAGCCAAGGCACCACGACAAAGGCAAACAGCAGCAACGCGACCAGCCCGTGACGGTCCTGGCGCAGCGCGAAGACCCGGCGGTCCTGGGCATAGCGGGTGTTGAACTGGCCTGCTTCTCGATAAAACATGATGCGCTCCCCTAAACCCGTTCGATGGCCCGTTCGCCAAACAACCCCGCCGGACGCACCAGCAAAAACAGCAGCGCCAGCACGTAGGGAAACCAGTTCTCTATGCCGCTGCCGATGAAAGGCCCGAGGTAAACCTCGGCCAGCTTCTCCGAGGCACCGATGATCAAGCCGCCGACAATCGCCCCACTGATGGAGGTAAAGCCGCCGATGATCAGCACCGGCAACGCCTTGAGCACCACCAGCGAGAGCGAGAACTGCACACCGAGGCGAGCGCCCCAGAGCAGGCCGGCGACCAGCCCGACAAACCCCGCCACCGCCCACACCACCACCCACACGCGCTGCAAGCGGATGCCCACGGCCAGTGCCGCCAGCGGGTCATCGGCCACCGCCCGCAACGACAATCCGAGCCGGGTCTTGTTGAACAGCCAGGACAACAGCAGCACCAGGAACGCCGCGGTCACTGCGGCAAAAATGTCGAACTGCGACAACAACATCCCACCCAACTCCAGCGGCTCGTCACTGATGCCCAGTTCCAGGCCATGCACCTGGGCCCCCCACAGCGCCTGGGCGAACCCTTCGATGACGTAGGACAGACCGAGGGTGGCCATGAACAGGGTGATCGGCGAACGGTTGACCAAGGGCCGCAGCACCGCCCGCTCCACCGCCACCGCGATCAGCACCATGGCCGCCAGGCTGATGACGAAGGCCAGCCAGAACGGCACACCGCGCTCCACCAGGCTGACGAAGGTCAGCGCCGAGAACAGCACCATTGCGCCCTGGGCAAAATTGAACACCCCGGAGGCCTTGTAGATCAGCACAAAACCGATGGCCACCAAGGCGTACATCACCCCCGCCAACAACCCGCCAATCAATACTTCAAAGAAAAATTCCATCGCCGCTCCTATTCTGCGGGCGCAACTTGCCTGCCCTCCCTGGTGGGAAGGCGTCGAATATCCAGTGTCAGTGGCGAGTGCCCAGGTAGGCCGAAATGACCTCAGGGTTCTGCCGTACGTCTTCGGGCGAGCCGTCGCCGATCTTGCGACCGTAATTGAGCACCACCACGTGGTCGCTGATGTCCATGACCACGCCGATATCGTGCTCGATCAACACCACGGTGGTGCCCAGTTCACGATTGATGTCGACGATAAAGCGGCTCATCTGCTGCTTCTCGTCGGCGTTCATCCCGGCCATGGGCTCGTCCAGCAGCAACAGCCGGGGCTCCGCCGCCAGCGCACGGGCCAGTTCCACCCGCTTCTGCAAGCCATAGGGCAACGTGCCCACCAGGGTGTCGCGCCAAGGCTGCAAATGCAGGAACGCGATGACACGCTCGGCCGCCTCGCGCTGACGGTCATCCTCGGCCCGGGCGCGACCGATGCGCAGTGCCTGTTCGATCCAGGTACTGCGGCGCTTGAGGTTGCGTCCGGTGAGCACGTTGTCGAGCACGCTCATGCCCTTGAACAGCGCGATATTCTGGAATGTCCGGGCAATGCCGCGGACCGCCACGTCGCGGGGGCGCATCCGGCTCCGCTCCTGTCGATCAAAACGGATGTGCCCGTCCTGGGCCTGGTACACGCCGCTGATGACGTTCAGCAGCGAACTCTTGCCGGCGCCGTTGGGGCCGATCAAGGCGCAGATCTCACCGGCGGCGACGCGAAAGCTGATGTCCGTGACCGCTTTGACGCCTTTGAATGACAGCGAAATATGGTCCAGCTCCAGCAAATGCGTGATGGCCGTCTGGGTCATGGGGCGTCTCCTTTCAGGCCAGTTGCGACTGGAGACCCGTCCAGTCATCGGTGGCGTGTTGCACCAAGTTCGGCGCCGCTTGCCAGTGGGCCCCGTCGTCCCACTGGCGAATCTTGATACCCAATGCCTGGAAAAATGCCTGGGTTTCGGGCCGCAAGGCGTCGCCCACCAGCAGCGGCGAGCGGGTGCGGGAAAAACCCAGCACGTCGCGCAATGGCCGGCGAACCAGCCAGTGCCCCAGATGCCGTTGCAACAGCCCCGGCTGCGCGGCCAACGCCCAGTCCACCAGCCCGCGCGCCCCACTGCCCGGCGCCGGCAAACGTTCCAGCGCATAGCGGTGCAAACGTTCGTAGGTTTCCCGCGTCCCGGCCACCAGCGTCGGGCCCAGCTCGCGACGGTCGCGATCACGGGTCGCCAGGTTTTCTGGAAAATTCAAGCGAAAACCGGCCATCAACCAGGGCGCCAGCAGATAGCGAGCTTGTCCGCCCGAGGCGAACGCCCGGGCGGCCAATGCCTCTTCCTGCCGTCCCAGACCTTCGCGCGTCACCAACCGCTGGCCCTCCTGCAGCAGCTCGGCGTGGCTGACGCGTTGCTCCTCCATCGCCCGTCCACTTCCGCGATAAAAAACAAAGGCCGTCTGCAGCACTTGCCCTTGCGGGGCCAGGTCAACGATTGGCCGCTCGGCAGCCAACGCGGCGTAATCCAACGCTTGCGCAAATGGCAGCGAATCCGACAGACCACGCTTGTCGAGGTAGACCCACACCCCCACGGCTACCTGCGCCGCATGCAGACGCAGCATTTCTTCCACGCCTTCGACCAGGACGAAATCCGGCTGCAGCGTGCTGAGCAATTGCACCTGTTCGGCCGCCGTCTCCAGCGGGTCGAACAGACTCGCCACGCCGCCCAGCCATTGCGCGGCCAAGGCGGCAAGCAGTGCCTGCGGCCTGGGTCGACTGATGATCGTCAGGGTCGCGCCCGCCGCAAAACCGCGGGCTTGCAGGGCACTGGCGAAACGGCGCACCTCATCGGCCACGTGCGCCCAGCTCTGCTCCTGCCAGACACCCAGATGCTTGTGGCGCAGCGCGACGTCCGTGCCATGCTCCAGCGCCTGGCGCCGCAACCACTGGGGCAAGCTGGCCGGGACCGTGTCGGGGGTGTCGGTGAACGTGCCCATGCTGCCTCCCGCGCCTAAGCGACCGCCGCCGTTTTGGCTGCCACTTTGCGTTGCTCAAGCTCACGCACCAGCGGCAGGACCTTACGGCCGAAATACTCGACTTCTTCCTGGAAGTGCAGGAAACCGGCGAGCACCAGATCCACCCCCACGGCCTTGAGCGCGACGATGCGTTCGGCGATCTGCTGCGGTGTGCCGATCAGGTTGGTCTTGAAGCCATCGTTGTATTGCACCAGGTCCTCGAAGCTGGACTTGGCCCAATTGCCCTCGCCTTCCGGACTGGACTTGCCGGCCTGCTTCGCCGCATCGCCAAAGGCATTGACGGCCTCGGGATCGGCCTGGTCGATGATCTGGGCGAGGACCGCACGCGCCTCTTCTTCGGTGTCACGGGCAATGACAAAGGCGTTAACGCCGACCTTGACCTTGTGGTTGTTGGCCGCGGCTTTCGCCTGGAGGTCATCGATCTGCGCCTTGACGCCTTCTACGGTATTGCCGTTGGTGAAGTACCAGTCCGATACCCGGGCGGCCATGTCCCGCGCCGCACGTGAGCTGCCGCCCTGGAAGATCTCCGGATGCTGCTGCAGTGGTTTTGGCTTGAGGGTGTAGTCGTGGAAGCGGTAGAAATCACCGCGCAAGGTGAAGTTGTCGGTGGTCCAGATGCCCTTGAGCGCAGTGATGAATTCTTCGGAACGGCGATAGCGCTCATCGTGCTCCAGCCATGGCTCGCCAATGGTGGTGAACTCGCCCTTGAACCAGCCCGACACGATGTTGACCGCCACCCGGCCGCCGGTCAGGTGGTCGATGGTTGCGATCTGCTTGGCCAACACCGACGGCGTCCACGGCCCCGGCAACACCGCGGCGATGACTTTCAGGCGCGTGGTGGCGGCCAGCAAGGCATGACTGAACGCCACGGACTCATGTTGGTATTCAGCCCCGTAACCGGCAGTAAAGCGCACTTGCGACAGGGCGTAGTCGAAGCCGGCCGCTTCAGCGATCTGGGCCAGCTTGCGGTTGTAGTCGATGCCCCAGTCGGTGCGTTGCTCGATTTTGCTGACCACCAGCCCGCCGCTGACGTTGGGCACCCAGTAGGCAAATTTGATCGTGTCCTGGCTCATTGCATGTACTCCACGGCTCGTTTTGAAAGGATGAAATTGATCAGGCGGCACTGGCGTCGCGTCGAACACTTGGAACGAGGCTCAACAACGCCGACTCGACGGCACGCTCGATACGCTCCAGCACCTGTGCACTGGAGATCCGGTATTGGCTGAAATCGGTTTCGCTGGCATAGACCCCCACTGGCAGGCTGAGGGCCTGGAAGAAGCCGAACAGGGGCCGCAACTGGTGATCGATCATCAAGGCATGGCGATCCGAGCCGCCTGTCGCGGCCAACAGCACCGGTACGTTCTTGAGGGCTTCGTGATGAACGAAATCGAACAGGTGCTTGAACAGGCCGGTGTATGAAGCTCGGTATACCGGGCTGGCGGCAATCAGCAGATCGGCCGATTCAATGGCGTGCAGGTCCTCCTGCACGGCAGCCGGCAACGCCTCGCGACGCAACACCCCGGCAAACTGTGGACCGACCTTGGCCAATTCGATCAAGCGCACCTCGATCGGCAGTTGCTGCCCCAGCCGGTCCACCAACGCCTGGACCAGTGCCAAGGTGCGTGACGGGTGCTGCACGCTGCCTGACACCGCCACCACTTTGAATTGCTTGCTCATCGCTTACCCCATGCCTGGAGACGCCACCTCAGCGTCCGCACAAGGTGTAGAGCAGCAACCATGCCACCTGAATATTCATTTAATAATCAATAAGTTACATGACACATCCAATCACTGCGCTGTCGCCTGACGGTCAAGCTGTTGGTCCACTGTTGCCTGGCCAACACCTGGCCTGTCGATGCCCGACGCGGCAACTGTTGCCCGGCACACAGTTGCGCAACAGATTGTCCGTGGCCAGGACAGCTCTTTCGCTGATAAGCGCCGTATGGGCCCCGCATTTACGGGCGTTGGGCCTCGGGCATGGACTGTGCAATGGCCTTTGGCACCGGCAGATTTTTCCCCTGCCCGCCTACTCGCCATCAAGAAGGAAGATCAACATGACCGCACAGCAACAACACCTGCCGCCGACCCTTTCCACGGGCACCGACTATGAGCCCCTGGCCGAACGCTTCCGGCCGATCTTTGCGCGCATCCAGGCCGGCGCCCTGGAGCGTGAGCAGACGCGCAGCCTGCCCTTTGAACAGGTGAAATGGTTGAAGGAAGCCGGCTTTGGCGCCGTCCGCGTACCGGTCGAATATGGCGGCGCCGGGGCTTCGTTGCCGCAACTGCTGCAATTGCTGATCGAACTGGCTGAAGCCGATTCCAACCTGCCCCAGGCTTTGCGCGGACACTTCGCATTCGTCGAGGACCGTCTCAACGCTCACGCCAGCGGCCCACAAGACATCTGGTTCAAGCGTTTCGTCGAGGGTGAACTGGTGGGCAATGCCTGGACGGAAGTCGGCGCGGTGAAGATCGGCGAAGTCGGCACCCGGGTTTCCCGCCAGGGTGATCAGTGGGTCGTCAATGGCACCAAGTACTACAGCACCGGCAGTATCTTCGCCGACTGGATCGACGTGTATGCCCAACGCGACGACAACGGCACCGACGTGATTGCCGCCGTCCGCGTACACCAGCCGGGCGTCAAGCAAAGCGATGACTGGGACGGTTTTGGCCAACGCACCACCGGCAGCGGCACGTCGCTGTTCGAGAATGCGTTGGTCGAGGCAGAAAACCTCATCGACTTCTCTACCCGCTTCAAATACCAGACCGCGTTTTATCAACTGGTGTTGCTGGCCGTGCTGACCGGCGCCGGTCGCGCTGCGGTTCATGACATCACCGAGCAAGTGCGCAAACGCACGCGGGTCTTCAGCACCGGCAATGCCAGCGAAGTGAGCCAGGACGTGCAAGTGCAGCAAGTGATCGGCAGGGCATCGGCCCAGGTCTATGCCGCCGAAGCCACCACCCTGCGCGCCGCGAGCGCCTCCCAACGTGCCTACGAGAGCCGCTTCAGCCAGGACGCCGAAACCGAGCACACCGCCAACATCGCCGCCGAACTGGAGTCGGCCCAGGCCCAGGTGGTGATTTCCGACCTGGTGTTGCGTGCCACCAGCGACCTGTTCAATGCCCTCGGTGCTTCGGCCACCAGCACCAGCAAGACCCTCGACCGCCACTGGCGTAACGCCCGCACCGCTGCCTCGCATAATCCATTGATCTACAAGGAGCGCATCATTGGTGATTGGGAAATCAACGGTACGGAACCGCCGTATGTCTGGCAGATTGGCGGAGGGTCGAAGCAGCTTTGAGTAGCACATCCGAGAAGGACTGGCTCAGCGCTTGCGGGCGCTGGCTAGCAATATCCAGCGAAGAATGGCTGGAGGGCAAAGCGGCGAATGCTCAACTGTCGAGGGATAGGGTGCTGAAGCCGCTAAAGTCAAAAGGCCTTGAAAGGGATGGCTGTAAGAGCGGAACCATAAGCAGTCATTACCTCAGAAACGGATATACACACCAACCAATCCCCCAAAAAACGATGAACGATCTGCCCCAACGCAAACACATGAGACCAAGTACAGAAAGGATCAACTAGCTGACGACCTGAACACACCGCATAATCCATCTACCCCCATCCACCCGAAGGGTCGCTGAAGATGACAGTCATCCATAAGGCCGCTCAGATAGGATACTCAGCAGAAGCCAGCACCTATACCCAAGGGCGCCCAGACTACCCAAGCGAAATACAGGCATGGCTCAGCAGCGCACTGGAAATCAGCCCAGGATCGACAGTCGTTGAGTTAGGAGCCGGTACCGGTAAATTTACTCGCCTGCTGGACTCAATGGCGATCAATGCTATCGCCATCGAACCGGTCGAGGCGATGCGAATCGAGTTTGCCAAGCATCTGCCGAACACCAGGATTCTGGAGGGAACGGCCGAATCCATTCCCCTCGAGGCAGGGACGGCGCAGGCGCTCGTATGCGCCCAGGCCTTCCACTGGTTCGCGAATGAAACCGCGCTCCAGGAAATTCACCGAGTACTCAAACCGGGCGGCCGGCTCGGCTTGATCTGGAACGTGCGTGATGAGTCCGTGGACTGGGTGGCCGACATCACTAAAATCATCACCCCCTTCGAAGGCGATACCCCACGCTTTCATACTGGAAACTGGCGACATCCCTTCAACGGACGTTACTTCTCGCAGCCCGAACTGACCTGTTTCAGTTACACCCACACAGGCAGCCCCGAGACGGTCATCCTGGATCGCTTTCTGTCCGTGAGTTTTATTGCAGCGTTGCCTGACGCAGAGAAGAAACGGGTAGCGGATCAACTACTGGCCTTGATTCAGACCCATCCGGCTCTGCGCGGACGCAAGCACATTGAGTTCCCTTATCAGACCCACGCTTATTCATGTCGCCGCCTGGATTGAATCACGACGCCATGAACCCAGCAGGAACTCGTACCTGACGCCCTCAAAATGCTGGCATCATGCCTTTTTCCTTGCACTCATGGAGTGACTGTGACGAATCTAAGTGCCGCCCCTGAGTTTGCAACCGCCGCCACTTTACCGCCCTACCGCTTCTTTCCCCGGATCGGGATGTTTGTACTTGCGACCCTGATAGTCTTTCTGGCTGCAGTGCCCGAAGTCCTTTTCATACCCGCAGACATGCAGGCCTACCTGACGTTCACCACCACCTCAGGTATCACCGCGCTCGCTCTCCTCGCCCTCTTCGCCCTGCAGTACCGCTCCGATGCGCGCACGCAATGGCGCGGTCATTACATAGGCAAATCCCTGCAGTGGGGCGCGCTTGGCATCGTGGGCTCCTACCTGTTTTTCGGGGTCGCCATATTCGTGCTGGGGCTGCCGCGAGAAGTGTTCATGGCCCAGCTCCTGGACGGGCTCAACAATTGGCAGGCCACGATCAAGATCGCCTCGCTGATCGTGTTGCCACCCATCGCTGAAGAGCTATTTTTCCGCCATTACATGCTCCGGCTGTTCCCCTATGAGAACAGCCGTACCTGGACATGGATCGCGATCATCGTCACGTCAGCCATCTTCGCCGGCATGCACATCCAATACGGGAACTGGATAACCGTCGTGCTGATCTTCTCCTGTGGGGGTGTATTCGCCATTGCAAGAGTGGTCAGCGGTGGCTTGCTGGTGCCAGTGCTCCTGCATTCGCTGGCCGAAATGGTTGCGCTGAGCACTGACAAGTCTTTCTCGCTGATGGGGCTTTACGGTTGAATCAGGCAAAGGCGCAAACGTCAGCACCTCAAACAAGGGCAACCATGACCTCTCACGCAGCGTGCCTCGGACTGTCTGCCTTGACGCTCGCCTTCCTGAGTGGGCCCGTCCAGGCCTCGACGTGGCAGATCTGCCACCTGGAGCTACGTATCGTCGAGGTCTTGAAACAACCCTACCCGCAGCTTCAGGCGCAGATCGTGAAAGTCAGGCCGAAGTCCGCCTCGGTGGAGTGCCCAGCGCAAGGCTCATCGCTCACCTTCACCCCGGAAACCCAGGACTACCAAGCCACGCTCCCCCGCCGGCAATGGCCCGGCAAAGGACAGTCGGTACGGGTGGACTACCGCTACCTGGATGGCATCTGTAAAGGTGACGGCAACTCGTATGCGTGTCGTATCAAACACTACCCGGTGGTGGGTCGATAATCAGGCGGCTGGAGACACTGGCATTTAGCTGATGGCCTCAATGCGGCTCAAGCCAACAGCTCCGTGATCCAGCGAGCCTGCCGGGCGATGTCCTGCAGCTTCTCTTGCGGCACGGTTTGCCGTGCCTTGGCGAAACTGGTGAGGGTCTTTTGTTTCTGGCGCAGCAGGCGTTGCCACTTGGCCAGGAAAACCGGGGTTCGCGCTTGCATCTGCAGCGGGCCGAAGTACAGCTCCTCGGCGGTGTACGTCACTGGCCCGGCGCGCTCGGCGACGATGATCTCGTAGTAGAAGCGGTTTTCCCGCAGCACTTCCTCGCAAAGGATGCGGTAGTCGTTTTCCATCAGCCACTGGCGCAGCGGTTGTTCGCCGCCGTTGGGTTGTAGAATCAGCCGCTCCTGACCGCTCAACCGCGCTTTGCCGCTGTCCAGGATGTCGCGGATCGTCTCACCGCCCATGCCGCAGAGGCTGATCGCCGTGATCCCGTCTTCCGGCTTGATTGCCGCCAGGCCATTGGCCAGGCGCACGCTGATCCGCCGTTCCAGGCCATTCTCGACCACGGTGCGTTCGGCGGCGCGCAACGGCGTCAACGCCACCTCGCCGGCCACCGCCATCGCAATCACACCACGGCGCAGCAAGGCCACCGGCAGGTAAGCGTGATCCGAGCCGATATCGGCCAAGTGCGCACCTGCCGGCATATGCGCCGCCACGCGCTCCAGGCGCATGGACAATGTCTGTTCGTTCAACTGCAGTTCCCTGCGTTAATCGTAGAACGGCTCGACCGCCGTCCGACTGCCGACAAAGAAGCTGTCCGCGACCAACCGCAGTGGCTGCAGGTCCATGTCGCTGGCCTTGTCGTTGATCAGTTGCTGAAAATGTCGATACACCGCGGCGTACTCACCCTCCTCGGAGACGGCCTGGCGCACGCCGTCGATGCTCAACAGCGCACCGCCGTTGTCCAGGCGCAGGACGCCTTCGGCGCAGCGAATCTCGATGCTCCAGAGTTCGTCATGACCATGGTCGAAATCGAACTCCGCCCGGATGTCGAGGTGGCGCGCATCGGCCATCTTGATGCTGGCGGCAATCGGCGACTGGCAGTTGTCCGGCACGCGCAACTCGGCGGACTCCACGAACAGTGGCAACGCCAGCAGATGGGTCACAATCGACAAGGCATTGATACCCGGATCGAAGACGCCCAGGCCGCCGGGCTGCCAGATCCACGCCTGGCCGGGGTGCCACTTGCGCACGTCTTCCTTCCAGTCGATCTGCACGCTGTGCAAGGTGCGACTGGCCAGCCAGTCACGGGCGGCTTCGATGCCCGGGGCGTAACGGGAATGCCAGGCGAACAGGCCGCTGATGCCTTGCTCGCGAACCTGCTCCACCAAGGCCATGGCTTCACCCAGCGTGGCGCACGGCGGCTTCTCCACCAGGACGTGTTTACCGGCCGCCAGCGCCTGTTGCACCAGGGCGAATCGACCTTGTGGCGGTGTGCAAAACGCAATCGCATCGACCTGCGGACCGTTTTCGAGCAACTCGCCCAGGGATCGGAAGTTCTCCACCCCTGCGCAGGGCTGCCCTTGCGTGGCGACCGCCACCAGTTGGAACGCGGGGTTGGCGTGGATGGCTGGAACGTGTTGATCCTGGGCAATCTTGCCGTAGCCCACCAGGCCGAGACGAATCGGTTGCATCGATGACTCCTGTTTTTTTGTATTTGTGATCGGGCAGCAAACTAGACGCAAATCGCCTGGCGGACAATGGGGGCCGTACAGTATCTACCCGATTGCCCTGCACTGCGCCGCTAAGGCATCAACTATGCAGTTGCTCACGGACACTCGTCACGACGTTGGTCACCCGGCCGTAGAAGGGCTCCAGCCGCTCACGTGGCGCATCGTGCTCCACCACCAGGGCGGCGACCTCCTCACAAGAAACCACCTGATAATGAGCAACGCTGGACAGCTTTTCGTTGGTCACCGCTGTAATCACTTGCCCACTTGCCGCCACCACTGCGCGCTTGAACTCTGCGTCCTCCAGGCCGAATGCCGTGACCCCATTGTCTGGATCGATGGCGCAGGCCCCCAGAAAACACACGTCATAACTGAACTGGCGCAATTGCTCCACCGCCGTCAGCCCGATCACACCACCGGCGATTGGGTTCAAGCGCCCACCCAGAAGGATGACTTCGGCACGGGGCAGTTTCATCAACTGCACCGCAATCAACGGCGAATTGGTGGAGAGGGTCAACTGAAGGCTCGGATCGATGGCACCAGCAATCGCCAGGTTCGTCGACCCGGCATCGATGAACACGTGCTGGCCCGCGCGCAGCAATGCAGCGGCCGCTTGGCCGAGGCTGCCCTTGCGTACCGGGTCCTTACGCACGCGAACATCCAGCGACCCTTCGGCAGCCGGCACAAGTATCGCGCCGCCATAAACGCGCTTGCATAACCCCGCCGCTGCCAATACCCCCAGGTCACGCCGGATCGAGTGTTCGGACACATTGAATTCGCTGGCCAGGTCAGCGGCGATCACCCGGCCATACCGGGCGAGACGCTGGCTGATCAATTGCTGGCGTTCGCCGGGGAACGCTTCATGGGGAGAAGTCATGGGATACAACCTGCATAAACGAGCACTAATGATCATCAACGAGCAGATAGTGCCGGTTATGCAGCGAAGCGTCAAACGCGCTCATTCCAGCGGGCGCCTGCACGATCAATTGCTCAAGCGCTCTGTGGGACATTCGTGCCCATGCCCAATGGCAGGAAGGGTCGAATTTCCTCGATTTCCTCGGCGCTGAGGCGCAACTGCGCGCCGGCAATCAGCCCATCGACCTGCCCGCGGCAACGGGCTCCGACGATGGCACCGGTCACCACCGGCTTGCGCAGCACCCAGGCGATGGCGACTGCCGCCGCACTGACCCCGTGCCGTTCGCCGATACCGGCCAAGACCTCGACCAGCGCCAGGTTCGCGCTCAAGCGAGGCTCCTGGAAGTCCGCGCTTCGCGCCTTGCGCCAATCGTCGTCGGGCAATTGGGCGATACGTTCGCGCGTCATGCTGCCGGAAAGCAGCCCCGATTGGAGGGTGGAATAGGCCAAGACCCCCATTCCCGTGTGCTCGCAAAATGGCAGGACATCTTCCTCAATGTCCCGCATCAAGGCGGAATATGGCGGCTGAAGTGAAACGATCTCGGTCACCGCCCGGGCCCGCTTGAGCTGCGCGACATCGAAATTGGAGACGCCAATAGCGCGAATTTTCCCCTGTTCACGGGCGGTGGCCAACGCCGAAAGCGCCTTCTCGAGCCCTTCGCTGCTGCCGTCGGCAGGAAAGGCCGGCCAGTGGATCTGATAAAGGTCGATGGTTTCGACTTGCAGTCGGCGCAAGCTTGCCTCGACCTCGGCGAGCAACGATCGAGGCGCCAACGAATGTGAGATTGCCTTGGTGACCGGGTCCCAGATCAAGCTGCCCTTGGTGAACACCAATGGGCGCTGCGAAGCCGGCAGCCTCCGCAACAGCTGCCCGACCAACTGCTCGGCATGGCCCAAACCATAAACCGCCGCCGTATCGACCCAGTTCACCCCGCATTCAACGGCATACTCAAGAGCACCGAGGCTGTCCTCGTCGTCCTGCGCACCCCAGCTGTATTCCCAGCCGGTGCCAGCAATGGCCCAGGTTCCCAGGCCAATGGGTGAAATCAGGAAGTCCGATGATCCAAGACGATTCTTTTGCATAGCGAGTTCTCCACAGATGATGTGGGCAGTATCCGTGAGGGATCTCATGACGATAAGATGGGTAATCGTATTTGAACTACTGAACCGTATTCATGAATCAGCACCCCGATCTTTCCGAACTGGATGCCTTTGCCGCCGTCGCTCGCCATCGCAGCTTTCGCAAGGCCGCCGACGAGCGTGGCGTTTCGGCCTCGGCATTGAGCCACGCCATGCGAGCCCTGGAAGCACGTCTGGGTGTCAGGCTGCTCAACCGCACCACGCGCAGCGTTACCCCGACCGAGGCCGGCCACCAGCTATTGGCAACGCTGGCCCCTACCCTGCAGCAGGTCGCCGAAGCCTTGACCCAATTGACCTCGCTGCAAGACGTGCCTGCGGGCAAGCTTCGCCTCAACGTGGCGCGTCCGGCGGCACGCGCGGTATTTGCAAAAGTGCTCGCGCCGTTTGTGGCCAGGTATCCTCGCATTCAACTGGACCTGGTCACTGATGACGGCTTGACCGATATCGTCAACGGTGGCTTTGACGCCGGCGTGCGCTTTGGCGAAAGCCTGGCCGGCGACATGATCGCCGTCCCTGTCGGCCCCCCTCAATCGTTCGTGACCGTAGCCGCGCCAACCTACCTGGCCACGAAGGGGATCGCCCAGGCTCCACGGGACTTGCTTGACCATGCCTGCATCGCCCGGCGTTTTCCCAGCGGCAAACTCTACGCTTGGGAGTATCAGGCAGAGGGGCAACCGATCCGGTTGTCCGTCACCGGCCCGCTCATTCTTGAAGACGATGCGCTGATGATCCAGGCAGCCAAAGATGGCGCCGGAATTGCCTACGTCTACGAGGAGCTGGCGCGCGACGACCTTCGCAATGGGCATCTCACGGAACTGCTCGCGCAATGGAAAGCGCCGCCAAGCCGGTTTTTTCTCTATTACCCCAGCCGACGCCATGTGCCGCCGGCCCTGAAAGCGCTCATCGAGTTCATCCGGGCGGACGATTGGCTAACCTGAAACCGGCAGGCAAAAATGGCCAGTTGGGGCCAGCCCATCGTTGACCTACTCAACGAGGATCAGAGCGCTTTTTGATGGGTTCGTCATGTTCCCGACTCCCGATCGAAAGGCTTGGGTTGATTGATCGCTGCGGCTAAGCGGCAGCGATCAGCGCGCCTTGTTGGCGCAGATGCGTTTGGAATCGATCAGCATAGTCTTCGACAACGGCATCCCTTACGCTGGAGCGCGCCTCAAGCGCTTCACGCCAAGCCGAAATGCGCGGAAGGCCGTCGAAAATCTGGTGTGCGACAGTTGCGTCGATACTCTCGAAGTAACGGAAAAGCGGAGCATAAACCGCATCAACCATTCCAAAGGCCGAGCCATCGAAGAACGGCCCCACGCCTATTTCTGACTCCAGTTTGCCGAGCCGTTCGCGAAATGCGGTGCGCTTGGCATCTGCGGTCGCAGAGTCACGAGCGTGGAGAAACTGCCAGGCTTCAGCTTGCGTCTGCGACGCGAACTCGATCCACGCCCGATTCCGTGCGCGAGCTAACGCATCAATCGGGTACATCGGCGCGCCGCCTTGGGTTTCGTCGAGGTACTCGCAGATGACCATGCTTTCGAATAGGATCGCGTCTTGCGCATTGTCCTGGCGCACCTTGAGCACCGGGACCTTGCCGGTTGGCGAAACTGCCAGGAACCAGTCTGGCTTGGCTGATAGATCGACATTTATCCGATCGAATTGGATGCCCTTTTCAAGAAGCACAATCGCGGCGCGCTGTACGAATGGGCATAGTGGGTGGCTTATTAACGTAAGAGCGTTCATTGCTTTTAGTGGCTCTGAAGGGTTTATCAAGCGAAAACAGCGGCAGAGGTTTCCCCGCGTACCGCTGTTTGCACAGTCTGGATTGGACTCGTTCGTCGCTAAGTGCTGAGGCGGGCGTTCAGTATCTGATTAACTCAGCCCAGGCGATGTTGCACTCGCGCAATTCTTGAGCTGCGCCCTTAGCCATTCAGCAGGCGGCCGCCGTCAAGGACGATTTCAGAGCCGACCGTCCAGCGCGACTCGTCGGATGCCAGATACAGCACGGCCTTGGCCACCTCGTCGGAGGTACCGAAGCGCCCAAGCGGAATGGTTGCCGCGATCTCTTTGTTAAGTTGCTCGCGATAGGCTTCCGGAATACCGAGCTTGTCGTAAAGCGGCGTCTCGACGGGGCCAGGGCTCACTGCGTTGACACGGATGCCACGGCCCAGCAATTCGGTCGAGAGCGTCTTCGACATGTTCAGCAATGCGGCCTTCGTTGCGGCATACACGGACGAGCGATCTGCGCCTGCATGCGCGCTTACGGAAGTGGTCAACACGACGGAAGCAGGATTTGCGAAGACCGGCAACAGCGCCTGCATCAGGAAGTACGGCCCTTTGACGTTGATGTCGAAAGAACGGTCGAACATCTCTTCCGTCCATTGCTCAATGGGCTGCCAGACGGATACGCCGGCATTGAGGAAGGCAACGTCGAGTTGGCCGTAGTGTTCCTTGATGACTTGGGCCAGCTCCTTTTGTGCTGCAACGCTGGCCGAGTCGGCGCGCAGCACCCGCACTTCCGGGCCCAATTCGGCCTGGGCCTTTGCAATCGAATCGGGGTTGACACCCGTTACGATCACGCGAGCCCCCTCCGCGAGGAACTGCTTTGCCGTTTCCAGCCCGATGCCACTGGTGCCGCCAGTGATGAGCGTGCGTTTACCTTGCAAGCGCGACATTTGAATTCTCCGGTGAATGACCACTGCGGTCGACATGGAGAAATATGCGCTCATGCCCCGTATCGGATAAGACTGCGTATTCGCATATAATTCATGCAAATCAGGCATGAATCGAGGTAGAAAAGTGGACCGATTTCTTTTGATGACATGCTTCGCGCGTGCTGTAGAAACTGGGAGCTTTTCGGCGGCAGGGCGCGATCTAGGGTTGGGACAACCCAATGTAAGCCGCTATGTAGCGGCTCTGGAGGATCATTTGCAGACGCGCTTGCTCCACCGGTCTACGCGCAAGCTATCCTTGACGCCGGAGGGCGAACGCTACTATGCGGACATCCGGCGCATCCTGGATGCGGTGGATGAATCAGAATCGTCCTTCCGGAACAACGTCGAGCCATCGGGCCTCTTGCGCGTAGCCTGTCCGACAGCGCTCGCACACGCGTTTGTGCTGCCGTATGTGCCGGCTTTTTTGGAGCGCTACCCTCAATTGAACCTGGATCTCCAACTCAACGATCGATACGTAGACCTGGTCAATGAAGGCACCGAACTCGCCATTCGCATAGGACACCTGGAGGACAGCGCCCTGCGCGCCCGGCCTCTTGGGTGGTACGACCGAGTCTTCGTCGCCAGCAAGGAGTACTTGGCCAAACGTGGAGTACCGCAGACCCCGGATGATCTACGCGACCACGATTGCATCATCTACACCTTGCTGTCGTCCGGGGCGACCTGGCGATTCCGGGACGCGGACATTCCGATTAGCGGCAGGCTCAGGGTCAACTCGCCCGACGCTGTGAGTGCGGCGGTCGCCGCAGGCCTGGGCGTGGCGCATGGACCTGCGTGGCTGTTTGAGGGCGGGCTGAGCAGCGGGAAATTACAGTTCATTCTCACCAACCATGCGGCTCCCCCTGTCCCCGTGCAGATGGTTTATGTCGCCAATAGACTGCTCCCCACGCGGGCTATCGTGTTCATGGATTTTATGGCTGACGTGTTTTCAAGGATTCCAGCCTTGAACGGCAGCTCCCCCTTGCCGACGCTATAAGACAAAACGTGCCCCCTAATGCTCTTGCCGATCGCCGCGCGGGGGCGCGATGCCGGTCACGGCGGATGCGCTGTCCGGGCCGAAATACCGGGCTGGAGTCATCGTCAAACAAAAAAAGCCCCGCGACCGAGGACGGTGCGGGGCAAGGGAATTGGTTGGTTGCGGCCAACCAAAGGAGCACAGTGAAAAACGTTTACGGGCCGGTCAGATGCATTCCTGTGCGGCGCGTTCGAAACTCGAAGGCAGGAGGTTGGAGGCCAGCAAATGTCGCTCGTAGATGAAGACCTTGCCGCCGCTGCCGGCCTTGTAGGCTTCCAGCACGTTGTCCGCCGAGACTTTGCTCGGCACCACGATGCGGTAGCTGCGCTGGGTCTGCGAGACCATCGGGTTCAAGGCACTGCCCTGCAATTTCGGTACGACGCATTCAGCGTATTGGGCCGGCGTCTTGCTGGTCTGCAAGGTCAGGGTCGGATCGTTCGGCGCCGAGGCACAACCGGCCAGCAACAACGGGGAAAACGCCAGGGGAAGCAAAAATAAAGGGCGCATGGGTGGGGTCCTGAAAATAAAAATAACGGGCTGCGTGTTCGATGGCGCTGATTTTCCAATGATTGCCGGCAAAGCAGAACTTGCATTTCGTAATGGTCACTATTACTCCTAGCAATAGTTGCAAGCCGAGAAAGATTGATGAGATATAGCCATGAGAACGTTTGATCTGATTCGCGACGCGGTATTGCCCGACTTCCGTGAGCGGGTGGCTGATTACCTGATCCAGTACGAAAGCGTGCTACTGAGCAGCACCGAACCCGACCCGGAGCTCAGGCGCGCCACGGCCAATCAACTGCGCGGTTATTTGCGCGGGTTGAACACCACTCGGGTACTGGGCATGGCGGATTGGGAGGAGCTGGATCGGCGGGTGGTGAATACATGGCTTTAGCGCCCGGCCAGTGACAGGCCGGACTTCCAGGAATGGGTTCGATTCATTGTGGCGAGGGAGCTTGCTCCCGCTGGGCTGCGCAGCAGTCCTCTTGCGGCCGCGGCCCAACGCAGGCTTGCGCCCGGTCCACCAGCCGTTGCACCCACGCGGCATCCTGATCATTGATCACCCCATAGCGGTTCGGCGGTAGAAAATTCCAGTGATGAGCGGCCTCTTCCAGGCGCTTGAGCTCATCGGCGGACAGCCAATACGGCGTCTGCACCAATGGCATCGGCGCACCGTCGAAACGTCGGCCCAACTGCAGGTTCGTGCCGGGGGCGAAAGCGATCGCCAGTTGCTGGCGGGGTTGCAGGAGCTTGTTCGGTGCGGGCATTTGCCCTACTCGCCCGTAGCTGAAGTCGCCCGAAAACTGCTCCTTGAGCACCAGCCAATGCCCCGCTGCGGTCTTGGCCAGAATCCATTGCGATATACCGCTGTCTTGCACGCACTTCAACTGGCCGTCGGTCCATTGCATGAGGGTGTTGCAGTCCGGGTCATAGTCGTTGGACCACAGGCTGATGCCGGAGACCAGGGTATGGTGTTCGAGCTCGACCAGCCCTTGATCGGGCATCGATTGCCAAAATCGCTTGGTCGGGTCGCGCTTATCGCGCAAGTAGTTATGCAGGACCCAGGCAGCCATGAACAACAAGGTGGCGAGCACAAGCCAGCCAAGGGAATCCCCGACGATTCGGTCAAGGTCGACGCCTGGGGCGGATAACCCTTGATAGACCAGCAGCCCCAGCAGAAACGCGATGCCCGGCAGCACCGGGCCCAGGCACAGAGGCGGCACCAGCACCATGATCCAGCTGAAGCGATGCATGGTCGCGCGCTCCCGCGCCCAGGCCAGCTCCTGCTCCAGCATCGGCACCCGCTCCCGTGGGCCGATGCCAGGGTCGGGGGTCTGGAAGCGCATGTACAGGGTGTAGGTGTCATCGCTCATGGATCGGATCATGCCCTTGAAGTCATCATGGTCGAGCAACCCTTCGGGGCGCCCCTTGACGCTGGAACACGCGTATTATCCGGGTAACCAGGCGCCATGTAGACACCCATTCATGTCCATCTCCCAAACTCGCCCCACACCCGCGCCCTTGCTCGAGCCAGGCGAGACAGTGGTCCTGTTCGACGGCGTTTGTAAACTGTGCAATGGCTGGGCGAAGTTCCTGATCCGCCATGACCACGCCCGACGCGTGCGGTTGGCCTCCGTACAGTCGCCAGAAGGACAAGCCTTGCTTGCCTGGGCGGGCCTGCCCCTGCATCAATTCGACACCATGGCCGTGGTTCGCGATCAGCATTACTGGGTGCGTTCGGATGCGATTTTTGAAGTCGTAGCCCTATTACCCTGGGCCTGGCGCCTGGTGAAACTGCTGCGTTACGTCCCCCGCAGGCTTCGGGACTGGGCCTACGATCGCATTGCCCTGAATCGATACCAACTATTTGGCAAATACGACGTGTGCCTTTTGCCGAACGCGGATCATGAGCGGCGTTTTTTGAAGATTCCCACGCCTGGGACCTACCCGGCGGAACGGATCGATATTTAGCCCAGCAAATAAGCGGGGCCGCTTCGCGCCCCAGCGGGAGCAAGCTCCCTCGCCACAAGAGCGGTTCGGCAGTGGGTCAGTTCATCAGGAGCAGAGCTGTTTTTTTGTGGCGAGGGGATTTATCCCCGTTGGGCTGCGCAGCAGACCCTATGGCATCCACTCAATCAACCTGACGCACCGGTATGTCAGGTTTCGGGGCCGCTTCGCGCCCCAGCGGGAGCAAGCTCCCTCGCCACAAGAGCGGTTCGGCAGTGGGTCAGTGAGTTGCTGCATTGGCCCCCTGCTGATACTCCCGAGGGGTGCAGCCGAACTCGCGGCGAAACACCGTGTGCAGGTACTGCGCCGATTTGAAGCCGCAATTCTGGGCGATGTCGGCAATCGGCGAGTGGGTGTTTTCCAGGCCATTGGCGGCGGCAGCCAGTTTGAAACGCAGGATCTCGTCGTGGACGCTGCAGCCCCGCTCCTTGCGAAAGTGCGATTCCAGCGATGAGCGCGACACGCCCACATAGGCCGCCACCTGGGCCGTCTTGATGCCCTGGCAGGCGTATTGGCGGATGAAGAGCAGTGCCTGCATGACATAAGGGTTGCCCAACGGCTGATGCAGACTCGACACCTGCACATTGATCGCATCCGGCGGTATCAGAATCTGTGTGCCCGTGGACGGCATGCCGTGCAGCATTTGATGGAGCAGCCGTGCGGCGGTGCGGCCCATGGTTTCGGTGCCCTGGATCACCGAGCTCAGCGGCACCCGCGTCAGGCTGCGGGTCAGGGGATCGTTGTCGATGCCGATCAACGCCACTTCCTCCGGTACGGCGATTCCGGCGGTCAGACAGGCTTGCAACAACTGCCGGGCGCGGGCGTCGCTGACGGCGATGATGCCGATGGGTTTGGGCAGGCTTTGCAGCCAGGCGATCTGCTGTTCGACGGCGCTGTCCCACAGCGGTGCGCTGGTGCCCATGCCGCGATAGACCTCGGCGTGCAGGCCATCGCGCTGCACCAGCCGGCGAAAGGCTTTTTCCCGTTCCTGGGCCCAGCGATTGGCTTGTGCTTCAGGCAGGCTGAAACAGGCAAAACGCGTCAATCCGGCCTCGATCAGGTGCTCGTAGGCCAACGTCATCAACGCGTCATTATCGGTGGCGACATAGGGGATGCCTTTCGGGTAGGCGCGTTCATCCTGATAGGAGCCGCCCACCGCCACGACCGGCAGCTTGATTCCGGCCAGTGCCTCGCCAATCAGCGGGTCGTCGAAGTCGGCGATGATTCCGTCGCCCTGCCAGCGCTCGATGCCTTTCAAGCGACAGAGGAAATCCTCCTCGAGGAACAAGTCCCAGGACGCGCGGGTGCTGCTCAGGTAGTTGCCGATGCCGCTGATAATGCCGCGGTCGTAGATCTTGCTGCCATTGAACAACAGTGCGATGCGGTGAACGGGCGGGACGGTTTTCATTGGTTTAACCCTGGGCCGATGCACACAGACTAGGCGCGCAAGCGATGAACCTCAATACTCAAAATCGAACGCCCTGTTGGTGATTTTCATAATCAGCAACCTCGGGGCCGGCGTTAGTATCGAGACACCGCCAAGAATAAAAAAGGAACTCGCCCATGTCGTACTTCCCCGCTGTCGACAAGATTCGCTACGAAGGCGCCGCCAGCGACTCGCCGCTTGCCTTCCGTCACTACGACGCCAACAAACTGGTGCTCGGTAAACCCATGCGCGAGCACCTGCGCATGGCGGTCTGCTACTGGCATACCTTCGTCTGGCCGGGGTCGGATGTGTTCGGTGCCGGTACCTTCAAGCGCCCGTGGCAGCACGCTGGGGATCCCATGGAAATGGCCATCGGCAAGGCCGAAGCGGCCTTCGAGTTCTTCTCCAAGCTGGGCATCGACTACTACTGCTTCCACGACACCGATGTCGCCCCGGAAGGCATTTCGCTCAAAGAGTACCGCGAACACTTCGCCCAGATGGTCGACCACCTGGAGCGCCATCAGGAACAAACCGGGATCAAGCTGCTGTGGGGCACCGCCAATTGCTTCAGCAACCCACGTTTTGCCGCAGGTGCCGCCAGTAATCCGGACCCGCAAGTGTTCGCCTGCGCCGCCGCCCAGGTGTTCAGCGCCATGAACGCGACCCAACGCCTGAAGGGCTCCAATTACGTGCTGTGGGGCGGTCGAGAAGGTTACGAAACCCTGCTCAATACCGACTTGAAACGCGAGCGCGAGCAACTGGGCCGTTTCATGCGCATGGTGGTCGAGCACAAGCACAAGATCGGCTTCAAGGGCGACCTGCTGATCGAGCCCAAGCCCCAGGAACCGACCAAGCACCAGTACGATTACGACAGCGCCACGGTGTTCGGCTTCCTGCAACAGTTCGGCCTGGAAAACGAGATCAAGGTCAACATCGAAGCCAACCACGCGACCCTGGCCGGGCATAGCTTTCATCATGAGATCGCCACGGCCGTCTCGTTGGGGATCTTCGGCAGCATCGACGCCAACCGGGGCGACCCGCAGAACGGTTGGGACACCGACCAGTTCCCCAACAGCGTCGAAGAAATGACCCTGGCCACCTACGAGATTCTCAAGGCGGGCGGTTTCACCAACGGCGGGTTCAACTTCGATTCCAAGGTGCGGCGCCAGAGCGTGGACGAACTCGATCTGTTCCACGGTCATGTGGCGGCCATGGACGTCCTGGCCCTGGCCCTGGAACGCGCGGCAGCCATGGTCCAGAACGACCAGCTCCAGCAGTTCAAGGACCAACGCTACGCCGGTTGGCAGCAGCCGTTCGGCCAAGCGGTCTTGGCCGGTGAATTCAGCCTCGCCTCACTGGCCGAGCATGCCTTCACCAACGAGCTGAATCCCCAAGCCGTCAGCGGTCGACAGGAGATGCTCGAGAACGTGGTCAACCGGTTTATCTATCCCTGACAACGGGCAGAGCTGTGGTGCTGTGAGGTTGTTACATTCTCGCGACAAATCTCTGCCCACAGCGCTCGGCGACTCTCTACAGTTCTATCCGCACCACGCTCATCGTCAGGCAGTGTCTTTCAAACAACAATAAAAGGACGCACCACCATGAAAACATTCAAACGCACGTTACTCGCTGGCGCCCTCGCCCTGCTCTCGCTGCCGGTCATGGCCGATGCGGCCCATCCGAAAATCGGTTTTTCCATCGATGACCTGCGCCTGGAACGCTGGTCGCGGGACCGTGACTACTTCGTCGCGGCGGCGGAAAAACTCGATGCCAAGGTCTTCGTCCAGTCGGCCGATGCCAACGAGCAGAAGCAGATCTCGCAGATCGAAAACCTGATTTCCCGCGGCGTCGATGTGATCGTCATCGTGCCGTTCAACGCCACCGTGCTGACCAACGCCGTCGCCGAAGCCAAGAAGGCCGGGATCAAGGTCGTGTCCTACGACCGACTGATCCTCAACGCCGACATCGACGCCTACATTTCCTTCGATAACGAAAAGGTCGGCGAGATGCAGGCCAGCGGCGTGCTCAAGGCCGCGCCGAAGGGCAATTACTTCTTGCTCGGTGGCGCGCCCACGGACAACAACGCCAAGGTCCTGCGCGAAGGCCAGATGAAGGTGCTGCAACCGGCCATCGACAAGGGGGATATCAAGATCGTCGGCCAGCAGTGGGTGAAGGAATGGAACCCCACCGAAGCCTTGAGCATCGTGGAAAACGCCCTGACCCGGAACAACAACAAGATCGATGGCATCGTCGCCTCCAACGACGCCACCGCCGGCGGCGCCATCCAGGCCTTGGCCGCCCAGAAAATGGCCGGCAAGGTGCCGATCTCGGGCCAGGACGCCGACCTCGCAGCGGTCAAGCGCGTGATCGATGGCACCCAGACCATGACCGTCTACAAGCCGCTGAAGCTGATCGCCTCCGAAGCCGCCAAGCTCTCGGTGCAACTGGCACGCAACGAGAAGCCGACCTTCAGCTCGCAATACGACAATGGCAGCAAGAAAGTCGACACCATCCTGCTTACCCCTACACCGTTGACCAAGGACAACATCGACCTGCTGGAAAAGGACGGGTTCTACACCAAGGCGCAGATCGCCGGGCAGTGACCCAACGCTTGGGTTAAACACAGTTCCTGTGGGAGCGAGCCTGCTCGCGATGACGGCGGCACATCCAATATTGATGCAAGCCGAGCCACCGCTTTCGCGAGCAGGCTCGCTCCCACAGGGGGCTGATTGACTTCAGGGTTCCTGCGTATGTGTGAGCCCTTTTCCACGAGCCTTCGCCATGTCCGACTACCTGCTGCAAATGAACGGCATCGTCAAAACCTTTGGCGGTGTCAAAGCCCTGAACGGCATC
The DNA here is from genome assembly GCF_900106735.1 of Pseudomonas sp. NFACC08-1. NCBI lineage: Bacteria > Pseudomonadati > Pseudomonadota > Gammaproteobacteria > Pseudomonadales > Pseudomonadaceae > Pseudomonas > Pseudomonas sp. NFACC08-1. The sequence goes on along the minus strand of NZ_FNNL01000002.1, from coordinate 609,037 downwards.
GACATCAAGGTCAGGCCAGGTGAGTGTGTCGGCCTGTGCGGTGAGAACGGCGCCGGCAAATCCACGCTGATGAAGGTGCTGTCGGCGGTCTATCCCTACGGCACCTGGGACGGTGAAATCCTTTGGGACGGCCAGCCGCTCAAGGCGCAGTCCATCAGCGAAACCGAAGCCGCCGGGATCGTCATCATTCACCAGGAGCTGACCCTGGTCCCCGACCTGTCGGTGGCGGAAAACATCTTCATGGGCCACGAACTCACGCTGCCCGGCGGGCGCATGAACTACCCGGCAATGATCCACCGCGCCGAAGCCCTGATGCGTGAACTCAAAGTGCCAGACATGAATGTCTCGCTGCCGGTTTCGCAGTACGGCGGTGGCTACCAGCAGTTGGTGGAGATCGCCAAGGCACTGAACAAGCAAGCACGGCTGCTGATCCTCGACGAACCCTCCTCGGCCCTGACCCGCTCGGAAATCGAGGTGCTGCTGGACATCATCCGCGACCTCAAGGCCAAGGGCGTCGCCTGCGTCTACATCTCCCACAAGCTCGATGAAGTGGCCGCCGTGTGCGACACCATTTCGGTGATCCGCGACGGCAAGCACATCGCTACCACCGCCATGACCGACATGGACATCCCGAAGATCATCACCCAGATGGTCGGACGGGAAATGAGCAACCTCTACCCCACCGAACCCCATGACGTCGGCGAAGTGATTTTCGAGGCGCGCCACTTCACCTGCTACGACGTCGACAACCCCAGGCGCAAACGGGTCGACGACATTTCATTCGTCCTCAAGCGTGGGGAAATCCTCGGCATCGCCGGGCTGGTCGGCGCCGGCCGCACGGAACTGGTGTCCGCGCTGTTCGGCGCCTACCCCGGCCGCTACGAAGGCGAAGTCTGGCTCAACGGCCAACAAATCGACACGCGCACGCCGCTCAAGTCGATCCGTGCCGGCCTGTGCATGGTCCCCGAAGACCGCAAGCGCCAAGGCATCATTCCGGACCTTGGCGTGGGGCAGAACATCACCCTGGCCGTGCTGGATAACTATTCGAAACTGACCCGCATCGACGCCGAAGCCGAACTGGGCAGCATCGACAAGGAAATCTCGCGCATGCACCTCAAGACCGCGAGCCCGTTCCTGCCGATCACCAGCCTCTCCGGCGGCAACCAGCAAAAAGCCGTGTTGGCGAAAATGCTCCTGACCAAACCCCGCGTGCTGATTCTCGATGAACCCACCCGCGGCGTGGACGTCGGCGCCAAGTACGAGATCTACAAGCTGATGGGCGCGCTGGCGGCCGAAGGCGTGTCGATCATCATGGTGTCCTCGGAGCTGGCCGAGGTGCTGGGGGTTTCCGACCGCGTCCTGGTGATCGGCGAAGGCCAGTTGCGCGGCGACTTCATCAACCACGAACTGACCCAGGAACAAGTGCTTGCCGCCGCGCTCAGCCATCCCGATGGCCATAACAATAATGATCGGAAGTCCGCGCAGATGAATCAGGTCAAACAGCTGTTTTCCCGCTACAAAATGCTTGCGCTGGTGATCGCCGTGGCGCTGATCTGGCTGTTTTTCAGCTGGCAGACCGAGGGTGGGTTCGTGACCCCGCGCAACCTCTCCAACCTGCTGCGGCAGATGTCCATCACCGGTATCCTGGCCTGCGGCATGGTGCTGGTGATCATCAGCGGCGAGATCGATTTGTCGGTGGGTTCATTGCTTGGGCTGCTCGGTGGCCTGGCGGCGATTCTCGACGTGGTCTATCACATTCCGCTGCTGGCGAACCTGAGTTTGGTGGCCCTGTGCGGCTTGGTGATTGGCTTGGGCAACGGCTACATGACCGCCTACCTGCGTATCCCGTCGTTCATCGTCGGGCTGGGTGGCATGCTCGCGTTTCGCGGCGTTCTGCTGGGAGTAACCGGCGGCACCACCATTGCCCCGGTGTCACCGGAGCTGGTCTACGTTGGGCAGGGATACTTGCCGCACACGGTCGGGACCGGGCTCGGCATCCTGCTGTTCGCCCTGACGCTGTTCCTGACTTGGAAACAGCGGCGCAACCGTGCCCTCCATGGCCTGGCGGCCCACTCTCTGGTGCGTGACGTATTGCGCGTGGTGGTGATCGGCGCAGTGCTGGCGGGGTTCGTCTATACCCTCAACAGCTACGACGGCATCCCGGTGCCGGTGCTGCTCCTACTGATCCTGCTGGGCGTATTCAGCTACGTCACCAGCCAGACCGTGTTCGGCCGACGTGTCTATTCGGTGGGCAGCAACATGGAAGCCACGCGCCTGTCCGGCATCAACGTACAGGCCGTGAAGCTGTGGATCTTCGGCATCATGGGCGTGATGTGCGCCCTCGCCGGCGTGGTCAACACCGCACGCCTGGCCGCTGGCTCACCTTCGGCCGGCAACATGGGCGAACTCGACGCCATCGCCGCCTGCTTCATCGGCGGCACCTCCATGCGCGGCGGCTCTGGCACGGTCTACGGTGCTCTCCTCGGCGCGCTGGTGATCACCAGCCTGGACAACGGCATGTCCATGCTCGACGTCGACAGTTATTGGCAGATGATCGTCAAGGGCAGCATTCTGGTGTTGGCGGTTTGGGTGGATGTGAGTACGCGCACGGGGCGGCGTTGACGCGTACTCGTCACTTGCTGGCAGACGCCATCAGCACGCCGAACCCCAGGAAGGTAATGCCCGACAGTTTGCCGACGATCCTGGCGCCCTGGCTTGAAGAGAGCCAGCCCCTGGCGCCATTGGCCATGAGCGCATAACCGGAATGCACCAGTACGACAAGCACGCTATAGGACAACACCAGCAAGAAGAACTGGCTGTAATAGTGATCCAACGGCTTGATGAACTGCGGGAACACGGCGAGGAAGAAAAACCCGGCCTTGGGGTTGAGCAACTGGATCGACAGCGCCTCGCCAAATCGCCGCCACGGGCGCGTGGACGTGACCGTGAGTTCGGGCACGAAGCGTTGGGTGCGCCACATCTTGATGCCCAGGTACAACAAGTACAGCGCGCCGATGTATTTCAAAAGCGTGAAGGCCGTCGCCGAGGCGGCCAGGATCAACCCCAAGCTGCTGGCGCAGATACCCGCCACGATAAACGCGCCCGACGCGATCCCGAAGATGCCCGGCAGTGCACCGCGACAGCCATGGCGCAAGGCATTGGAAATCGTCAGCACCACACCGGGGCCCGGGCTGAGCACCGTCAGGGTCGCCAGGATCAGAAAAAGTCCGTAACCGGCCATGCATCACTCCACATTGAAGGCGAATTGCTGTGGCCTTCAGGGTGGCGTGGCACCGGGACGCTGACAAACGCTTTAATTGCGACTCATATGTGACTAAATTAGACACATGATCGCCAACCTCCCACCGTTGAACGCCGTCCGCGCCTTCGCCGCTGCCGCTCGCCACCAGAGCTTCAGCCGCGCCGCCGAAGAACTGCACGTGAGCCACAGTGCCGTCAGCCGCCACGTAAAGTTGCTCGAAGAGCGCTTGGGCGTGCTGCTGTTCGAACGTCGAACCCGTCAGTCTTTGCTCACGCCTGAGGGGAAGGCGTTTTACGAACAGGTCAGCGAGGCGCTGACCCAGATCGCCAATGCCGCCACCGCACTGACACGCAGTGCAGCCCAGCGCAAAGTGATCATCAACGTGCGCCCCTCCTTCGCGGTGCGTTGGCTGATCCCGCGACTGCCCGACTTCGTGGCGCTCCATCCCGACATCAAGCCCGACGTCGTCACCAGCACCCGGCCTCCAGATCCATCACGGGAAACGTTCGACGTCGTCATCCGCCGCGGGCACGCCGGCTGGTCGCCCCATGTACAGCCCACGGTGCTGCTGGAAGACGACCTGCTGCTGGTCGCCGCACCGTCGTTGCTGCAAAGCGTGCCATTGGAAAGCATGCACGACCTGGCCCGGCACACCTTGTTGTCGGGCAGGACCCGCAGCAGCGATTGGCAAGACTGGGCGGAACACGCAGGGATCGAGCCATTGAACAATCTGCCGACCCTGCAATTCGATCACATGCACCTCGTGCTGCAGGCCGCCGTCGATGGGCTGGGCGTGGCGTTGTGTCCGGCTTCGCTGCTGGGTAGGGATTTGTCCAACGGGCGCCTGACCTGTCCGCTGCCGTCATTGCGCCTGCCGCTAGCCCGCTATTACTACGGGGTGTCCGCGGATGCGGTGGTTGAGGCGCAGGTTTTTGTTGATTGGCTGTTTTCTCAGATCCAGCAGAATGCGGCCGCCGCGACATCTAGAACCGATGCCGTTTTTTGATGCTCGATTTGTTCAGTCAGATGGATCTCCAATGATTACACCAAGGGATGAACTCGCGATACGTCAGATCTCAGCACTTCCCCCGGAAATCCTGCGGCTAGAAGCGCAGGCAATAACGGAAGGTTTCAGGTTCCTCACGCGCCTGATTGCTGATTGGGAAGACGGTTCCAATCGGTTCGATCAACCCGGAGAGGGTCTTTTTGGAGCTTTCAGCATTGGGCAGCTTGTTGCCATTGGTGGCCTGTCAAATGATCCCTATGCCGGGGCGGATATCGGCAGGCTGCGTCGGGTATACGTCTGGCGTGCAGCAAGGGGTCAACGTGTGGGAAAAGCGTTGGTGCAGCGGCTTCTTGGGTATGCAGCGCAAAGCTTCAGTGCGGTGCGTTTGTCAACGGATACGCCAGAGGGCGCAGCCTTTTACCTGCGCTGCGGATTTCGGCCAGTAGAAGATGATTTTGCGACCCATGTCATGTCATTTTCAGATGTCAGGTAATCAGGACGAAAACACGCATGCTCATCGAGCCTTTCTCCATCGACATCCCCGACAGCGCCCTTGAAGACCTTCGGCACCGCCTGCTGAACGCAAGGCTGCCAAAGCCCTTGGCCGAGCAAGGCTGGAGCGAAGGCATGGACATGGATGTGCTACGGGAGCTTCTCGCACATTGGTCGACCGCGTTCGATTGGCGTGCCCAGGAAGCCGCGCTGAATCGCCTGCCGCAGTTTGTCACCCACATCGACGGGCAAAGGGTCCATTTTATTCATCAACGTGGCACCGGTCCGAAGCCGATGCCGCTCATCCTCACCCACGGCTGGCCCGGCTCGTTCATTGAGATGCAGCGCATCATCCCATTGCTGACGGACCCGGCCCGCCATGGCGGCGATCCTGCGGACGCCTTCGATGTGGTGGTGCCGTCGCTGCCCGGCTACACCTTCTCCGCGCCGTTCCAGCAATCCGGCAGGGGGCCTTACGAGGTCGCCGGTTTATGGGGTGAGTTGATGACGGGGCTAGGCTATGACCGATTTGGCGCCCAGGGTGGGGATATTGGTGCAGGCGTTTCGACGTGGCTGGGCGTGCGTTTTCCAGAGCGGGTGACCGGCATTCACCTCAATTACATTCCCGGTTCCTACCGCCCTCCCCTTGGCGAAACCGAGCCTGCGCAGACAACAGCAGAAACCGCCTTCCTGCAACATGCCGGGGCATTTGCCGATGCCGAAGGCGCCTACGCACACCTCCAAAGAACCAAGCCACAAAGCCTGGCCGTGGGTCTGAATGATTCACCGGCGGGACTCTTGGCGTGGATGGGCGAAAAGATCCTGTCCTGGTGCGATACCCGCCCCGCCATCGATCGAGAATGGCTGCTGACCAATGTCACGCTGTATTGGCTGACGAACTGCATCGGCTCGTCGTTTCGCCAGTATGTGGAAGGTGGCAAGCGGCCGTTGCTGTTCAACCACGGTGAACGGCTGAAACCGCCGGTTGGGGTCGCGCTGTTTCCCAAGGAACTGCCTATGCCGCCGAGGAGCTGGGTGGAGCGATGCTGCAACGTGCAGCGTTGGACCGAGATGCCTCGGGGGTGGTCATTTTGCTGCGTTGGAGCAGCCGGAGTTGTTGGCGGAGGATATCAGGGCGTTTTTCCGGCCATTGCGTCAGGTGTGACGGCCCGAACTGGCCGTCCTAAAATCTCGTAGGAATTTACCTCCCGTGGCGAGGGAGCTTGCTCCCGCTGGGTTGCGAAACAGCCCCAAATCGGCCACCGCGTTTCGCCAGGTACACCGCAGGCACCGGTTTTACGGCGGCTGCGCCACCGAGCGGGAGCAAGCTCCCTCGCCACAGGGGGCTGGGGCGTCCTACAGGTCGGTTGTGGGTGCTGGTATCGACTTCTATAGTTGGCTCGTCGCCGGCTTTGGCCGGTGATTGGGTTTCGCAGCCCGAATGAACAAATCTAGATACCGTCAAATGAAATTCAGGCAAACTTGCCCGCTTTCATTTTATGGCGGTTGCGCGCGGGAGACTTTCGGGTCTGCCGAGTTTTAGATTCGTTCCTCGGTCTGCGAACCCTCGCGCAACTGCCACCCATATGATTCGCAGCAGAAAGGTGGCGATTCTTTCTATCGAACGAGTACAACCTTATGACAACGAATCAAGCATCTGCCCGCTTCACGCCTCTCACCCAAACCGCCACCGCGCACCCCGTCCTGCTGATCGACACCCAAGCCCCACTCCCCGAACTCCACGCTTGTGCCAGCGAACGCCTGCACGCCACGCTCGATTACCTGACGCTGGTCGCCTGCACCAGCCTGCGTGATTCGGCAGAGAACGACATCGCCACCATCACCAATGTCGCCCGGATCCTGGTGCAGGATGTGGCAGACGTGTTCGGCGTGATCGAACGGCGCGGACTAGAAGACTAGCCAACCCCTGTGGCGAGGGAGCTTGCTCCCGCTGGGTTGCGAAGCAGCCCCAAACCAGTCACCGCGTTTCGCCAGGCACACCGCAAACACCGGTTTTACGACTGCTGCGCAGCCGAGCGGGAGCAAGCTCCCTCGCCACAGTGTCCACCCATCCAAACAGGGGCCGCATATATCTGCGCAAGCAAGGCTTGCCAATCCGGATCGCCTCCAGTTATCGTCAGGCCATGAATCATTCTCAGATGACCTCGACCACCACAACCACGACCGCCCAAGGCGGGTCGTGCGAGATGTCGTGAGTCGCTGACAAACGAATCCCAAAGGCCCGCCAGTGATGGTAAGGGCCTTTTCTTTTGCCCTTGCGTCGCTGGCCCACACGCAAGGAATGCACCATGCACGCTCTGTTGATTCTCGATATGCAAGTTGGGTTGTTTCACGGCCCGGATACCCCCTGGGCCGGCGAAGCATTGCTGGACACGTTGAATGGCTTGCTGCTCAAGGCCCGGAGAGCTGGCGCACCGATTTTCCTGGCTCGCCACGTAGGCCCGCCTGGCTCGCCCATCGACCCTGCAAGCCCGCTGACGCAACTGGTGCAGGAACTGCAATTGGAGGGGAACGAAATCATCTTCGAAAAAAACCGCCCCAACGCCTTCACCCAGACGGGCCTGGCAGCGCGGCTAAAGGCTTGCGAGGCTGAAGGCCTGGTCATCACCGGTATGAAAACCCAGTATTGTATCGACAGCACCTGCCGAGCCGCTCGGGATCTGGGGTTCGATGCGGTATTGATCGCCGACGGTCATACCTGTTCCGACACGCCTGAATTGAAGGCAGAAATGATCGTTGCCCATCACAACGCAACCCTGGCAGGCGCCTTCTGTCGTGTCGTTCGCGCTGAAGACTGGCGCTTCTAAACTCCATCAGAAGATCGGCTCACGTCGGGCCGGTCTTGTTCAACAAGCGGAGCTCACGGCATGGACCCGTTGCAACCCTCACAATGCGCAAACATGGAGGACATCCGACACGAAATCGATGCCCTCGACCAGGCGGTCATCACGCTGCTGGGCAAGCGCTATCAATACGTGCTCGCGGCCTCGAAATTCAAGACATCGGCAACTTCGGTGCAGGCACCGGAGCGTTTAAAGGCCATGTTGGCGAGACGACGCGAGTGGGCCGAGGCCGAAGGCCTGAGCCCGGATGCCATCGAGAAGATGTACAGCGACCTGGTGAACCACTTCATTGCCGAAGAGCTGAAACACTGGGCGGCTCATCAAGCCAAACCCTGACCACCAAAACCACTTTGGTGGCGAGGGAGCTTGCTCCCGCTGGGCTGCGCAGCAGCCCCAAACCGACCACCACGTTTCGCCAGACAGACCGCAGGCACCGGTTTTACGACGGCTCTGCCGCCGAGCGGGAGCAAGCTCCCTCGCCACAAGGGTTGCCTGCTCCCACGGATCACTGCGTGCTAGGCATTCACCTCCGGTTCCACCAGCGCCGCCAACACCAACGGGTGCAGGGCAGCGTCCGGATGTTTCTTCTCCCATGCCAGCAAGTCCCGGCGCATGCCCGGCGTCCAGAAGCTCTTGATGTGCTGGCGCACGCCATTCACCGCCAATGTATGATCCGGCTCGGTGGCGAAATACTGGGCGATCTGGTTGGCCATCTTTATCAAGCTGTCAGAGCTCATCGACGCACCTCCGCTTTCTCGGCATGGCGACGTTCCCTGAGCAAGCGTCCCTGTTCATCACTGAAGGCCTGGTAGCGCTTCTGCCATTCCGAAGGCTGGCTGACCCGCACGATCTCGACTGCGGTCACCTTGTATTCCGGGCAGTTGGTGGCCCAGTCGGAGTTGTCGGTGGTGATCACGTTAGCGCCCGATTCAGGGAAGTGGAACGTGGTGTAGACCACGCCCGGTGCCACCCGCTCGGTCACCTTCGCACGCAGCACCGTCTGCCCGGCGCGACTGCCGATACCCACCCAGTCTTCGTCGACGATCCCGCGGTTCTCGGCGTCGGTTGGGTGAATCTCCAACCGGTCCTCCTCGTGCCAGGCCACGTTGTCGGTGCGTCGGGTCTGGGCGCCAACGTTGTACTGGCTGAGGATGCGTCCGGTAGTCAGCAGCAGTGGATAGCGGCTGTTGACCTTTTCCTCGGTGGGCACGTAGCCGGTGAGCATGAAACGGCCCTTGCCACGCACGAACTGATCGATGTGCATGGTTGGCGTGCCGTCCGGCGCGGCATCGTTGCAAGGCCATTGCAGGCTGCCGTGACGATCCAGTTCGGCGTAGCTGACGCGGCTGAAAGTCGGCGTCAGGCGGGCGATTTCATCCATGATTTGCGAAGGATGGTTGTAGTGCATCTTGTAGCCCAGGGCGTCGGCCAGGGCGATGGTGGCCTCCCAGTCGGCCTTGCCGGCCAGTGGATCCATCACCTTGCGAACGCGGGAGATGCGACGTTCAGCGTTGGTGAAGGTGCCGTCCTTCTCAAGGAACGAGCTGCCGGGCAGGAACACGTGGGCGAACTTGGCCGTCTCGTTGAGGAAGATGTCCTGGACAATCACGCATTCCAAAGCGGACAGCGCGGCCGTCACATGCTGGGTATTGGGGTCGCTCTGGGCGATGTCCTCGCCTTGGCAATAAAGCGCCTTGAAGGTGCCGTCCAGCGCGGCCTCGAACATGTTCGGAATACGCAGGCCCGGGTCGGGTTGCAGGGTCACGTTCCACGCCTGTTCGAACTGGGCGCGTACGGTTTCGTTGGAAACGTGCCGGTAGCCGGGCAGTTCGTGGGGGAACGAACCCATGTCGCAGGAACCCTGGACGTTGTTCTGTCCACGCAGCGGGTTCACCCCGACGCCTTCGCGACCGATGTTGCCGGTGGCCATGGCCAGGTTGGCAATGCCCATGACTGAGGTGCTGCCCTGGCTGTGCTCGGTGACGCCGAGACCATAGTAGATGGCGGCGTTGCCGCCGGTGGCGTAGAGCCGTGCCGCGGCGCGGATCTGCTCGGCAGGCACGCCACACACCGGGCCCAGGACCTCGGGGGAGTTTTCCGGCTGGCTGACGAAATCGCGCCAGCGCGCGAAGTCCGCCGCCTCGCAGCGCGCGTCGACAAAAGGCTGGTCAATCAAGCCTTCGGTGGCAATCACATGGCCCAACGCGTTGAGCATGGCCACGTTGGTGCCCGGACGCAGTTGCAAGTGCAGCTCGGCACGGGCGTGAGGCGAATCCACCAAGTCGATGCGCCGCGGGTCGATGACGATCAGCCGTGCGCCCTGGCGCAGGCGGCGCTTGAGCTGGGAGCCGAACACCGGGTGCGCGTCAGTCGGGTTGGCGCCCATCACCAGAATGACGTCGGCTTTCATCACCGAATCGAAATTCTGGGTACCGGCGGACTCGCCCAAGGTCTGCTTGAGACCATAACCGGTGGGCGAATGGCAAACACGGGCACAGGTATCGACGTTGTTGTTGCCGAAGGCGGTGCGTACCAGTTTCTGCACCAGGTAGGTTTCTTCATTGGTGCAGCGGCTGGAGGTGATGCCGCCGATGGAGTCACGCCCGTACTTCAGCTGGATGCGGCGCAGCTCGCTGGCGGCGTAGGTGACCGCCTCATCCCAACTGACTTCCTGCCACGGGTCGTTGATATGTTTGCGGATCATCGGCTTGGTGATGCGGTCCGGGTGCGTGGCGTAGCCCCAGGCGAAGCGGCCCTTGACGCAAGAGTGGCCGTGGTTGGCCTGGCCGTTCTTGTCCGGAACCATGCGCACCAGTTGTTCGCCTTTCATCTCGGCGCGGAACGAGCAACCCACGCCGCAGTAGGCGCACGTGGTAATGACGCTACGCTCCGGCTGGCCGATCTCCACGACGCTCTTGTCGATCAGGGTCGCCGTCGGGCACGCCTGCACGCAGGCGCCGCAGGAAACGCACTCGGAATCGAGGAAGTTGTCACCGCCGGCCGCTTCCACCCGGGAATCGAAGCCGCGTCCGGTAATCGTCAGGGCGAAGGTGCCCTGGATTTCCTCGCAGGCACGCACGCAGCGGTTGCAGACGATGCACTTGCTCGGGTCGTAGTCGAAATACGGGTTGGAAACGTCCTTGGCCTCAGCCAGGTGGTTGGCGCCTTCGTAGCCGTAGCGCACTTCGCGCAGGCCCACCTGCCCCGCCACGGTCTGCAATTCGCAGTTGCCATTGGCCGGGCATGTCAGGCAGTCCAGCGGGTGGTCGGAAATGTACAGCTCCATGACGTTGCGCCGCAGCGTGGCGAGCTTGGAGGTTTGCGTGCGCACCACCATGCCTTCGGTTACCGGCGTGGTGCAGGACGCGGGATAGCCGCGCATGCCGTCGATCTCCACCAGGCACATGCGGCAGGAACCGAATGCCTCCAGGCTGTCGGTGGCGCAGAGTTTGGGGATGGTGGTGCCGAGCAAAGCCGCGGCACGCATGACCGAGGTGCCGGAGGCGACGCTGATTTCACGCCCGTCGATGGTCAGGCTGACCTGCACGTCGCTTTCACGCGCCGGGGTGCCCAGGTCGATGTCGGTGCTGGGATCGAAGATGTTGATCATTGGTCGGCCTCCGTGGTCGCCAGACCGAAGTCGGCGGGGAAATGCTTGAGGGCGCTGGCGACAGGGTAGGACGTCATCCCACCGAGGGCACAGAGCGAACCGTATTGCAGGGTGTCGCACAGATCCTGCAACAGCAGGGCCTGTTCCTGACGAGCACCGGCTTCGGTGCTGGCGATCAAGCGATCCACCACTTCCACCCCACGGGTGGAGCCGATCCGGCACGGCGTGCACTTGCCGCAGGATTCCTCGGCGCAGAACTGCAAGGCGAACCGGGCCATCTGGGCCATGTCCAGGCTGTCGTCGGCGACCACCACACCACCATGGCCAAGCATCGCGCCCATGGCGGCGAACGCCTCGTAGTCCAGCGGCGTATCGAATTGCGAAGGCGGCACCCAGGCCCCCAACGGCCCACCCACTTGCGCGGCTTTCAGGGGGCGACCGCTGGCGGTACCGCCGCCGTAGCCTTCCACCAGTTCACGCAGGCTCAGGCCGAAGGCGCGCTCCACCAGACCGCCCTGACGGACGTTGCCGGCCAGTTGGAACGGCATCGTGCCCAGGGAACGACCCATGCCGAAGTCGCGATAGAACTGCGCGCCCTTCTCCAGGATGATCGGCACCGAGGCCAGGGTCACCACGTTGTGCACCAGCGTCGGCAGCCCGAACAGGCCTTGAATCGCTGGCAGTGGCGGCTTGGCGCGAACCGTGCCGCGCTTGCCCTCGAGGGATTCCAGCAGTGCGGTTTCTTCGCCACAGATATAGGCGCCGGCCCCGACACGAACCTCAATGTCGAAGGTGCGGCCGCTACCGCTCACGTTCGCCCCCATATAGCCGGCGTCGCGAGCAATGCGCAACGCATCGTTCAGCGTACTGATGGCGGCCGGGTATTCCGAACGCACGTAGATGTAGCCCATCGTCGCGCCTACGGCGAGGCCGGCGATGATCATGCCTTCAATCAGCAGGAAGGGGTCGCCCTCCATCAACATACGGTCGGCGAAGGTGCCGGAGTCGCCTTCATCGGCGTTACACACCACATACTTCTGTGCACCCACGGCATCGCGCACCGTGCGCCACTTGATGCCCGCCGGGAACGCCGCACCGCCCCGACCGCGCAGGCCGGAATCGAGCACGCTGGCGACCACGTCAGCGCCATCCATCTGGATGGACCGGGCCAGGCCCAGGAAACCGCCCTGGGCACGGTAATCGTCCAGGGACAGCGGTTGTGTGATGCCGGCGCGCGCGAACAGCAGGCGCTGCTGGCTCTTGAGATAGGGAAGCTCCTCCACCGGCCCCAGGGCCAGCGGATGGCTGCCGGGATCGCCTGCCAGCGCATCCAGCAGGCCCGGCACATCGGCCGGTGTGACAGGGCCAAAGCCCAACCGGACGCCGGCGCTTTCAAGCTCCACCAGCGGTTCCAGCCAATAGAGGCCACGGGAACTGGTACGCAACACCGTCAACGGCAGCTGTCGACGCTCAGCCTCAAGGGCCAACGCATCGGCCACCTTGTCCGCGCCCACGGCACGGGCTACCGAATCGCGGGGGATACAGAGCGTCAGCATGCGCCCTCCTCCCTGCAATCATTAACCAACTGACGCAGACGCTCAGGCGTGATCCGCGCATGCAACTCCCCGTCCAGCTCCAGGGCCGGCGAGCAGACGCAGGCGCCCAGGCAATAGACTGGCCGCAGGCTGATGCTTCCATCGGCGCTGGTACCGTGATCGTCCAGCGCCAATTGCTCGCGCAACTGCGCAGCCAGGGTCTCGGCGCCCATGCTCTTGCAGGACTCGGCCCGGCACAGGCGCAGGGTATGGCGCGCCGGCGGCGTGGTGCGGAAATCGTGGTAGAAGCTGATGACCCCGCGCACTTCAGCCTGGCTGAGGTTGAGGGCGTGGGCGATCTCCGGGACGGCGCTGTCGGGGACATACCCGCAGCCTGCCTGGATGGCATGGAGAATAGGCAGCAAGGCACCGGGGGTGTCCTTTTCGCGCGCAAGCACGCTGTGGATCAAAGGCAGGTGAAGCGTCTCATCGGGCATAAACGTACCTCGGCATCTCGAACGACACCACCGCATAGCGGCAGCCGTCCGGAGTCTTGGCTGCGGCGTCCGGCCCACGTCACGGTCGCGTGGCACATCCGATCGCCATTCTCGCTCTCCGGCCAGGTGTCTTTGGCGCACCTGATCCGGGGCATCCTCACAGCTTGCCACTCCCGGGGGTTGGCGATTGCACATGGACGACGAAACGTGTTCTGAAAGCGACTAGGCGTGAAAAGTTGCCCTGCGTCCGCGGGAAGTCAAATACACAAGTGAGTGTAGGCGACCCGCAGCGATCGGTGGCTATTGGTCGTTTTCCTGACTGGCAGCGTGGCGAGTGCTTTGTTGGATCACAACACAAGGTTACAAACACACTATATATGTATCGTTTTCACAACGTCGCACCAAGAGATCATCAAGGGAGTTTAAAACCTAAAAAACCGTAAGGACGCCCAATGTTACCCAAAATACTCGCCTCATACTCTCTGTCACTCTCACTGCTTGCCACTAGTTTTAACACAACAGCAGAGGAATATTATTGGCATATTCAACCGGAAGCTTGGGATTGGCAGGGACCACAGAAAAATCATCTATCCCCAGAACAAGCCTGTCGATTTCTGCACGAAAACACTGAGTACGAAATGTATGAGTACGGCTCTGCCACTCCCACCTTATCCGGGGCGCCGGGCCGAGCCGGTCTATTCTTAGGAGGACAACTGAACCCCGACGGAACACTTTGCGCCTATGGCGGACTTATGGGCGGCATTCCGGGGCCCAACTACAGCACTGGCCCCATAGAGTACTAAACAATGCTCGCATACATTTTTTCAATACTGGGTCTGACTTATATAAGCCTGATGATAACGGCGTATCCACATGCCAAAAAGGGCCAAGGCATTGTAGTGGCCGGACCATGGTGGTGCCTCTATAAGAGCAGCTATAAAGAAAGCGTCGGAAATCTCTGCACTTTTGGCAGAGTCATCCTAGGACTCGACCTAATCCTTCTTACTTATATTTACTTATAGCAATACAAAATAACAACCAAGCGAACATATGCGCAGCCAAGGGCAACAACTCTCCTGAAAACCGCCCCAAAAGCTGTATGACATTTCTTAACAATGGAATTTTAAGGACAGAGGCAAGCTCTGAAGGTGCGCACTATTAATACCATTCTTAAACTGTCGAAAACAACAGCAGCACTAATTGCTTTGGTGACTGTGGTTTTTGCTGTCATCGGACTCAAATACCAAGAACCCGTGAACATTGAACGTGTTTGCGAGGACTCCCCCCCACTAACAAACAACTTCAATAGCTGCAGCCTTGTTGATCAAACATTGGATTTCCTTGAAGCGGAAGGCTACAAACCTGTACTCCTAGAAAGCTCAGAAAAGAACAGCGGCCTTCTTCGAAAAAAATTCTCTTTAAAGATATTTGAAGTACCCAACTACAAAATGAACAATAGCACCGCCCCTGCGCAATTCAGCTTTATAAACGGACGATTATTTGCCACATCCTACTTTCCGAAAGCATCAGACACCGTATTCGAAAGGCACCCAGCTAGTAAATCCGAGACACTGACCGTAAAACACCTGACCAACCACCAAGGATTGAAATACATATCATGGTCAAACAATTACCTTGAAACCTATATCACTTGGTGGATATCGAGATTCTCATGAGGGCTAGCATGTGAGTTACTAAATCTTTATGATCGGGTCGACCTCATTCCGTTCGATAAGCTGACGAGCTTCTTCCAGAGCAATCTGAGATGACAAGGGACGGGAGAGTGGTCAAGAGCGGTTTCGCCCCGGCAGCATCCGGACGAGGGTATTGTTACGCACCCAGTAGTGATGAAACAGCCCCGCCGCCGCATGCAGGCCGATCAGCCAGTAGCCACTGCTGCCGAGTAACTCGTGCCAATACTTGAGCTGTTTGGCCAAATCGGGATCCACCGCCACGGGAGCCGGCAAGAAGAACCCGAAGTACGGTACGGGCTTACCGCCGGCGGCCAGCATCAACCAGGCCAGCACGGGTGTCGCGATCATCAGGCCATACAGGGCCGCATGCATCAGGTGGGAAACACCCGTCTGCCAGGCTGGCGGCGCGGGTGTGACGGGCGGGCGTGGTGTCAGGCGCCCGAACAGACGAACCCAAACCAGCGCAAAGATGCTCAGCCCGAAGAGCCCGTGCAACCCCAGGAACAGGCTTCGCCCGGCGCTGCCACGGGGCAACAAACCCTTGATCTCGATACAGGCATACACACCGACGAACAGTGCCAGCATCAACCAGTGCAGGGTGATCGACAGTTTTCCATAACGGTTTACGGCAACATCGCGGGTCATGACACGCCTCGTGAAAGTCTGACGGCTGCCGACTCATTCGCCAGCCTCGATCCGGTCGCTGGAACCGATGCTGCCAACTTGCAGGCAAAGTCTTAAGGCAGTCTGAAGACCGACATTTCAAGAAGTTTTTTACCTTCAAACTTCGGCGATCCGCTTAGAGGCCCCAAATAACTCGATCATTATCGAGCACCGCGTGAAGTCCATAGCCAAGTCAGGAAAAAGCCTGGAAAAACGGAAAGCTGATACCATCCGGGAAATTGACATGCTGAGCAGAACACCATGAATCGCCGCAAGAAAATAAACCAGTTATTGAAGGCTAACGCCAAAAAAGCCAGTGCCAAGCTCGCACCCAAAAACAAGACTCAATACATCAGCAAAGCCGACCGACTGAAACTGGCGGCTGAAGCCAGCGACGCCCCCATCACGCCGCCGGAAAGCTGATCCACGTCGCTGAAGTTCCATCCTCAGGCCGTTTTGCACGTTAACCAGGCGCTCCAGAAAAGACTGCTGAAGAACCGGGTAGCACTGCCGAATCCTGCATCACTCAACAGTTTTTGAACCGCAGCCTCGGAATGTGGAGGATCGGCGCCTTGAAGAATCTTGCCAAGCTTGACCGTCACTTCTTCCGGGCTGGCGCCATGCTGTCGCCACCGTTGCCCCCAGGCCGCAAGGAGTAACGGTTGACTGGCATACGCATATTGGTTCCCGGCGACAATCAGCGGCGCCCCCGGCTTTAGATGAGCCTGGATGGACCGCAATATTTTCGACTTGGCTTCATCCCCGTCGAGATGATGGAGTACACCGATCAAGGTAGCAGCATCGTACGACCCGTTGGCTACCAGGTCTTCAACGTGCCCAAGATGCATGGCGGTTCTTCCGAGCAAGTTGTTTGCGGCTAATTGCTGCTTCGCGGCCTCCAGCATAGGCTCGGAGGGGTCGATGGCAGTGAAGCGCCAACCCGGCTCCAGCCTGGCCATTGCAATGATCTCTTGCGCCGTACCGCCGGCGCCCACCACCAGTATTTTCGCCGAGCCCACGTTCCCAAGGGTCGCCGCCAGCATGCACGCCGCCAGGTCCTGGCAGGCGTCGTATCCAGCGAGCGCAATGCGGCTCTGCCGGCCGTACTCGTTGGCCCGTGAGGTATCAAATTTTTCCGCTGAATTAAACGAGGATGATTTCAAAGCGCAGTTCTCCATGTGCTGAAATCAGGCTACGCCTCGCTTATGAATAATAAAAATTCATTAATTTTATGCAAACCATTCCCGTAGGGAATATCGGTTCCCATCGGCAGCGTTTTGCGCGGTCAGTCAATTGCGACTTGCGATAAACATATGGAAATACGAATATAATTTTTTCCATATGTTCTGGACCGAATTGGAGCTGTGTAATGACTGAGTTCTCCAGCGAAACCCCGCATGACTTCCCAAACCTTGACCTGTCACTCTTCGACGTACCAACAGCGGAAAAACTCGCAAAGGGCGCAGAACCAGAACATAAACCGCGCATACTTTTACTGTATGGATCAACCCGCGAGCGCTCTTTCAGTCAGTTGCTGACCCGCGAAGCGGCGCGCCTGCTGGAGCTCATGGGCGCCGAAACCGCGATCTTCGACCCCTCCGGGCTGCCATTGCCGGACGATGCGCCCGTCGATCACCCCAAGGTGCAGGAACTGCGCGACCTGGTGATGTGGTCGGAAGGCCAGGTCTGGTGCTCGCCAGAACGCCACGGCTCGATGTCGGCGGTGTTCAAGGCACAGATCGACTGGATCCCGCTCGCGCTGGGCGCGGTTCGTCCTTCCCAAGGCAAGGCATTGGCGGTGATGCAGGTATGCGGCGGCTCACAATCCTTCAACACGGTGAACCAACTTCGTGTGCTGGGGCGTTGGATGCGCATGGTCACGATCCCCAATCAATCCTCCGTCCCCAAAGCCTTCCTTGAGTTCGACGAAGTCGGGCGCATGAAGCCATCGCCCTATTACGACCGGGTCGTCGATGTCATGGAGGAACTGATGAAGTTCACCTTGCTGGTGCGCGGCAGAGAAACCTATTTGGTCGACCGCTACTCCGAGCGCAAGGAAAGCGCCGAAGCGCTCTCCAAACGCGTTAACCAGAGGTCAATCTAGGTGCAGCGATAGTGATAGGTTCTTCGGTGGGATGTAGAACTTTAACGGACGTTGGCTCATGGCTTGAAATCTGGCATTGATTCAAGCATCCACCCGCTCAATCCAGAACAGGACGCAGGAAACTACGCTCATAACTCAGAATGAATCGTTGTTCCGTCGCCTGGGTCACTAATTCAACGCACGCTGGATCCTGTTCGGCTTTCCTTCGATAGTTTTCGTAGTCGGCCAGGCTGGCAAAGCTGAACAGGCAGTAGGCGATGTTGTTGGCGCCTTCGGCGGGGAGAAAGTAGCCATGATGGACGCCCCCCATTCGGGTCACCACTTCGATCCATTGGCGCGAGTAGCTCTCGAAAGCTGGGATCTGGTAGGGGTCAATGACATACCTGACATGGCAAGTAATCATGGGCTCAATCCTTTGAAAACTAAAAAAACGGATTCTACACAGGATACGAGGCATGTCGTCGATGATTGCCATTGGCCGAACAACTTCTTCGCTCGCTCCCTCTCATCACCCGGGTCAGTACTCCCCTGCCATGATCGAGCGCTCAAAAAACAAATGCGGCGCTTGCTATCGCAGTGCCTGACGCCTGCGATCAATCATCAACCAGGATCGAAACACCATGGATGAACGCCAAGCAACCATCAAAAACAAGATCCACGCCATGGTGACGAGCGGCGAATCCGACGAGATTACCTATCGGTCAGAGTGGCTCGGTTACCTGCCCTTCCCGGTTTTCCGATGGGTTGAATATCAGGGTGAAAGCTTTTCCAGCGATTTCCCCTTTGATTGGACCCTTGAGGATCTGGCGAGTCTTGAGTGCACAGGGTTCTTGGAAACACTGGAAGCTTATGAAAACCCGGAAGACAGTTTTGATCGGGATATCAGGTATCGCGTTCATGTTGGGCGCGTGTAACGGTTGGCTGGAAAAATGAACAATTCAAGGAAAGGACATGGGCATTCTTGATCGCTTGTTCGGCGGCCGCTTTACGCTGCCGCCGCCGGAGGAAACGACCGTCAGCGACGCGGCGATCATGCGGGAGCTGCATCCCTATCGCTCCGAGCTCAAGGCATTTGCCCAAGCCATATTGGCCCGCATGCCGGAAAACGAGCGCACCAGGCTGGTTCGGCGCGTGCTGCGCCTATACGGCTCGGGCCAGGAGCCAGTCTCGGCACTGGTGGAAGGATTGCTGGATACAGACCGGGGCCAGAAGCTCGAACACTTGGCTTTGCTCGGCGTCGACTGGAAAGGCTTTGATGGTTTCGAATATCTGGCGCCTTACCTGGTGAGCGCTAGCGGGGTGAAAGAGGCTTACACCTATCGGCGCCAGGGCACGCTATCGATGCCGGAGACGCTGGCCAGTTTTGACCAGTGGCTGGCGGCATTCGACAAACGCTACCTGCACCTGGACTCTGGTGGCGACGAATATGTGGGATTCATCGCCTATACCGACCAGGTTGAAGCCATGATCGAGCTCGGGCGGCAAGCAGGTGTTGAAGTACGCCTCGATAGCTTCTGAACGAAGAGGCGTCATCGCTGGATAACGTCATCCCGCTGAACAAAGCGAGCAAGGTAACAGTCGGAGCAACAAGACCCTCGGCAAAGAAACCTGGCTCATGCCCCTACGATCCGCTGCCCTCGCTACGTTGTTCTCTTTGGCTGCCAGCGCGGCGGTCGCAGTGCCTGAACCGCTGCGCCTGGAAAGCCTGAAACGCTGCGGCGACCTGCTGCAAAGCCAGCGCCAGGATTGGTGCCTGACCGTGCGCGGACTGGGCAACGCAACGCCGCAACTGAAACTGGGCGCAAAGGTGATACCGGCAGACACGATCCAACGCGAAGGGGACAACCTGCGCTTGCGCCTGGACAGCGCCGACTACCAGAGCGGCCCGCTCTCGCTGCAGGACGGCCCACGCGCCAGCAATGCCGCCTGGCTGACGTTGCGCAACAGTCACGTACTGGCCGCCGGAGCGGACGAAGTAGCGAAGAACATGGATGGCCTGACCACCTACATCGACCTGGTCAGCGTGCTGATCGAGGAAGACCGTGACGGCCGTCAGGAAGCCGAGCGCCTGGCCCGCAGGTATGGGGCAACGGTGGTCGGCAGCATCGCGCCGCTGAACCTGTACCAACTTCGCCTGCCGGCCAAGGACCTGGTGCAGCGTGACGCCCTGGTGTTGCGCCTGGGCAGCGAGACCAGCGTGGACGCCGTGGTCATCGAAGAGTCCTCGGCCGAAGAAACCGAGCAAGCCGCAGCCCATCCTGAAGAACCGAAGAAGCCTGCCCTGGACTCCGATGAGTGGGCCGCGAATCGCTTCCTCGACGCGGTGAATTATTACCAACGACGCATTCCCGCACGACAGCCGCCCATCCAGCTGCAACCGGTGCGCATCGGCCTGATCGAGCGTGATGTGGATTTCGACACGACGGACTTCGCAGACTACCTCGGCGCCTGCTCACCGCCGCGCACCTGTGTCTACGCCCGCGATGCAGACAAGCCGGACAACCATGGCACAACCGTCGCCGGCATTCTCGCCGCGCGCTGGGACGACAACGGCAACACTGGTTTTCTCCGTGGCCTGGACAAAGCCAGCGGTGGCTTCGAGGTCATCGTCGAGCGTAATTCCGATGCCGGGATCACCGCCAATATCGCCGCCTCCGTCAACCTCGTAGAGGACGGTGTGCGCGTGCTCAACTGGAGCTGGGGCATCCACCGCGTCGGCGCCAAAGACATCAAAGGCGATGAGGTCGACTCGCTGCTGCGCTCGGGCATCGCCATGGGCGGATACGAGGAGTTGCTGGAGGAATTCTTCCTCTGGCTGCGCAAGGAACATCCCGACGTCATCGTGGTGAACTCCGCCGGCAATGGCGCTTCGTTCTCGGGCAGCGACGAATACCGCCTGCCCTCCTCCTTCATCACCGAACAATTGCTGGTGGTAGGCGGGCACCAGCGCAGCGAGCATACCGACGTCGCCGTCGACGACCCGGCCTATGCAGTCAAGCGCAGTTCCTCGAACATCGACATGCGCGTCGACATCACCGCCGCCGCATGCGCCCACGCCTCGACGACCAATGCCGACCAGCAAAGCGCAGTGCATTGCGGCACGTCCTACGCCACGCCCATGGTCGCGGGCCTGCTGGCGGCGATGCTGTCCATCAACCCGCAACTGCACCCCGAGCAACTGCGCATGCTGCTACGCCGCAGCGCCATGACCATCGGCGACAACCACGACTTCGAACAGATGGACGCCGAAGACCTCACCGCGCCCATCCTGCCGTCGGAGCGTCGCTATCAACTCAACGACAAAGACGTCGGCCGCTCAGCGCGGCTGGACATGCAAAAGGCCCTGGACCTGGCCGCACAAAGCCGCGACCGCGTGCGTTGAAAGCCTAGGTCAGTCCAACTCAAGACGATGTCTGCTTGCGCGGGCAGAACCAGCCATGCATCAGCCCCGCCTGGAAGAACTGTACCGGAGCCTCGAACCCAGCGGTCCCGATGAGACCGGCGACCTGCTGTGTCGGCAAGATAGCCACGTCGCGGGCGTAGGCGGCACGAGCTCTGGCCAGCATCTCCGGCTGTACGCCTGCAGAGGACATCAGCGTCATCCAGTTGCGCAGCAGTGCCTCATAGGCAGGTGACTCGATGTCGGCGGCGAGGTCGGCGTTTGCCAGTATTGCGCCCGGCTTGAGCCGGCGCGCGATCTCGTGAAAGAAAGTTATGCGGGTCTGTGGCTCGAGCAAAAATTGAGACACCAGAAAGCAGGTAGCGCCGTCGTGCTCAGGCTCGGCAGGTAGCGCGTCGAGGTAACCCTGGTGAAAGCTGCAACGCGAGAGGAAGCCTTCTTGTACCGCTTTCTGCCGGCAGATATCGAGCATGGCGTCCGAGGGGTCAACCGCGGTGAAATGCCAGCCGCGGTTCTGCTTGGCCAGGTGGACCAGTTCCGCACCGGTGCCCACGCCGACACAGAGAATCCGGGCATTCTCCGGTAAGTCAGCGAATACGGCGTCGAGCAGGGTGTACAGGGCGTCACGAATAGGCGCCATTCCCGCCCATTGCTTGTCGTAGCTGGCGGCCTGCTGGTCGAATAAGGCCTTGAGTTCTTCATTGCGCATGGAGAGCACCTTCCTTTGCGTCGTGATGGGATGTACCGCGATGGATGTGGCTACGCTTTGAGTATCCCAGGGCTGTCAAGCCCCATAGGTGTCGAAGGTCCGCACCTTTTCATAGCTCCCGCGCGCCCTCACGATCACATCCTTTTTGGAAAGCCCGGCAGCCTGTGCGAAGGCCATCACATGTCCCCCCACTCGTATTCACACGCCGTGCGAGCACAAACCCTATCGATGACGAGTGCTTTCTGGCGAATGTCAGCAACCAATAGAGACTACTACTGCATATCAAAGGCTGGCGTGGCTCGATACAGGTCACACAACGCAAGCACGAACGAAAGCTAGCCAACTTTTGCAGTTTGGTTCGAACAGGTCTGCATAAACCTTGAGCAGAGTCTACTGGATCAGCAACCCATGCCTAAGACATAAAAAGCAGCACACTCAACGACAACACAGGCAACCGCCAACCACCGGCTGATCAGGATCGCTCTCAAGAAATGTGACCACGACTTCCATGCCCATCCGAGGCGGCCCAATCTCACAACGCCAGTCGGCGGCGCCCTTCAGCCAGCAATGACTCTTGTCGTCAAATCTATCTTCACGGTCCCAGGGAAACTTGACCTTGATCCGTCCGAAGCACCGATCATTCTGGATCTCCTCGCCTTCTGAAGCGACGACTACAGCGGTCTGCATGCTTGGCACCTGAGGTTTCTTGTGAGCCAACGGCGGACGATAGGAAACATTCCACGGAAGAACGACAAAGCGGTTGCGGTAACCCTGATGAAAGTCATCTTCGTTCACAGTGTTGCCACGGGCGACGTTCTCACCCAATACCTGTGGTTGCCGGCCTTCGTGGATGACTTGGGTCAGTAGCCATAGGGTGTTCCACTCCTGGCGCGGATGGCCTGAGATTTCCAGCACATGGCCGCTGACTAACCGAGTCTGGTCACTTTGCCCTTCAGCTTGTCGATAGGCCGCATGGCGGCGCTCCATAGTCCGAAGACGTATCTGCTTGCCGTGCTCATGACCGGTATAACGCTGCGGACTGTCATCTTTTTCAATGTCCAGCGGTTGCTCGAAATCATAGTTGCGGTGCGAGATACGACTGGTGAGCTGTCCCAGACGCAGGTTGATGCGCTTGATCAGGGGTTCGTCGGCCACCCTATCGCTCTCATGCCGATAAGCAGTGGGTTGGCCAATACTGGGAAAAACCGACTGATCATCGCCAAAGACCAGCACGTGGCCTTGAGTACTGTGTTGGAAGTGAAAGTGGATACCCTCTTCTTCGCACAAGCGCTGAATGAAGTGCAAATCCGTTTCGTCGTACTGGGTACAGTAGTCACGCTCGGGGTAGGTCGCCCCCAGATGAAACCGATAGGCGTCGCCCAGAATGCCGTGCTCTTCCAGTATCAAGGCGACGATTTTCGGCACCGAGAACTGTTGATAGATCCTCTGGTTGATGCGATGGCGCAAGTAGGCCAGGTGCGGTACGAGGGCCAGCCTGTAGCGCGTCAAACACTCACCGTTACTGCTGTGAGCGATGTGGTAGACCCGTCCATGAATGCCGTTGCCCTTCGAGTCGAAGGTCAGAAAAGCCTCTACGTCGAAGAGGCTCTTGAGATCAAGGTCAGACCGCTCGCTAACAAACTCCACATTGAAGAGGTACGGCCTGCTGATCGCCTCTTTTCCAGTGAATGCGAGCACTTGAAAATCGTGCTCAAAACCTTCGATGGTCAAACTGAAGTGCGTTTGATTGGCTGGGCTGAACATCCGCTGTTCTCTTCTTACATAAGGCGGCGCAATGGACCGGAAGACCCCGAACAATACTGGGCTGATGGATTAACAGGTACTAACCCACCCGCCCAGCGTTCCTGTATATCGGCGTTTGCGTCTTACTTTCCAGACATACAAATCAAGTCAGATCAGACACCACTCTTCACTTTGGTCCAGATCCGCGTGCGGATCCGCTCCAACTTCAACGGCAGTGGCTCAAGTGGAATAAGTGTTGCGATAGTTTTTTTGTCTGGATAAATCCAAGGATTGTCTCGCAGCTTCTGCTCGACGAACTCCGCGGCATCCTTATTGGCGTTAGGGTATAGCGTGTGGTTTGAGGTCTTGGCGATAACTTCTGGTCGCATCATATAATTAATGAACGCCATGCCTTCCTTGGGATGGGGAGCATCTTTCAGCAAAACCAGATTCTCTGACCAGGACAGCGCTCCTTCGCGAGGAAGGCTGTAGGCGATCTTGCGCCCCGTGTTGGCCTTCTCGTTGATGGCCTGCGCAGCAAGGGCACCGTTAGCCCATCCCACAACTGCACAAATATTGCCATCGGCCAGGTCAGCGTCGATTTTGGATGAGTCGAAATAGAGGACGTAAGGACGAATTTTCAACAGCAAGGCTTGCGCTTTCTGGTAATCATCCGGGTTCTTACTGTTGCTAGGGAGTCCAAGGTAATTCAACGCAATCGAAATGATCTCACTTGGAGAGTCAAGCATTGCCACACCACACGACTGTAGCTTGCTAATGTTTTCCTCTTTGAAGATCAGGTCCCAGCTATTCACCGGGGCATTATCACCCAACGCGCCCCTGACTTTGTCAACGTCATAACCAATGCCGGTAGTGCCCCATAGATAAGGTACGGCGTAGCGGTTACCAGGGTCATTGACCGCGAGCTGGGACAGGAGATCAGGATCGATGTGTGAGAAGTTACTCAGTTGACTACGATCCAATGGCTGAAGGACTCCCGCCTGGATCAGGCTGGGCAACACATTGGAGGTCGCCACAACCACGTCATACCCGGTGCGCCCGGCCATGACCTTGCTCTGCATGATTTCAGCGCTGTCGAACGCATCCATATGCACGCGCGTGCCAGTTTCCTGTTCAAACTCCTTTGGCGTCTCCGGCGCAAGCAACCCGAACCAGTTATACAGATACATCCCGGGCTCTACGGCCGCTACTGATGTGCTTATCCCTGCACAGAGAAGCGAGGCGGAAAAAATGGTTCGCAAATGTGACTTTCTCATGCAACATCCTTGTCAAGACGATACGCCCTCATGGCCATCGTTAACCCTGGCAGCGAATATACCGGGTGTTACCGAATAGTAAATACCTACGAATACTTACCTTTGACCTGCGAATCCCTAACCCTAAAGGGGTAGAAAATGCCGTTTGACCTCCACAGCCTGGCTTGGCATCGATCGATTGGAAAGCTGATCATGCAGCTGAATCGTCCAGATTTCTGGAGTTCACTTGTTCGCACCTTGAATGAATATGTACAAATCGATAATTGGGTTGTATTGATTTTCAGCAACCAACACGTGCAGGTTGTTAGCCTTCCTGAGATAGCGGACGCGGAAGAAGTCGACGCATTCATTCATCGTTATGTGAAGGGTCTTTACTTGCTGGATCCGTTCTATATAGCCAACCGGGAAAATCCACAGAGTGGTTTCTTCCACCTACTGGATATAGCACCGGAATACTTCCTTGAAACCGAGTATTACCATCAGTACTTTGCGCAGTACATCTCCATGGATGAGGCACAGTTCAATGTCCAACTCGACGCCGACAGAACGCTATGCATTTCCATCGGCAGCAAAGTCCGCTTTAGCCAAGAACAAATAACCATGCTGGATATCATAAAACCGTGGGTGACCGCATTGATGCATCAGCGCATGGGTTTTGAAATTGACGTAGAGAAAACCCTGGCCGAGCCGCCTCTGTGGCCGGAAACGGTCAATCAGCTTGGCACCCAAATAACAGCACGCGAGAGTGACGTACTCCGTTTATTACTCAGCGGCTTCTCCAATAAGGAAATAGCCGGAAAGCTGTCCCTCTCGGCGGAGACCATAAAAGTTCACCGCCGCAACATTTACGCAAAATTGAATATCAAGTCGCAATCTGAGCTATTTGCTCGATTCTTCATGCCCAAACAGAATGTTCCCGCTACCCATTGAAGCCAGGACGCCGGGCTGATTTGTTCGGTCATGCGCCTGCAAGCATCAAGTTCAGATTCTGCACCGCCGCGCCAGCGGCGCCCTTCCCAAGATTGTCAAACACCGCAGCCAGCAAAACCTGCCCGGTCTCATCGTTATCAAACACCGACAATCGCAAATCATCAGTTCCGTTAAGCGCTTGAGGATCAAGGGACGTCAACGCTTTCGCTTCTTGCATCGACATCACCTGTACATGGCGCGCATCGGCGTAGTGCTGCATCAAACACCCATGCAACTGCACCGCGCTCACGCCTGGCGCCAGCAATCGGGTGTGCAAGGGGATGGTCAACACGATCCCCTGCCTGAAAGCGCCATAGGCCGGTACGAACATCGGCCGCTGCGTCAGTCCGCTTTGCTGCTGAATCTCCGGAATATGCTTGTGTGCCAGCCCCAGCCCATAGACCTGAAACGCCGACGCCTGTGCTGCGCCTGCTCCCTCATGCTCTTGCACGCCGATGCGTCCCTTTCCGGAATAACCCGACATGGCATGAATGTTCAGCGGGTAATCCCTGGGCAGCAATCCGGCCTCCAGCAATGGGCGCAGCAACCCGATCGCCCCCGTTGGATAGCAACCGGGATTGCTGACCCGTCGCGCAGCGGCGATGCGTTGGGCCTGTTGCGGATTCATCTCTGCGAAACCATAGGTCCAGTCTGGCTGGGTGCGGTGCGCCGAACTCGCGTCGATCACCCGAACGACGGGGTTTTCGATGGTCGCTACGGCGTCGCGTGCGGCTTGGTCGGGCAGGCAGAGAACCGCGATGTCGCAGTGATTGATGGCTTCGGCGCGACGTTGCGGATCCTTGCGATGTTCGGGGCTGAGTGTGAAAAGCCGCAGATCGTTGCGTTCGCGCAGACGTTGATGGATTTGCAGCCCGGTGGTGCCTTGGTCGCCATCGATGAATACAAGGGGACTTGCCATGGAGTGCTCTCGGACATTGGAAATCAGGAGCCCAATCTTCAGCGAGGCTCTAAGATAGGAAAAGTTGAATTTACAAACCATGAAATTCAGTTTTTCTGAATAAGGAAATCTTCATGCGCGAAATCAGCCTGGACCGTCTGCGCACGTTGGTGGCGATTGCCGACCTGGGATCGTTTGCCGAGGCCGCCCGTGCGCTGCACCTTGCACCACCCACCGTCAGTCTGCATATCGCCGACCTGGAGGCGCGCGTGGGCGGCAAGCTGTTGTCGCGCACGCGCGGGCGCGTTCAGCCTTCAGCGATAGGGAACACGCTGGTAGAACGCGCGCGGCGCCTGTTGGCAGACGCAGAGCAGGCGCTTGAGGACATCGAACGTCAGGTGCAAGGGTTGGCCGGGCGTGTGCGGCTAGGCGCTTCCACCGGGGCCATCGCGCAGTTGCTGCCCCATGCTTTGGAGTCGTTGAGCCAACGCCACCCCGCTATCGACGTACAAGTCGCGGTGCTGACTTCCCAGGAAACCTTGCAGAAACTGGCCGAGGGCTCCCTGGAGGTTGGTTTGGTTGCACTGCCGCAGTCCCCGGTGAAGGGCTTGCGGATCGAGCCGTGGCGACGGGACCCGGTCATGGCGTTCCTGCCGGCTCGCTGGGAGCCCCCGGAGGTTGTGACCCCCACTTGGTTGTCCGCCCAGCCGTTGATTTTGAATGACGCCAGCACGCGTCTTTCGCGCTTGACGGCGGAGTGGTTCGCCAGTGATGGGCAACAGCCTGCGCCGCGTATCCAACTGAACTACAACGACGCGATAAAAAGCCTGGTGGCGGCAGGATATGGTGCGACGTTGTTGCCCCATGAGGCGGCCACGCCATTGCTTGATCACAGGATCGTCATGCGGCCATTGAAGCCCTTATTGTGGCGTCAACTGGGTATCGCCCACCGCAGTCTGGACATCGAGCGGTCTACGCAACATGTGCTGGATGTGTTGTGGGAATTGAGTGCGCAGTGATGCCCTCGAATGCGTCTGCGCACGGCGATCCGGCGCCGGATGAGAGCCAATTCCTGAGAGCGGTCAATTCGACCACAGCGCCACATAACCCTCAAAGCAGCCTTTAAGTGGCAGAATCTCCCTAATCGATCGTTTCGGAGACCCTCCATGCTTCGCGTGTTTGAACAAAGACTCGACCCCTTCCCGCCCGACGAGGTACCGCCGCCACCCGAAGGCCTGGCTCGGTTTCTTTGGGCGTGCACACGGGGCGCCCGCGGCTACATCCTTGCCTTTGCGCTGCTCAGCGCCGGAGTGTCGATCTACGAAGCCTGGTTGTTTTCTTTCCTCGGTCAGGTCGTAGACCTGCTCTCGACCTGGCAAGCCGGTGGTGAGGCGGCGGCGCAGGAAGGTCGCGTGCTGTGGGGCATGGGCATCGTCATGCTGGCCAGCATCGGACTGGTAGCGTTGCGTACCATGGTGCAGCACCAGGTATTGGCGATCAATCTGCCGTTGCGCCTGCGTTGGGACTTTCATCGTCTGATGCTGCGGCAAAGCCTGTCGTTTTTTTCCGATGAGTTCTCCGGTCGGGTCACCACCAAGGTGATGCAGACAGCGCTGGCCGTGCGTGACGTGCTGTTCACCCTGATCGAGATCGCCCCCGGAATCGGCGTGTATTTCATCGCGATCATCGCACTGGCCGGCGGCTTCGCCCTGAAACTGATGCTGCCTTTCCTTGCCTGGATCGTGTTGTTCGGGCTGGCCATGCTCTACTTCGTCCCCCGCCTAGGGAAAGTCGGACAGGAACAGGCCCATGCGCGCTCCTCGATGACCGGGCGCATCTCGGACGCCTACACCAACATCACGACCGTAAAGCTGTTTTCCCACTCCAATCGTGAAGCGCATTTCGCGCGCGCGGCCATGGAGGACTTCAAACAGACCGGCTTTCGCCAGATGCGCCTGGTCAGCCAGTTCGAGATCGTCAACCAGGCGCTGGTGGTGGGCTTGATCATGGCCGCAGGCGGTTATGCCCTTTGGCTGTGGCACCAGGGCGAAGTCGGCGCCGGTGCCGTGGCGGCGATCACTGCCATGGCGTTGCGTATCAACGGCATGTCGCACTGGATCATGTGGCAAATGACCTCGCTGTTCGAGAGCATCGGCACCGTACAGGACGGCATGGCCACCCTGACCCGCGGCCCCAAGGTGCAGGATGCGCCGGACGCCGGGGTGTTGGTGACCTCCGGCGGAGCGGTCACCTTCGACAATGTGAGCTTCAACTACAACGGTGAACGCCAGGTGCTCGATGGCTTGAGCCTGAACATTCGTCCGGGCGAGAAAATCGGCCTGGTAGGTCGCTCCGGCGCGGGCAAATCCACGCTCATCAACTTGCTGCTGCGTTTCTATGACGTCGACAGCGGGCAGATTCGCATTGACGGGCAAGACATTGCGCATGTGACGCAGGACAGCCTGCGCAGCGCCATCGGCATGGTCACCCAGGATACGTCCCTGCTGCACCGCTCCATTGGCGAAAACATCGCCTATGGCCGACCCGATGCAAGCGACGCACAAATCCGCCGTGCCGCGGCCAATGCCCAGGCCGACGAGTTCATTAGCCAACTGAGCGATCGCCAGGGCCACACCGGCTACGACACCTTGGTGGGCGAGCGCGGCATCAAGCTGTCGGGCGGCCAGCGCCAGCGCATCGCGATTGCCCGAGTGATGCTCAAGAACGCTCCGATCCTGCTCCTCGACGAGGCGACCAGCGCGCTGGACTCGGAAGTAGAAGTGGCCATCCAGGAAAGCCTCGATGAAATGATGCAGGGCAAGACCGTCATCGCCATCGCCCATCGGCTGTCCACAATTGCGGCGATGGATCGACTGATTGTCATGGACGATGGACGCATCATTGAACAGGGCACGCACGCTGAATTGCTCGCCAAAAACGGCATCTATGCGCGGCTATGGCAGCATCAGAGTGGCGGGTTTCTGGGTGAGGATCAGTGGGTGACTGAGGCGATGGATCAGGTATGAGCGTGGATGGCCCGGGGGAAAACCCGACTTACCTTTTCTCAACCAATCGCAGTGACTGTGCCCCCTCCAGCGCTAGGTGAAAAAGCGCTGGGTCAAGTGGGCATTGAGGTTGGATGCGCTGCCGAATACCCAAATTCTGAATTGAAGACATGGATTTGTATCACGTGTCTCAACGTTTTTTTCTGACGACCTTAAATACCTTATTGCAATGGTCCTGATTCTTTAAAAATCAAGGCACATGAGAGCCCAGACATAACAATCATGCGGACCTGCCGGTTACAAATCAAATACAATTAAAAATGATGGCTAGATAATGCCACTCAGGCACATATCATAATTATCGGCCAGCGCGCCAGTTCACTTCAGCCAAAAAAAAGTTTTAACTTTTTTCCACACTGACGTTTGACAAATATTTCTTCCACGACTAGGTTTTGGGCTCGAAGTGATTTTGCTTCGAACAAAACTTTACTAGAAGGAATTAGACTATGACGACGACAATTCGTGTACTTAGTGCACAAGAGCAGAAAGCCATCAGTGCATCTGCTGCCTTTACCAAAAGTGGTGGCGGCGGTGGCGGTGGCGGCGTGGCTTAATAAGCCACGGCGTAGTCAATAGTAACGCAAGGATAGCCAGCGCACATGGAAGTGCACGATTCCTGTTAGAGTCTACAGCCTTACACGCATTAAAAATCATCGATAGTTTTCGGATGATGGACTGAGTCATACATGGAGGTATGTCATGCAACAAACATCAGCAGACCTTTCTACTGAAGAGCTCGACACCTTAAAAAACTTAGTCAAAGGTTATTTCCACTCAACGGCACAACCCATTTTCAGTTTTTTGTCAGGGTCCATCACGGAGGGAATCTCTACACCCAATTCCGATTACGACATCTATGCAGTATTTGACAACTGTACAGAAGAAGAAGTCTTGATTTCGGAACTCGAGCGCCCTGTAGAACTAACGAAGATTTCGCTCGCAAAAATACACTCAATAATGGAATTCATTTCAAAGGGTGAAAATCTCGCGTCCGTCGGCGCCTATGAAATGTTAATTTGCCATCGAGTGTATTCCGGCATTGCCCTTAGCGGGGAATCAGTGTTCGACAGCATAAAAAAAGAATTTGATGTTACTACATTCAGGACTCGGCTCGCTGACTTGTCTTTGCTTAACGCTGAGCGTGAACTCAAGGTATCGCAGGGGTTCAAGTTGGTTAATGACCTGCGCTCAGCACTCTTCAGTGCACATAAAGCACTCAGGCACAGTCTCAGTGTCCTTCTGGCAATACGCGGATCGACATCAGTCTTGGAAAAATGGCATGTACGCTACGCAGTTCGATACCTGGGAGAGCACCATCTTGGGTTCCGTAGATTTCTTGAACTCGCCTCTTCCATTCCAGTTTCATCGACAGTTGAAAGTAAAAAATACTTGATCTCTGTCAAAAAATTTCACCAAATGATCACCGATTACAAAATTATTGCCGACATCGTACCGGAAGAGATTTTTTTTGTTGAATCCAGACTGGTTGATACTGATCAACTGAGTGATGAACCGCTGATTCTCAAAAATCCGGATGCCCGCGTCATGTTTCATATGTCAAAATGGTACCTCACGATCGAGTCTAAAGCGATTCTGGAGCTCCCCAGTTCGGCCGCGCTTTTTTGGGCATTAATAGACAACGCACAATCAGTGGACATGATTATTGATCGTGCAAAAGAGCACCTGAAAATAACCGACAATGTTTGTCTTGAGTATTTAGATGCACTAGCCGCAGCCAAGGCAATCAGCTCGCACTCATTTGAAATACCTAAAAGCCATAGAGCAATATAATTACCTGCCTACGGCTTATGGGTACCAGATCATTTGAAAATGGGTTTTCGCCAAATGAAAGCAGCTGCGACGCGCCAAAGTTACGCCAACTTTTACTATTCCAGCATACTCAAGTTTTCTGCAAATCGTTTTTTCCCCTTTGTCAGCATGGCATTTGCCGGAATTCTGGTTGCAAACAAAAACTTCGATGAATTCGCCTTTTTCAGCTACATCACATCAGCATTTATATTTCCCGCGACGGTTGTCACCTTCATGTTCAGGGCGGTGGGAAACCTGGCATTGGAGGGAGGACGCACACGTGAGAATATCTTCATGTCATCCTTTCTTATGGTCATTGCCTGTTCATTCCTGGTAGCAGCCGCTTGTTACCTGATCACAATCACATCCGATCGTGAAATAGACAGCCTTTCCAAAAGCTATAAGGCGCTGACGTTTTGCCATGTGTACCTTATTTATATGTCGATATACATCCTTACAAGCTTCTTTAACGCATATTTTGAGGCTCACGTAAAAGGCAACAGCAGCAGCATCGCCCGATTCATAAACTTCTTCCCGTTCATGTTTTTTTCAGGCGCGGCGTTTGCGCTGAGCGACAAAGAAAATTATTCGCTCACTATTGCGTACCTCATGCTTGGCTGTGAATGCCTGGAACTGGCCTACTACATCTATAAAAGCAGCACTCTCAAGCTTTGGCAACTCAGCTTCAATTACTCGGTACTTCGGCACCTTTTTATAATTGGCAGCCCCAACGGACTTGGCCTTGCATCCCAGCGATTCGCATTCTTCATGGCCAATAAAAAATTATTTTTAATTGATAAAGACCTCGTATCTATTTTTTCAATTGCAGTAAGCATAACAACCCTACTAATAATCCCGGTTTCGGCATTTACTCAGATTCACAGCATCTACGTATCTAGAAATGGCCAACCAGGTCTTTCGTCGATGGTCTTTCGCTACCTCGCGCTTAGCATGCTTATACCTATCGCCATCCTTGTGACATGGGGCATTGAAATCGGTCAGCTTTTTGGCGTTACTGCTCACATGTATACGGCAGACCCCTGGTTGAACCCTAGCCTGATTTTCATGTTTTGCTGCACAAGCCTGATGATGCTCGTATCGGCTCACATTCGAGCACTGGGCAATACTATCATCACCCAAATAGTCATGAACGCCGTCGTTTACATAGGGTATGTGGGTTACATTTTCAGGTATGCCGACTCAAGCATGTCTGGCTCCACCTTGTTAACCACTTATTCACTCTGCTATCTATTGAGCTTCTTATTTCTAGGTGCCAACGTACACTATTTCCAGGCAAAACAACTACAGCCATCGCTGTAGAAATTTTCCAATGCAAAAGTTTGAAAAATCCACATATCTACAGCCTGTGACAAAGGATAAACATGAAGTTACTCAGGGAAGGATACCCAGTCAAGCGAGTTTGCATCATCGGTGGCACGGGCAAAGTAGGTCAAACGCTGGTTTCTTTCCTGAGAACAGCCAACGAACTCTCGATCGTATTTTACGCTGAAAGCTACGAGCAAGAATGCAAGCTCCGAGCTAGCTTCCAGGATAATCTGGTCGATTTTGAAATCTGTAGATCTCCACAAGCAATTCAGAAGGCTGACACTATTATCCTGATAGCTGGGAAACGAACCAGTAGAGGAAGCGGAAAAAGCGACCTCTACCAGCTCAACAAGGAAGTCATTGACCCTTACTTGGACTTCTTGAATCACAAGAACGTAATTTTGGTCACCAATCCAACGACATTATTAGGCACCTATCTAGGGCAGAGACTTGACGCCTTCATCGTAGGTGTTGGTGTTCAAAATGACTTCAATCGCCTGAAGTTTCAGTGCCCGCATGTCGACTTTGTGATGGGGGCACACAACCTGAATGAGCAGTGTTATTTCAATAACAGCCAACAACTTCTGTTTGATGGTTTCAAGTCTACAAAGGTTTACTCTGAGGCTCGCAGCCAGCAGGACGACTACGTAAGCAGTGGCGACTTTGAAAAATTGCATTCCACATTCTTGGAGAATGACATCCATAAATGGTGGAAAATCCAGAGATACCATACTGTCGTCAATAGCTCTTCCTATTCATGCGCATTGGCGATTATGCAAACCTTATCCAATTTAAACGAAAACATCCATAGCGTGATTCACGCTGAGGTTTGCGTTGTAACCCCGAGTGGCTCCACCTATTTCATTGGCGTGCCACTGCTGGGGAAAAATCTGCGTTGCACCGACACCTGCCTCATGCAATTCATAGATATGCATCTCGATCAACTATCCAACTACAAGGTGGCGTAAATCATGTTATACCTGAATTACTACGATGAGTTTATTTTCCTGGTAACCTTTCATTCGCCCACAGAAAAACTAGCCTTTTTAGACCTCTATGAAGCGCACCTTTTTCCATTCCTATCCATTAGCGAGTCTCCCCGCGACACCTTCGACTATAAAATCAACCTGCGCCAAAATACCTCCGACTTTAAAGCAGACCTTTCTGACTGGTCAGAAACTGTTTTTTTCAACCCCCTTACCGACAATGCCATAAGCGATTTTGGTACTGGCTTTGTGAAGCACAGCTCCGATACTTCCCGCACAATCTACAACCCCAACTCCGGAACACTATTCTCAATAGACAAGAACACCATTGAAGTCTTGTATCGCAACAACAGCTCATTCACCAAAGATTTTCAACGCTTACTGAAACAGCTTATTGTTACAGAGATAGAACGCCAGGGTGGCGCAATACTCCACGCCTCTGCCGTCTCCTTCGGCGATTACGGATTCTGCTTCGTAGGGGAAAAAGGTCAAGGAAAAACAACAAGTTTGCTTCAATCTCTCCAGATACCCGACGTTGGCTACCTGACCAATGACAGGTTACCCATCATTCCAAGCGGGGAAGGATTCAAAGCTCTAGGGTGGTTTGAAGAGATCCGTTTAGTCATCCCAGGCAGCACAAAAAAAGAAGTTGTCCGTGTTACCGACTACGTAGATCCATCGCGCATACAAAAAAAACCTGTGTACCTGAAGAAAATAATTCTTCCAACCCGTATCCAAAACGACTCATCACCGGCGGAAATTGTCGCAAGCCAGATGCTTTCTCCAATAGATCCTCAGCGCCCCAAATGGCTAGGCTTTAGCGCCCCCCAAAATTTCCCGCTTGCGTCGCTGCTCGAGAAGGTAAGTACTGCTTGTATCCACTGGAGTTATTCTGATCTAGAGGGCTTAACGCGACAAATCGAGAAGGAGATATTAAATGTATGATTGCGTGCTGATTCTTGGCCCCTGCAGAAGCGGCACTACATTCCTCTTCAACGCACTGGCGTCCTCTCATTACATAGGAATTTTCCAACCGTTAAAGCACATCTTAAGATGCGAGCACATGAAAATCGATCCCACCCTCTCACTCCGGGATTTTGCTGGCAAACGGCTGGTGCTCAAAGAGGCCTTTGGTCCATACCTTGCCTCGGAAGCAACCTATGATCCAGTAGAACTTTTGGCGAACAATCTCAACCTTGAAAAAATCCTGCTGATCACTATTCTTCGCAACCCTATCGACTGTTTTTCATCATGGCTTGCCTCTTTTAAAGTCACTCCAGATGAGGCAGCAATACGCCTATCGCAAGCCTATGAAAACACCGTACGGGTGCATACAAAATATCTTCAGCGAATGGATTCGGTTTCTTTAATCCTGGAAGACGAAGCAGACTGCCGCAATAAAATAAACCTGATCAGAAAGGCCATGGGCAGCGTCCCACTTCCTGACCAGTATAACCAGTACATTAAACCGAACGACCCGCCTGGCTTCCAAGTATCCGGGCTACTCAAGAAAGCGCTTAGCGGCCAGGAATACAAGGCTGAAAACATCGAAAAGAGAAAATTCTTTTTTGATAAAAACAAGCTGAAGATTGCGGTGTCGCATTATGAAAACTTACATAACTTGCAACCCCGATTATCTGGCAATTTTTCAATTTAGCCTGGCTAAAAGTAAGTGGGGGCGCGCCCTGAAACAGATCGAACAGCCGTTGCAGTTGACCGGCCGCCCCGCGCATCGGTGCGTCCGGCGCACGATCACCTGCCAATGGGCCACAGGTGCGGTTGGGGTGCTCAAAGGCAAGGTTGCCGTCAGTTTTTATGAGTAGGGCACGCCCTGTGCCCTTACAGAATCCTGCCCGGCGTCAGGCTCCTGAGCGAATCCGCTCGACCAGACGCGCCTGGAGTGCTTCCAGCTCATCCGGATCGGCCTTGCCCCTGCCATGCACACCGGGCGCCTCACCGTCCCAACGAGGAATGATGTGCATGTGAATGTGATAGACCGTTTGCCCGGCCACAGCACCATTGAACTGCGCGACCTGAACCCCGTCCGGCTGCAATTCGTCCACGATGATCCGCGTCAGGCGCTGCACGGCAGACATCATCGCACCCAGGACGGCGGGCTCGACCTCGAGGATATTTCGCGCCTGGGACGCTTTGGGGATGACCAGGACATGGCCGCGCGATTGAGGGAAGAGATCCAGGAAGGCCAACACATCGGCGTCTTCGTAAATCTTGTAGCACGGCGCATCGCCGCGAAGGATCAGCGCAAAGATGTTCTGCGGATCGTAATGACCGTGGAGACTCATGATCACTCCTTGAATGGGTTTAGAGAGGTTGGTGGGCTGCCGGTAAGAGATTTAGCACAGTCAGAGGCCCACTTGAAGCCAAGGGCTGGGCTTGCTCACGATGGCGGCGGCTCAGTCGCCATCGGTGCTGGCAGCCAAGCCGCTTTCACGAGCCCCCGCCAGCGTAACGGCAATTTTTTGCTGCAGCTCAGTTTGCGAAAACGGCTTGTGCAAGACCGGGCAGCCAGCGTATTCGGCTGGCAGTCCGCTGGCGCCGTATCCGGTGCTGAACAGGAAGGGAATATGGCGACCGCGAAGGATTTCGGCCACCGGAAAAACGCGCTCGCCAGCGAGGTTGACGTCCAGGATCGCCAGATCGACCTGCGCCGAGCCGGCCATGTCACGTGCTGCCGCGAGCCGGGCGACCGAGGCCACCACTTCGCATCCGAACTCCTCCAGCATATCCTCGATCAACAGGGCAACCGCGCCTTCGTCCTCGACGACCAGCACCCTGACGCCTACAAATGGGCTCATGCCCCGGGCACCCCAATCAGGAACGAAAAGCGGCAGCAAACGCCTTGCGGAGCGTAGGTAAGGTCGAACTTGCCGGCCAAGTCGCGCTCGATGCAACGCTGCATCAAGCGAGAACCCAGCCCTTCCCGTTCCGGCGGTGACACGGGGGGTCCTCCTTGTTCGCGCCAGTCGAAGGTCAGCAATGTTCCGCCCGCCCGGGCTTGCAGGTGCCAGGTGACGGCAAGCGTCCCGCTCTCGACCGACATCGCACCATATTTCAGCGCGTTGATCGCCAATTCATTGAGGGTCATCGTAAGGTTGAGCGCCACACGAGTGCCGACGTCTGCAGAAGGGCCTTCGATCACGATGCGGCCAGGCTCATGCCCAAACACCGGCATCAGTACTTCGTGGGCCAGGGTGTCGAGCGGCGTCTGCCCCCAATGCCGTTTCGTCAAGAGATCGTGTGCCCGTGACAAGGCCAAGAGCCTTGCCTCGAAACGCCTGTAGCCGTCTTTCGCATCCTCTGCGTTGCGTGCCGTCTGGGCTGCCAGCGATTGCACCGTGGCCAGGGTGTTCTTGACCCGGTGATTGAGCTCATCGATCAGCGTCTTCTGCCGATTTTCCGCCTGCTTTCGCTCGGAGATGTCGACCAGCATGTTGATGGCGCCCACCAGGTTTCCATCGGCATCATGCAAAGGCGTGGGATAAGGCGTGAACGGAACGCGGCTACCGTCCGGCCGTTCTGCGACGGCCTCGACGCCGCGTATCGGCCGGTTTTCCTTCAGGGCCACCGCCATCGGGCATTGATCGTGAGGCAGCGCGGTTCCGTCCGTATTGAACAGCTTCCAGGTCACACACCACATGTCGCCCAACTGAGGCATGCGCCCCGACAGTTCGACGGCGGCGCGATTGTAGAAGGTGATGCGGCCATCGGCGTCGGTGGTGTACACCGCAGCAGGCAACGCCTCGAGAAGATTGCGCATGTGCCGTTCGCTTTCGCGGACCTGGTTTTCCATCCGCCGCGCCAGCGTGACGTCCTGCAGCACTCGCACGCCATAACGAAACGTACCGTTGGCGTCCCTCACCGAGGAACTATGGATGTCGAGGTAAACGACCTCGCCATCGGGCTTCACGGCGCGCTTGCGAAGCACGTAGTTATCAAGTTCACCGGCCACTTGGCGGGCGTACAATCCGGCGTCCTGCGGGATGCAATCCGGGTGGGTGTAGTCCAGGAATGTCATCGACAGGAGCTGTTCCCGCGAGCGGCCCAGCATGTTGCACAGGGCGTCGTTGACGCGGAGCAAGCGACCGTCGACGTCGGCCTCGGCAATACCGATGGTCGCCGCTTCATAGGTCGCCGAAAGTCGGTCATCGCTGTCCTGGCGCGCCGCCTCGGCTGCATGGACACCGCTCCGGTCTATGGTGAAGCAGCGCGTATTGAAGAGTTTCCCGTCTTCGAACCGGCCATTGGAAGTGATCATGACATGCTTGATCGAGCCGTCCTTTGCCCTCAGTCGCGCCGGGTAGCTTTGCAGGCAGTCGCCGCTGCCCAGCTTGGCGAGGATGTCGCCGATAACCGGTTCGTCGACATGAAACTCGGTGATGTGGCGGCCGATGTACTCGTCGGCCGAGTAGCCCAGCAGCGCCAGCTCCGCCTTGTTGGCGCGCAGGATAATGCCTTCGCCGCTGACGATATGCAGGCCCACCGCGCTGTTTTCGAAAAAGTCTTCCAGGTCGGCGCTCTTGCGCCGAAGCTCTTCGGCCATGGCGTGGTGCGCCGAAACGTCCTGGAAGCAGTTGATCACCCCTTGAATGACGCCTCGGCAATCCTTGAGCGCGCGGATGTTCATCAGCGCCACGAACCGCGAGCCATCCGGGCGCTCGATGAGCACTTCCTGATTGCGCGAGGCAATGCCGGTATCGAGCGCCAAGGCTGTCGGGCAGTGTTCGAATGCCAGCGGCCTACCGTCGGTCAGGAACAGTCGATGAGCGCCGCAGAAACGGTCACCGTTCTTCCCAAGTGCCGGCGCCCTTCCCCATAGCTCAGCCGCCTCACCGTTGTACCTGACGAGCCACCCCTTGCGATCACAGAGGTATACCGCACCAGGAATGGCATCAAGTGCGCTCGTCCCCATCGCGATCAAGCTTTCGTACTCGCTTGGTGTA
This sequence comes from Pseudomonas sp. NFACC08-1, assembly GCF_900106735.1. Taxonomy (NCBI): domain Bacteria; kingdom Pseudomonadati; phylum Pseudomonadota; class Gammaproteobacteria; order Pseudomonadales; family Pseudomonadaceae; genus Pseudomonas; species Pseudomonas sp. NFACC08-1. The sequence continues at coordinate 570,167 of NZ_FNNL01000002.1, read as the reverse complement.
CGCGTTTCCCTGGGTAGCTCTTCAATGTTCGACATCAGTCATCCTCAAACCGCCTGGCTGAAACCTTTCACAGGGCATCAATGGATGTCTAGATCCCTATTCACCGGGCGAGTTCAGGAAAACTCAATCTCACAGCCTCGCGCCTCAAAACTTGAAGAGCGCCTGGGGTGCCTGGACCATTAACGCATGCATCAGCGACGCCGAACATTCCAATGCGCGCAACTGCGCCATGACCGTCTCGAAGCCGACATGCGCTTCATGCTGAGTGTGCGGCCAATCGCTGCCCCACACCAGGCGTTCGGGGCCAAAACTGCGTTCCAGCACCGCCAACGAAGCGCGGGCGAATTCAAGGTTTCGCGGGGCCGTTGCACCCAATCGATAGATACCGGACACCTTCATCCACACCTGCCCACCCTGCCCCAACTCCATCAATTGGGCAAAGCCAGGTTGATCCAACCCCAGACGCGCATCCGGGCGACCGAAATGATCGACCACCAATCGGACACCAAACGGCAACAGTTGACCGATCAGCCCCGGCAAGTCCACCAGGTTGGCATGCAGTTCGATATGCCAATCCAGTTCCGCGAGATGACGCAAAAAACCGTTCCAGGCAACGTCACGAAAATCAGGCAACGCCCTGCCCATCAGGTTCAAGCGCACACCGACCACCCCCAGCCGGGCCATGTCGTCCAACTCGGCTCGGCTGACGTCTCGCTCCACCACCACGACCCCGCGCAACTGCTGCGGTGCTTGCCGTAGCGCGGCCAACAGGTAGCGGTTATCGGTGCCGAGAAAGCTCGGCTGCACCAACACCCCATGGCTCAAGCCGTGGACGTGCAGGTGGCCCAGGTATTGAGCGAGCGTAGCGTCATAGTCAGGTGTGTAGCGCCGGACAGCCGCCAGTTCCAGCCCGCGGCTGAACACGTGGGCGTGGCAGTCAATGCCGGTGACCGGCGTAGTACGGATATCAACCATGGGTTTCATCTATCGAAAATAGGGAAAATCAGGCTCGGGCGCCCTGGCCGTCACTCTCCACCACAGGCGCCGATGCCACAGCGGCTTCCAGGCTGCGGCCGCGGGTTTCCGGCAGGCACAGCGCCGCGATCACCGCCACGCCGTAGGCAATCCCGGCGTCGATGCCAATGGCCGAGCCCAAGGACATGGAGTCGCTCATGTGGCCGACCAGGAACGGGAACACCGACGAGAGCACCCGGCCGAAGTTGTAGCAGAACCCCACACCGGCACCGCGCACATCCGCCGGATACAACTCGTTGAAAAATGCTCCGAGGCTCGCCGGAATACCGGCCGCGAAGAAGCCGAGCGGGAACCCCAGGAACAGCATCTGGGTGTTGGTCAACGGCAGGAACACATAACACTGCACGGTGACCACGCAGCACAGCGCGAACAGCACGATGTTCTTCCGACGTCCAATGCGATCGATCAACAGGCCACTGACTACGCAGCCGCACCAGAAGGCGAAGATGATCACCGCCAGATAGCCGCCGGAGTTGAGCACCGACAGGTTGCGCTCGGTTTTGAGGAAGGTCGGCAACCAGGTCATCACGGCGTGGTAACCACCGTGCGCCCCGAGCCCCAGCAACCCGCCAAACAAGGTCACGCGGATCAACTCGGGGCGAAAGATACCGGCCAGGGATTTGAAGAAACTTTGCGGGATGACGTTGTCTTTTTTCAGGCGCTGGAAACTGTCGGGCTCTTCAACGTTGCGCCGCACCCAGATGATCAGGAACGACGGCAGCAGGCCCACGACGAACATCACCCGCCAGGCCATGTCTTGGGGCACGAGGGAGTAGATCAGCGTGAAGACGCCGACCGCCAGCCCCCAACCCACCGCCCAGGCGCTTTGTACCGTGCCCATGACCTTGCCGCGATACTTGGGGTTGATGGTCTCGGCCATCAATACTGCGCCGGCGGCCCATTCCCCGCCAATCCCGAAGCCCTGCAGCGCCTTGACGATCAACAGCTGGTGGAAGCCTGTGACGAACGCCGACAGGAAGGTGAAGAACGAAAACCACAAGATCATCCACTGCAGCGTGCGCACCCGACCGTAACGGTCCGACAACGTCCCGCCGACCCAACCGCCAATGGCCGAAGTGACCAAGGTCACGCCGCTGACCAGCCCGGCATCGCCCTTGCTCAAGGCGAACGCGGCGATCAACGCCGGGATCGCCAGGCCGAACATCTGTACTTCCAAGGCGTCGAGCGACCATCCGCCGAAACAGGCCCAAAACGTTTTGCGCTCCCGCGCGGTGACTTGGCGATACCAACTGAACATGATTGTTATCCTTATGGGTGGAACGAAAGGCAGCCGAGAGCGAACCGCGCCGCTACAGGGCCAGTCATGACAAACAAAACGGTAGGGACAGCGGCGACCGACTCGCCGCTAGCCGGGTCGGGTCAGCGAATTTCCACGCTGTAGCGGAAGTGCTCGGCATGCCCGCGAGAGCGTCGCCACTCCAGGGGATTGCCGGCGTAATCCCGCGCCAGACGCTCGATCACCACCACCGGGCTGTTGACCGGCACTTGCAGCAATCGCGCGTACACCTCATTCACCGATTCGGCGGTGAGGGTTTCTTCGGCATAGGCGACAACCTGGCCGCAAACCTCTTCATAAATGGGGTAAAGCAACGGGCCCTTTTGACTCAGGTCGATTTCGAGCAAGGTTTGGAAGCGGCTACGGGGCAGCCATATTTCTTCGGCGAGCACCGGCTCCACTTCCAGCAGACGCACTCGCACGATACGAATCACCGGAGCGTCGGCCGGTAGCCCCAGCGCCTGGGCCACCGCCGAAGGCGCGGCCACCGGCTCCACGGACAGGATCCGGCTCTCGGGAACCCGGCGTTCGCCTGAAGCGCTTTGAAAGCGGAAAAAACGGAACAGCGACGATTGGAATTGCGGCCGGCGAATGAAGGTGCCGCGCCCTTGCTGGCGCTCCAGGACGCCCTCGCTGACCAGCGCATCGATGGCCTTGCGCACCGTACCGGTAGACAACTGGTATTCGGCTGAAAGTGCCGCCTCAGTAGGAATCGCCTCCCCCGGGCGCCAGCGGTTATTGGCGATCTGCTCAGCCAATTGGTCGCGTAAACGTTGATAAAGCGGCAGGCGGGCATCACTGGAGAGAGCGTTCATTGACCTTATTCACCTTGTTATCTAGTCATATATATGAATATGAGTGGCGAGTATTTACCCAGGCGCGATGGCTGTCAAGAAATGCCAGGGTGGCCCGTTGATGAATGGTAAAGCCAATGATGTAGCGGCCCGCAATTAACAACGTTTAACTCGCACGCTCGCGCCCCACGCCCAAGAATGAAGCCCTCTGCCCAGACCTGGTTTCTCAAGCGCCAAGCTGCTCGGTCACCCTGCGCCGCGCCGGACGCTTCCCACCTGGCTGCGCGTAGTACCGCCCCTTCGCCCGCCCAATTTCACATGGAAATGAAGCATGTTACCTGCACCACACCACTCAACCGCCGCCCTGAAGCCGCTCTGGCTGCTTGCCCTGCTCACAAGCGGCACCGCACCGGCGATGGCAGCGGAACTCGCGCAAAGCACGCCTGGCTTTCTCGACGGGGCGACGCTGCAAGTCCTCAGCCGTAACTTCTACCTCAACAATGACTATCGCGCCCCGACCCCGGCAGGCAAAAGCTACAAACAGGAATGGGCCCAGGGCTTCATCGCCTCGTTCGAGTCCGGTTTCACCCCCGGCACGATTGGCGTAGGCATTGATGCCCACGGGTTCCTGGGGTTGAAACTGGACGGCGGCAAGGGGCACTCCGGAACGGGATTATTGCCGCTGGATGAGAACGGGCGAAGCGAGGACCACTACTCCAGTGCCGGCGGTGCGCTGAAATTCAACGCCTCACGCACCACCCTGGCGGTCGGCGAAATGACGGTGCAGAGCCCGGTATTCGATACCGCAGACAAGCGCCTGCAACCCGAATACGCCAGCGGCCTGCTACTCTCCAGCCGCGAGTTCGAAGGGGTAGCCCTGCAGGCAGGCCACTTCAGTGCGTTCAAGAATCAGGACGCCTCGACCAGCAAGGGTGATTTTTCCGGGTATGGGGCGACGACGCGCCACGGCGTCATCGACTTCATCGGCGCCGACCTGCTCACCGGCCAAGCCCTGGGCGGCGCGCTCTACGCCTCCGAACTGAGCGATACCTGGCGCCAGTACTATGCCAACCTGCATGCCACCGTTGGCGAACTGTTCCTCGACGGCAACCTGTATCACACCCGCGACGATGGCAAGGCCATTGCCGGGGCCATCGACACCACAGCCTATAGCCTGAGCGGCAAGTACCGGTTCAATGCCCAGGCGTTCACCCTGGCCTATCAGAAAATCAACGGCGACACGCCCTTCGATTTCGTCGGCGGCGACTCCATCTACCTGGCCAATTCAATCAAATATGCCGACTTCAACGGCCCCGGCGAGCGCTCGTGGCAAGCGCGCTACGACCTCGACCTGGGCACCTTGGGCATCCCCGGCCTGAGCTTCATGGCCCGCTATGTGACTGGACGCGGGATCGACGGCAGCCATGCCCCCCAAGGCGGTGCCTACAACCCGTTCGATAGCGACACCGGCACTTACAGTCCGCAACAAGGCGCTGGCGGACGCCATTGGGAGCGCGACCTGGACCTGCACTACATCGTGCAGTCAGGCCCGGCCAAGGACCTGTCGTTGCAACTGTCCCATGTCACCCATCGCGCCAACAGCAGCCAGGGCGGCGATGACATCGACCGGCTGTATATCGTCATCCAGTACCCGCTCAAGCTGGGGCCGTTCTGACCCTCGCGCGTCAGGAAACCGAAGGTGGACGAACACGCGCAGCGCCCGCCTGTTGCCCATGCCCCATATATCCGCTGATTACTTGCGCGAGGCCTTATCGTCGGTCATCCGAGTGGCCCGGATGCTTGCCTCCTCGGCGGTACGTTGGGCCTGCTCGGACATTGTCTCGGCCTGCTCAGCCTTCCTGTAGGCCTCATCCGCCCTGAGCCTTGCCGTTGCAGCGTTATTTTCCGCCGATTCCAGTCGGGCATCCACTTCTTGGGCGAGCTTGTTACAGCACCCGGCAGTGGTTGCCAGAAAAATACTCATTAATACGACAGGTAAGTATCGATTCAAGGCCATGGTTATTTCCTCGGTTAAGCACAGCAGGAAAAACGGCTAGCAACTGGCTCGAGTATCTGGCAACACCCCCTGCCCACTCTGATCCTTGTCAACTGCTTGGCTCGTCCGACGCCCACACCGTGACTCACTTGAACCGAGTTGATTTAGCTCAATGTCTTTGCAGCCCTCAGGCGTAGAAAAAGCAAACCAGGGAGCCGGCGATCTCCCCGACCATTTATGCGCGGCCTGTTCATCCGAGGCCTTTTATCGAGTCGAGGCCATGAAAAAAAACCACCAATGGAACCTGTCCTACTTCTTCATTGCGCTGGCCGTGTTCAGCCTGGTGCAGTTCCTGTTTTTCGAACGCCCCGCGGTGCAGGTCATCCCCTATAGCCAGTTTCTGCAATTGCTGAACAATCGGCAGGTCAGCGATCTACGGGTAGAGAAGGACCAGATCCGCGGCCAGTTGCAGGAACCCATCGACGGCCACACCCAGTTCGCGACCGTGAGGGTGGAACCGGCACTGGCGGCAGATCTCGCCCACTCGGGGGTCGGGTTCACCGGCATCAACGAAAACACCTTCCTGAGTGGCCTGCTGGGCTGGTTGCTGCCCTTCGTGCTGATCATGGTGATCTGGCATTTCCTGTTTCGTGGGCTGGCGGAAAAACAGGGCATGGGTGGTTTGATGAACATCGGCAAGTCCCGCGCCAAGGTGTTCGTCGAACGCGATACCGGCGTGACCTTTGCCGACGTTGCCGGCATCGACGAAGCCAAGGTCGAGCTGGTGGAGATTGTTTCTTTCCTCAAGGACAAGGCGAAATACGCACGCTTGGGGGCGCACATTCCCAAAGGTACATTGCTGGTCGGTCCGCCAGGCACCGGCAAGACCCTGGTTGCCAAAGCCATCGCTGGAGAGGCCGGCGTGCCCTTCTTCTCGATATCAGGGTCAGAATTCGTCGAGATGTTCGTTGGTGTCGGCGCCGCTCGCGTGCATGACTTGTTCGAACAGGCCCGACAGGCCGCGCCCTGCATCATTTTTATCGACGAGCTCGATGCGCTGGGCAAAATGCGCGGCGTCGGCGTCCTGGGCGGCAATGACGAAAAAGAGCAGACCCTCAACCAGCTGTTGGCAGAACTGGATGGGTTCGACCCGCGTGAAGGGGTCGTGCTGCTGGCGGCGACCAACCGCCCCGAGGTATTGGACCCGGCGCTGTTGCGAGCCGGCCGGATCGATCGACAGATCCTGATCGATCGCCCCGACCGTAAAGGCCGGCAGGCGATCCTCAAGGTTCACCTGCAGAAGATCGTCACTGGCCAGGACCTCGATAGCGAGCGTATCGCCGACATCACCACGGGTTTTACTGGCGCAGACCTGGCCAACCTGGTCAACGAGGCCGCCATCATCGCCACTCGCCGCGGTGCCGAAACGGTCAGCCTCGACGATTTCACCGCGGCCGTGGAGCGCATCGTTGCCGGGATCGAACGCAAGAGCAGCCTGTTACATCCCGATGAACGCCAAGTGGTGGCCTACCACGAAATGGGACATGCGTTGGCGGCCAGCAACCTCCCGGACATGGACCCGGTCCATAAGGTATCGATCGTGCCGCGCGCCATTGGCTCGCTGGGCTATACCCTGCAGCGACCGACGGAAGATCATTTTCTCGTCAGTTGCCAGATGCTCAAGGACCGCATGGTCGTGCTGATGGCGGGACGTGCCGCCGAATGCCTTGCCTACGGCCAAGTCTCGACCGGGGCCGCCGATGACCTGGCCCACGCCACGGATATCGCCCGACAGTTGATCACCCGCTTTGGCATGAGCACAGAGCTTGGCCTGGCGGTGCTGGAACGCAAAAGTGCCAGTTACCTGGGCGAGCGCACGGAAATGGGTGACAAGGACTACTCGGAACAAACCGCCAGGGAAGTCGACCTGGGTATCCGCGCCTTGCTCGCTGAAGCCTATCAACGCGCCAGGACACTGCTGGAAAGCCATCGGGAAGACCTCGACGCCGGGGCCCATCTGCTGGTGGAAAAGGAAACCCTGACACCTGAAGAGTTTGCCCCGCTCCTGCCGCTCAAACGCGCTGCGCTGCCTTTGCGACTGGTTTGACAGCGCCTGGCCGTTGATCGATCTGTCACGGCGTGAACGAATCCAACGCCCCCCTGTACGCCCACCCACGACACAATAGCGTCATCTGCAAGTCCCATAGTGAAGGTTTTCACCCCCATCCTTTGTACCCGTTCTGCGTCTATCGATAGCCGGTATGGCTTTAGGCGACAAAAAACAGGCATGGCTGAGTTGTTGTTCTATGCTTGCTCCAACTATAGGAAATTTCCTCATGGCCGAGTCCGAACCGCGACTTCTGCGGGTGCATGCCCTCAAGACCGCTTGCTCGAACTGCAGCGTGCTTGAGCTGTGCCTGCCCATTGGCCTGACGGGCGGTGAAGTCGAGCGCCTCGACACCCTGATCGCCCAGCGAGTGAAGGTCAAGAAAGGCGCGGCGCTGTATCGCACCGGCGACCCGCTGCGCTCGTTGTATGCGGTGAGATTGGGTTTCTTCAAGACCAGCGTCCTTTCGGTAGACGGTCGCGAACAGGTCACCGGTTTCCAGATGCAAGGCGAAATGCTTGGCCTGGACGCCATCAGCACCGATCGCTACGCCTGTAATGCCATTGCCCTGGAAGACAGCGAAGTCTGCCCGCTCCCCTTCAACCTCCTGGAAAAACTGGCCCACGACTTACCGTCGTTGCAGCACAACCTGAATAAACTCCTGAGCCAGGAAATCGTGCGCGACCACGGCATGCTGTTGATGCTCGGCAACATGAACGCCGACGAACGCCTGGCGGCGTTTCTATTGAACCTGTCCCAGCGGCTTAACATGCGAGGTTATTCCTCCAGGGAATTCGTGCTGCGCATGAGCCGCGAAGCCATCGGCTCCTACCTGGGCCTGCGCCTGGAAACCATCTGCCGGGGCATCGCCCACCTGCGCCAGGAGGAACTGGTGGACATGCATGGGCGCAACGTCACGATTCTGGACTTGCCCGGCCTCAAGCAAAAAGTCGCCGGTTGTCATCGTCATGCGGAACTGTGATGCCTGCTCTGCATGACATCTGATCTACGTCAATACCCCTCCACGCCTTCAAGCCGAGATTAAGACTCAGCGTTCGAACCTTTGCATCGACGAAGGTTACCGAACCTCCCGTCTCATGGAGGCTTTGATCATGGCAACGCACCTGCAAGGTACAGAACCGGTCATCCCGACCGTCACACCTCACCCTTTGGCCGGCAGTTTGCGAAAGGTCGAGCCCAGACGCCTGTCGCTGAGTTTGCTGATCGCTCTGGTCGTCGGTTCGATGATCGGCAGCGGCATCTTCAGCCTGCCCCAGAACATGGCCGCCAGCGCCGGTGCCGGAGCGATCCTGATCGGCTGGCTCATCACCGGCGTGGGCATGCTCTCGCTGGCCCTGGTCTACCAGACTCTCTCCAACCGCCAACCGGAACTGGACAACGGTGTGTTTGCCTACGCCCGTGCCCTGGGTGGCGAATTCCTCGGTTTCAATTCGGCGTGGGGCTATTGGATCAGCGCCTGGATCGGCAATGTCAGCTACCTGGTGATTCTGTTCGCTGCGCTCAGCTACTTTTTCCCCGTGTTTGGCGAAGGCAATAACAAAGCCGCGATCGTTGGCGCGTCCGTGGTGCTGTGGGCATTGCACTGGATGATCCTGCGCGGGATGCGCACCGCCGCCAAGGCCAACGCCCTGACGACGATCGCCAAGGTGGTGCCGTTGCTGTTGTTCATCGGACTGGTCATTGCCGCGTTCTCCAAGGACACCTTCATGGTGGATTTCTGGGGCACGCCGGCGCTGGGCAGTACGCTGGACCAGGTCAAGAGCACCATGTTGGTGACGGTCTGGGTGTTCATCGGTATCGAAGGCGCCAACGTATTCTCCGCCCGGGCCGCCGAACGGGCCGACGTCGGCCGCGCCACGGTGATTGGCTTCATCCTGACATTGATGCTGCTGATCGCCGTTTCCCTATTGTCCTTGGGCATCCTCAGACAGCCCGAACTGGCCGCGCTGAAGAACCCTTCCATGGCCGGTGTACTGGAAGCGGTGGCCGGGCCTTGGGGCGCGGTGCTGATCAGTATTGGCCTGATTGTGTCGGTGGGCGGCGCGCTGCTGGCCTGGACGCTGTTGGCAGCCGAATCGGTGTTCACCCCGGCCAAGGAAAAGGTCATGCCGCGCCTGCTGGCCACGGAAAACCAACACGGCGCACCGGCCAACGCGCTATGGATCACCAACGGCTGCATCCAATTGTTCCTGTTGCTGACCCTGTATTCGAGCGCCAGCTACCTGGCGCTGATTTCACTCGCCACCTCGATGATCCTGCTGCCCTACCTGTTCAGTGGCCTGTATGCACTGAAAATGACCTGGCAAGGCCAGACCTACGCCGGCCATCGCGGCCTGCAACTGCGCGACATGGCCATCGCTGTGGTCGCGACGGGCTATTGCGTCTGGCTGCTCTACGCCGCCGGCCCCCGGTACATGCTGCTCAGTGCCCTGCTCTATGCCCCCGGCTCGCTGATCTACCTGAGCGCTCAACGGGCCAGGACGGGCCGGGCCCTCACTGGTTTTGGCTGGGGCCTGCTGCTGGTGATCTGGGCGGCGGCGATCTTCGCCGGCTGGATGCTCTGGTCCGGCCAACTGTCCTTGTAAGTTCGCAAGCATGCATTGACCTGTTCGGCAACGGTATCTGGTCATCTGTTCAGGTACCCGCCCGAACATCACCCAAGAGGAAAATCAAATGTCCAATTCAGTGAAAAAGATGCCGGTCAAAACCGAAGACAACGCTCCGCATCCCGCCAAGACTGACCTCAGGCATCCATTTGAAAAGCTCCGCCAGCAGGTAGATCGCCTGTTCGATGACTTCAACCGGGGCACGGGGATTTCGCCCTTCAGTCGCGGGTTGTTCGATGTCGAACCCTTCTGGCGTCGCGAGTTTTCCATGAGCAGCCTGCCGGCCGTTGACATCACCGAGAAGGAAAAGAGCTTTGAAATCACCGCCGAGTTGCCCGGCATGGATCAGAAAGACATCGAAATCCGCCTGGCCAACGGCAACCTGATCATCAAGGGGGAGAAAAAAGAAACCAAGGAAGAAAAGAAAAAGGGTTATCACCTGTCCGAGCGCCACTACGGCTCCTTCGAACGGGTGTTCAACCTGCCAAAAGGCGTCGACAGCGACAAGATCGAAGCCCAGTTCAGCAAAGGCGTGCTGACGCTGACACTGCCAAAAAAACCGGAAGCACTGAAAGCGGAAAAGGTCGTGCCGATCAAGGCCGATTGATCGCTTTGAACCCTGCCCCTCGCCGGCCAACGACGAGGGGCTTTTTCATGCCTGTGCTTATTTCAGGCCGAATGCGTCGTTGAAGCGGCCGGCCCCTTCGCGAGCAGGCTAGCTCCCACTCTGGAGCGTGGCGCGCACAAATCCGGTGGGCACAGAAAATCCCCTTGCTCGCCAAGGCGGTCGTTCAGAGTTCGACGCTATCGCGGTACTCCGGCACCGACACCGACCACCCCAGTTCGTCGCCAATGCGATGGCGCAAGACGTCGGACGCATTGGGTTCGCCATGCACCACATAGGTGTGCCGGGGGGGTGTCTTGAAGCCGCGCAGCCATTGCATGATTTCGTCGGCATCGGCATGGGCCGAGAGCGTTTGCATGGGCACCACTTCGGCATTGATCGGCACGTCCTTGCCATGGATGCGCACCGCAGGCTCACCCGCCACAATTCTCGCACCTCGCGTACCGCCAGCCTGGAAACCGGGCATCAGCAAGGTGTTGATGGGGTTGGGCGCCAGGCTCTTGAGGTGGTGCAGCACGCGCCCGCCGGTGGCCATGCCACTGGCGGCAATGATCACCGCCGGGGTGCGTTGCAGGTCCAGGGCCATGGAGTCCTTGACCGAGCGCACCGGATGGGCGATGTGGCACATGCCTTCGCACTCTTCCCTGGAGAGACGATGCTCGTCACCAAAGCGCTGGTACAACCGGGTGACGTCGATGGCCATGGGGCTGTTGAGGTAGATCGGGATATCGGGGATCGCCCGGCGTTGTTTCAGGCGATACAGGTGGTACATCAGCAACTGGGCACGGCCAACCGTGAACGAGGGCACCAACGTGATGCCACGGCGCAGCGCGGTGCGAGTGATCACCTCAGCCAATTGATCTTCCGGCGACTCGTGTGGGTGTCGACGGTCGCCGTAGGTCGACTCCACCAGCAGGACATCCGCCTGCTCGATGACTTTCGGCGCGAACATCACCGGATCCTCGGGTCGCCCCAAGTCCCCGGAACACACCAGTGTCACCCCACCAGCCTGGACCTGTACCGTCGCGGCACCGAGGATGTGCCCGGCGCGACGCAGCAAGATGGTGATCCCCCGGGCGATCTCCACCGGGTGTTCGAATGCAATCGGGCGCAGCAGTTTCAGCGCTCGTTCAGCGTGTTCACGGGTGTACAGCGGGAAGGCCGGCGCGTGTTTGGAAAACCCCTTGCGGTTAGCGTATTCGGCTTCTTCTTCCTGCAAGCGAGCGCTGTCGCGCAGCAGGATCTTCACCAGCTCGCAGGTCGCCGGCGTGGCGTAGATGGGGCCGCGATAGCCATTACGCACCAGCACCGGCAGGTAGCCGCTGTGGTCCAGGTGGGCGTGGGTCAGTACGATCGCATCCAGGTCACGCATCGGCAGCTCGAAGGGGTCCCAGTTGTGCAGGCGCAACTGCTTGTAGCCCTGGAACAGACCGCAATCGATCAGGATGCGCTGATCGTCGTGTTCCAGCAGGTACTTGCTGCCTGTAACCGTACCGGCGGCCCCGAGAAATGTCATGCGCATGGCGGTGCTCCTGGACAATCGATCGTAAGTCTATTGGTCACATTGCTTGACCTCGTTGCCGTTGATCTTTGTCAACAACCCAGCGGTCAAGTCCGATTCATCACACCGCCAGAACACTGCACGACACCTGGTACAGGATGTGCTCGGTCGTGCTGCCCAGTGGCCCATACAGATCGTCGTGCTGGAATCGCCCCATGACGATCACGTCCACTTCATGCTCCAGGGCAAATTCACTCAGGGCCGAGACCGGATGCCCCAGTAGAAAATGCCTGCGCTCGGCCGGCACACCAAACAGGTTCGCCAGTTCCAGGAAGGTTTTTTCCAGGCTCCTGCGCAGTTCCTTGCTGAGCTGCGACAGCGACAGGCCGCCACCGCCCGCATCCCCCAGATAGACTGACGACACCTCATAGGCGTGAACCAGATGCAGCTCGGCGTCGCACTGTAAGGCCAGCCCCATGGCCTGGCGGATGATCCGGTCATTCAGCCCGCTGTTCTGGGCAAACGCACTGGAAGGGTCCACCGCCGCGACCACTGTGCGCGGCAGCGCATGACCGGTGGCCCCCACCAGGTACATCGGAACAGGACAGTTGCGCAGCAGTTGCCAGTCCAGCGGGGTGAAAAATGCCCGCTTGAGCATGGGCTCGTGTTGTACCTGCTTGATCAGCAAGTCCGGCTGGATCTGCGTAACGTGTTGCAGGATCTGCTTGCCCATCTTCTGGGCCCATTCCACCTCAGTGGTGACCCGCAGGCCACGGCGGCGCAACTTGTCCGCCTCATCCTCCAACCAATGACGATGGTCCTGGAGATAGTTCTGCCGCGCTTCCTCACGAGGCCCTTCTTCAAGCAGCGAAAGGATGTCCAGCGAGGGAATCAAGGCGGTGACATGCAAGTGCGCCCCACTGGCCGCCGCCAGGGCCGCGGCGTGATGCAGGGCGGGTGAATGGCGTTGTGCCGGGTTGAGGATCAGCAACAGGCGTTGGTACTGGCTCATGATGGGTCTCCAAAGTCGGGCTCGAACGCCACGGCGCAGCGTCGATGCCATGAGGCATGTTGGCCGTCATTGCGGCGTCGGCGTCCAGCGCCAATTCAAGACTTCGGGCATGTCCTGCCCATGCTCGATGAGGTACAGCTGATGCTTTTCCATGGTTGCCCAGTAGCGATCCCGAGCGCTGTCCACCAGCGGCTGCAACCGTGGCACGCGCTGGATGACATCGAGCGCCAGTTGGTAGCGATCCAGGTGGTTGATGACCGCCATGTCGAACGGCGTAGTGGTGGCGCCCTCCTCCATGAAACCGCGGACATGGAAGTTATCGTGGTTGTGACGCTTGTAGATCAGTCGATGAATCAGCGACGGATAGCCGTGGAAGGCGAAAATCACTGGCTTGTCCACGGTAAACAACCCATCGAACTCGGCGTCCGGCAACCCGTGGGCATGCTGTTGCGGCGGTTGCAGGGCCAGCAGGTCGACGACATTCACCACCCGCACCCGCAGGTCTGGCACGTATTCACGCAGCAGCGTGACAGCGGCCAGGGTTTCCAACGTTGGCACGTCACCGGCACACGCCATCACCACGTCCGGGTCTTCGTCGTTGTTGCAGGCAAAGGCCCAGCGACCGATCCCGACCGAGCAGTGCCGAACGGCCGAATCGATGTCCAGCCACTGCCATTCCGGCTGTTTGCCGGCCACGATCACATTGATGTAATCGCGGCTCTTGAGGCAGTGATCGGCCACGGACAACAGGCAATTGGCGTCCGCTGGCAGGTAGATGCGCACCACGTCGGCGCTCTTGTTCGCCACCAGGTCGATGAACCCCGGGTCCTGATGGGAAAATCCATTGTGGTCCTGTCGCCAGACATGGGACGTGAGCAGGTAATTGAGCGAAGCAATCGAGGCGCGCCATGGGATCTGGGCAGCGGTCTTGAGCCATTTGGCGTGCTGATTGAACATCGAATCGACGATGTGGATGAACGCCTCATAGCAGGAAAACAGCCCATGCCGACCCGTCAGCAGATACCCCTCCAGCCAGCCTTCACACACTTGCTCGCTGAGGATTTCCATCACCCGGCCGTCGCACGCCAGGTTCGTATCGCCCGTCTCCAGGGCCGCCATCCAGGCTTTGCCACTGACCTCGTACACCGCATCAAGGCGATTGGAGGCGGTTTCGTCGGGACCGAACAGGCGGAAATTGGCTGCCCCCAGGTTGTGCTTCATCACATCGCGCACAAAACCACCCAACACCCGGGTGGCCTCTGCCTGCACGCTGCCGGGCGCGTTGAATTGCATGGCGTAATCGGTGAACCTGGGCAGTTCCAAGGGTTTGAGCAGCACGCCGCCATTGGCATGAGGATTGGCGCCCAGGCGCCGATGTCCCGTCGGCGCCAACGCGGCAACGTCCGGCAGCAACGCACCGTTGTCGTCGAACAACTCCTGCGGACGGTAGCTCTGGAGCCATTGTTCCAGTTGCGTCAAATGGACGGGCAGCTCGAAGTGGCTCAGCGGCACCTGGTGGGCGCGCCAGGTGCCTTCGACCTGCTGGCCATCGACGAATTTCGGACCGGTCCAACCCTTGGGCGTGCGCAGCACCAGCATCGGCCAGAGCTGGCGTTCCAGGGTACGTCCCGACGAATCCGCGCGGGCCATGCGCTGGATTTCGCGAATCTTGAGCAACATGCCGTCCAGGGTCCTGGCCAGCTGTTGGTGCACCGCTTGCGGGTCGTCGCCTTCGACAAAATAAGGATCGTAGCCGTAGCCATACATCAGGGCCGACAGCTCGTCTTCACTGATGCGCGAAAGCAGCGTGGGGTTGGCGATCTTGAAACCGTTGAGATGAAGAATGGGCAGTACGGCGCCGTCACGCCTGGGGTTGAGGAATTTATTGGAATGCCAGCTCGCCGCCAACGTCCCGGTTTCCGCCTCACCGTCGCCGATGACGCAGGCCACGATCAGGTCAGGGTTGTCGAACGCCGCGCCATAGGCATGGGCCAGGGAGTAACCCAACTCCCCACCTTCATGGATGGAGCCGGGAATCTGCGCCGAGACATGGCTGGATAAGCCATAAGGCCAGGAAAACTGCCGGAACAGGCGCAACATTCCGTTTTCGTTCTGCTCCACCGAGGGATAACACTGGGTGAAGCTACCCTCCAGGTAGCTCTGGGCGACGATGGCCGGGCCGCCATGACCGGGCCCGGTGATCAGGATCATGTTCAGGTCACGGGTCTTGATCAGGTGATTGAGGTGCACGTAAATCAGATTCAGCCCAGGCGTCGTGCCCCAGTGGCCCAGCAAGCGAGGTTTGACATGCCCCTGTTGCAGTGGTTTGCGCAACAACGGGTTGTCCTTGAGGTAGATCTGTCCTACGGCCAGGTAATTGGACGCACGCCAGTAGGCGTCAATACCTTCCAGTTGGTCGGGGCTGAGAAAATCGCTCATCACGTCCTCCGCAAAAACACAGGGTTGCCATGCCTGATTCTGGAACGCGGGAATAAGGGTGACTTGATTTACATCAGAACCAGGGACGCTAAGGTCATACAAGGTGCTTGCTTGATGCCCTGGCGCCGCTCACTGGCATGGCGAGCGCCCGCTCACACAGGAGAATGCTCATGCGCGCCATGGTCCTGCACACGATTGGCCAGCCCTTGCAACTGGAAGAACGCCCTCAACCGACGCCGGCCGCCGGGCAACTGCTGATCAAGGTGCAAGCCTGCGGTGTGTGCCGCACCGACTTGCATCTGTTCGACGGTGAACTGCCCCAGGCTCGATTGCCTCGGGTGCCGGGCCACGAGATCGTCGGTGAGGTCACCGCCGTCGGCGCGCAGGTGGCCCCGGACTGGATCGGCCGACGGGTGGGCGTGCCCTGGCTGGGGTGGACGTGTGGGGTGTGTGAGTTCTGCCGCTCGGGCCGGGAGAACCTCTGCGACCAGGCACTGTTCACTGGCTGCCAGTTGGACGGCGGCTATGCCGACTACACCGTCGCCGATGCGCGATTCTGCTTCCCCCTCCCCGATACGCTTGAGGCCGCCGAAGCCGCGCCTCTGCTGTGTGCAGGGCTGATCGGTTTCCGGGCCTTGCAGATGGCGCAAAACGCCCCTCACTTGGGCCTTTATGGCTTCGGCGCCGCTGCGCACCTGGCGATCCAGGTCGCCGTGGGCCGGGGCCAGCAAGTCTATGCCTTCACTCGGCCCGGTGACGACCTCGGCCAGGCCTATGCCCGTTCGCTGGGCGCGACCTGGGCCGGGGCATCGGATCAGCTCCCGCCCCATCTGCTGGACGCCAGCCTGATCTTCGCCCCCGTCGGCGAACTGGTGCCACTGGCCTTGCAAGCCACCGCCAAAGGCGGTTGCGTGGTGTGCGCCGGCATTCACATGAGCGACATCCCTGCCTTCCCCTATCGCCTGTTGTGGCAGGAGCGCAGCGTGCGCTCAGTGGCCAATCTGACCCGCGCGGACGGCCTGGCGTTTTTCGAACAGATCCAGCGCACACCCGTGCATTGCAACGTGACCTGCTACCCATTGGTCCAAGCCAACCAAGCGCTGGAACACCTGAGGAGCGGACAGCTCAACGGGGCCATCGTACTCATCCCTTGACCGCCAGCACACTGCCCGGCACCGAGTACAAGGCACGTTCTGTCGTGCTGCCAATCAAACGCTCAAGACCGGCGCGGTGCACAGTGCCCATCACCACCACGTCGGCCTCGAATTCGTCGATGAATTCCTGGATCACCGGCACTGGCAGGCCAACGACGAAGTGCCGACGCTCCGCCGGTACGCCACAGCGCCCGGCCAGGCTGATAAACGCCGCATGCAGCGATTCGCGCAGGGCGTCGGCAAAGTCGTCATCCCAAGCCCCGGCCAGCAACGAGGCTTCGCCGTTGAAGGCCGGCGACAGGTCGCAGGCGTACAACAGATGAAGCGAGGCATCGCATTGCCGGGCCATCGCGGCAGCAGTCTGGACGATGTGCTCGTTCAAGGCATTGGCCTCGGGGTCCGAAGGGTCCACCGCCGCCACGACCCGGCGCGGCAAGCCGTGCACCGCCTGGTTGACCAGATGCACCGGCACCGGACAGTCGCGCAACAGATGACAGTCCAGCGGCGTTGCGAACACGCGCTTGAGCAAAGGTTCGAGGGCAACGTCCTTGATCAGCAGGTCAGGCTGGAACTGCTCGACATAGCGCAGGATGTCCAGCAACGGATGGAGCGTCCATACCACGTGAGTCGTCACATCCAGGCCTTCCTCCTTGAGCAGCGCCGCCTCCTCCACCATCCAGCGACGGTAGCGGTGCAGATAGCGCTGCACACTCGCTTCATCGATTTTTTCACCCCATAAGTGGGTGCGCGCCGGCGGTTGGACGAACGCGCACAAGTGCAGTGCGGCGCCGCTGGCCCGGGCCAGGGCACAGGCCCTGCGCATCGCTGCAGAGGGGTGCAGATCAGGTTCGACGATCAATAGCAGACGCTGGTATTGCCCCATCGCACACCTCCATCGGATTGCCCACACGAAATCCAGAACCTTGCACCGGCCTTTTCCGGAGCGATCTTCAGCGTGCGCCCATCAAGGCCCCGGACGGTTTGATCTGAATCAAAGGCCGGGCAATCGACGGGCGGATACGCAGGCACTGATCCAGATCAGAATCGATCGCCGTGGCGGGCGTAGAACAGTACCGAATGCGTAGCTTTTTATCGCACCGCACGTGCACATCCGAGGGAGGATCGCACCATGCTCACTGTCAAAGACCACAACGAACGCGCCGCTGCCCTGTATGCCAGCATCAGTGGCAAACACTGGATCCAGGCACTCAAGGACGGCCGGCATGTCTTGATCCGCCCGCTCAGGGAGCAGGATCGCCAGCGCGAATACGACTTCATCATGCGCCTGTCACCGGAGTCCCGGCACATGCGCTTCCTGGCGCAGATCAATGAGCCAGGCGCGGCGCTGCTCGATAACTTGATGGACGTCAACTGCAAGACGCGCATGGCCTACATCGCCCTGGTCCATGACAACGGCGAGTTGATCGAGATCGGTGTCAGCCGCTATTGCGCGACCCAGGAACACGAATGCGAGTGTGCGGTGACGGTCGCCGACCCTTGGCAACACCTGGGACTGGGGACGTTGTTGATGGAGCACCTGATCGACACCGCGCGTAAAAACGGCTATCGCCAGATGTACTCCGTCGATGCGGCCAGCAATGCGCCGATGCGGGACTTGGCCCATAGCCTGGGTTTTGAAACCCACAGCGATCCCGACGACACCCGGCAGGTCATCCACCGGCTCTACCTTTGATCCCGGACGCTGCGCGAGGCCTTGGCATGGCCTCGCGCCGCGTTGCGCCAATCACGCTTGCGGCTTGATCGCCAATACGCTGCAGGGCGCCCGTTGCAGCAGCAGCTCAGCGGTGGTGCCCAGGCGCTTGTCCAGGCCACGATGCGCCGTGGTGCCCATGACGATGACATCGATCTGGTGATCGGTAGCGAACGTGCAAATGCTGTTCAGCGGCGCCCCTTCGATGAAGTGGCACTGCTGCGGTGCGACCCCGTGCCGCTCGGCCAGGGACTCGAACACCTCGTGCTGTGCCTGGCCCAACGCTTCATAGAGCCCAGTGGCCAGGGGCAGCGCACCAATGCCCATATCCGAGGCGTAGACAGCCGTCCAATCGAAGGCGTGCAGCAACTCGACCTGGGCGTTGCATTGTTCCGCCAGTTTGACCGCGGCGTCGACGATCCGGTCGTTGAACACCAGGTCCTGCTCCTCGCTGCGCAGCACATCGACAATCGCCAGGACCCGCCGAGGCCGCGGGTTACGAGCGTCCGTGACCAGATGCACTGGCACCGGACAGTCACGCAGCAAGCGCCAGTCCAGGGGCGTGAAAAACACCCGCTTCATTGCCGGTTCCGGCTGCGCGTCCTTGATGATCAACGCCATCGGCATCTCCTTGACGTATTGCTGCAAGGCTTGGAAGGCATCCTTGCTCCACACCACCTCGCAGGTCACCTCGACGCCGTGCCGACGTGCCAGTTCGGCCTGTTGCCACAGCCAATGCCGATGGGTTTCCAGATAACCCTCACGCGCTTGCTTGACCTGTTCCGGGGCGAACAGACCGGCCACCGAGAGCAACTCCAGGTAGTCGAACGCCACGATATGCAGGGGCAGGTCCAGCGCCAGGGCCAACTCGGTGGCGCGGTCGAACGCCGGCGTACGGATCATGGCGTCAGGCGCCACTAGCAATAAACGTTGAGTCTGGGACATGGAACACCTCGGCACGTGGCGACAGCCACTTAAAGGATTGAGGGTTCCAGAATGAACGCCTGCCCGAGACAGGACTTGATCTTCATCAAACAGCCATCATTCAGGCTGACAAACTCGGGAGCAACAGCCCTGCCCACATCGCCAGCGTGACCAGCACCTGGCCGGGAATCACATACCCGGCGAACCTTCGCCCGCCACTGAGCCAGGCGACGACGCATTTGCTCAGAGAGTTGCTGCTCAGCGCCATCAGGACCGGTACGGCGACGCCGTCGAAGGGCAACAACCCGCCCTTGGCCAGAGAAGCGATGGAGGCCGTCGAGGCATGGGCGTCGAGCAACCCGCTGAAAATCGCGGTGACGGTCACCCCGGCCTGGCCAAACACATCGAGCATCGCCGACGAGAGGACAGTGATAGCGGCCATCGCCAGGACCATCGTCATCGCCAGTTTGAGGCTGAAGGCGCCGCTGTGCTTGATGGTTTCATCGGCCCGCGCCCTTGGCCGGGGAAACATCAGCACGCCGGCATAGAGCAATACCATCAGCATCCCGCACACCAACGGCCCCCACATCCAACGCAGCAGCGCGGGGTCCACGGCTGCGAGAATCAGGCCCATTTGAGTCACCGTCGCCAGATTGGATAACATCGCCGCAGCGCTCACCACCTTGAGATTGATCGGCTCTTTGGCCGCGATACCGCCCATGGTCGCGACAGTCGCCGTGGCAGAAGCAAACCCCGAGGCAATCGCACTGAGGGCGTAGCCATAGCGGGTCCCCAGGGTTCGAACCGCGACATGCCCCAGCGCACCCACCGCCATCAGCATGACGGTGAGGGTGCACAGGTTGCGCAAGTTGATTGCGTCATAAGGCCCGAGGAATCGATCCGGTGCCAGCGGGAGCACGACCAGCGCGGCGATCAACAGCACCAGGCCATCGCGCATCTCGGTGGCCGTCAATTGGTTGCGGGCAAAGTGGTGCAACGCCTGGCGGCTGGCGAGCAGCCCGGCCATCACCACCCCAATCGAGGTCGCCAGGCCTGGGGCGCTCGCACAGAGCGCGCCCAGTGCCAATACTGCGAACAAGGCCACCTCGCTGGTGATCCCCGGATCCTTGTCGAGGTTTCGCCAATAGGCCACGGTGACCAATGCGCCCAGGGCGAGCGTCATGCCCCCCAGCAACAAGGGACCGCCCGCCTGGACCGCCAGGTAGCCGAGCACGGACGTGATGGCGAAGGTACGCAGGCCGGCGAAGTCGCGCCGGTCGCCCTCGCCTTTGCGTCGTTCGCGCTCAAGCCCCACCAACAGGCCGATTCCCAGCGCGGCGGCGGCATTGGCGAAGGCCAGGGTTTCAGTCATGGTTCGGCTCTCTGGCACTGTCTGCGGTTGTCACTCAATCCAGAGGTCCGAGCCGGCTGCGCTCGTGCCCTGGGGCGACTGATCATGCTCAAACATAGCGCGATTGCCGCGCCGTTGCCGCCTTCGATGCAACGCTTTGAAGCGTGTTTGATGCAAATCAAGTTACCGGGCTCCATGACGCTCATGATCGATGACAGACACCACGCCGCGCGAAACGTCGCCCGGCGCCAACAGGTCCTTGCCCGGGAGGTTTGTCATGTCTACGCAATCACGATTGATGCTGGTCGTCTCGCCACTGATGGAACACAGCCCGGCGTTCGACCGGGCCGCCGCACTGGCCAGGGCCGAAGGCGCGGCGCTGCATATTGTCGCGTTTGACTACCTCGAAGGCCTGGCCACGGCGGGCCTGGTCAACGAGCAGGCGCTGGAGCAGATGCGCTTGGGCTACATCGAGCGCCATCGGCAGTGGCTGGAGGAACAGGCCAGGCCCCTGCGCAACCTCGGCATCGAAGTCACGACAGAAGTGACGTGGGTCGAGCGCCCCTTGCAGGAAATCCTGGTCCACCTCAAGGAAGCGCCGATGGCTGCGCTGATCAAGTCGGTGGACCCTGAGTCGTGGTTTTCCCGACTGATGTTCACGCCGCTGGACGTGCATCTGCTGCGCGAATGCGAGGTCCCGCTGCACTTCGTCAACAAGGTCGCCCACGCCCGCCCGCGCAAGATCCTGGCCGCCATCGACCCGTTCCATCAGGACGGACGCTACGAAGGCCTCAATGATCGGATCCTGAGCGAAGCCAACAAGCTGGCCACCCGCTGCGACGCGACGCTGGAAGTCATCTACGCCTATGACCTTTCGTCCATTACCGCCGCTGAATACGGTTTTGGCAACGGTTCGATGTTCTTCTCCTCGACCCTGGCCCGCCAGCTCTACGAGTCCCAGGGCGCCGCCTTCGATGCACTGGCCGAACGCAATGGCATCGCCGCGGACCAGCGACGCATGATCATGGGTGACCCGGCCAAGGTGCTGGCGAGCTACGCCGCGTCCCATGACATTGATGTCATCGTCATGGGGCGCGTGCGCTACGGCAGCCTGGACAAGCTGATCGGCAGCACCGTCGAAGGCCTGCTGTACAAGATGCCCTGCAGCTTGTGGGTGATTGCGCCGCAGCAGATGGGCTGAAGGCAGTCCTGTGCCGATGGCCTGTAGAACAACCGCTCCGTATCCACAGGAACGCGGCTGATGAACCGACCGAGCAACATACCAGCGGCGCACCCGACAACGCCCTCGCAGGGCCTGGCCTGGTACACGTTGCCCGCCGAACAGGCGCTCAAACACCTTGATGTCGATGAGCAAGCCGGGCTGGACATCGCCGAAGTCCAGGCCCGGCTTGAGCGTACGGGTTTCAACCGGTTGTCGGCGTCAGCCCGACGGCCAGCGTGGCGGCGATTTCTGCTGCAATTTCATAACATCCTGATTTATGTGCTGCTGGGTTGCGCTGCAATCACCGCTGCGCTGCAACACCTGTGGGACACGGTGGTCATTCTCGCTGTCGTGGTGGCCAATGCGATCATTGGCTATGTCCAGGAAGGCAAGGCCGAGCAGGCCATGGACGCCATCCGCAACATGCTCGCGCCCCGGGCAACGGTGATACGTGCCGGCGAACGCCTGGGCATCGCAGGTGAGGAACTGGTGCCCGGCGATATCGTCTTGCTGGAGGCCGGCGACAAGGTCCCGGCGGATCTGCGCCTGCTGCATGCCAACCGGCTCCAGGTCCAGGAAGCCATCCTGACCGGAGAATCCGCACCGGCCGAAAAAAATACCGAACCGGTGCGCATCGAAGCGGCCCTGGGTGATCGTGCCTGCATGGCCTTCAGTGGCACCCTGGTGACCTGCGGACAAGCGACAGGGGTCGTTGTCGCCACCGCGACATCGACTGAAATCGGGCGCATCAGCAACCTGCTGTCAGCAGTGGAGCCGCTGACGACGCCCCTGATAAAGCAAATGGATGCCTTCGCCCGCTGGCTGACGCTATTGATTTTGCTGATCGCCGGTCTGCTACTCGCTTATGGCCACTTTGTCGGGCATTACGTCTTCACCGAGATATTCATGGTCGTGGTGGGCATGTCGGTCGCAGCCATACCCGAGGGATTGCCCGCCGTACTCACCATCACCCTGGCGGTGGGCGTGCGGGCGATGGCCCAGCGCAACGCCATCGTTCGGCGCCTGCCGGCCATCGAAACCCTGGGCTCGGTATCGGTCATCTGCACGGACAAGACCGGCACCCTCACCCGTAACGAGATGATGGTGGCATCCGTCGTCACCCGTGACCTGACCTTCACCGTCGACGGTGTCGGCTACCAGCCTTCGGGCAACATGAACCTTGCCGATCAATTGATCGACACCTCCCACCACCCGGTGCTGGCCGAACTGGGGCGCGCGACGAGCCTTTGCACTGACGCACGCTTGAGGCAGCACGAAGACACCTGGAAAGTCGAAGGGGACCCCATGGAGGGTGCATTGCTGGTGTTTTGCGCCAAGGCCGGCATCAACGGCGAAGAGGAACGCGGCACTTGGGCCCGCACCGATGCCATTCCGTTCGACGCCAAACACCGTTTCATGGCAACGCTGCATCACAACCATGACCGGCAAGCCGCCATTTATGTCAAAGGTGCGCCGGAGCAGATTCTGACCATGTGCACGCACCAGCGCAGCAACACGGGGGCGACGGCCCCGCTCGATGCCGACTATTGGCACGCGCAGGCCAATGCCATCGCCCGCAAGGGCCAGCGCGTGTTGGCGCTCGCCGTCAGATCCGTCCCGCCCGAACACGCCATCCTGGAGTTTGCCGATGTGCAAGGGACACTGACCTTGCTTGGCCTGGTCGGGATGATCGACCCGCCCCGCCCGGAAACGATCCAGGCGATCAAGCAATGCCAGGCGGCCGGCATTGTCGTGAAGATGATCACAGGGGATCACGCCGGCACCGCCTGCGCCATCGGTGATCAGATCGGCCTGGACAACCCCGACAAGGTACTGACCGGCAGCGACCTGGACGCCATGAACGATGCCACCCTCAGGGAATCACTCAAGCAAGTGAACATCTTCGCGCGTACCAGCCCCGAACATAAGCTGCGGCTGGTGACGTTGCTGCAACTCAACGGCATGACCGTAGCCATGACCGGCGACGGCGTCAACGACGCGCCAGCGCTCAAACGCGCAGATGCCGGCATCGCCATGGGTTGCAAAGGCAGTGAAGCAGCCAAGGAAGCCGCGGACCTGGTACTGGCGGACGATAACTTCGCCTCCATCGTGGCCGCTGTGCGTGAAGGCCGGACGGTCTACGACAACATCAAGAAAGTGCTGAGCTGGACGTTACCCACCAACGCGGGCGAGACAATGACCCTGATTGTCGCGCTGCTGTTTGGCCTTACATTGCCAGTCACGGCGATACAGATCCTGTGGATCAACCTGATTACCGCCATCACGCTGGGTATCGCGCTGGCGTTCGAACCAACCGAAGACAACACCATGCGCAGGCCACCGCGCTCACGACAGGAGCCGTTGATCAGCGGCGCATTAGTCTGGCATATGGTGCTCGTTTCCATTCTGTTCCTGTGCGGTGTCTACGGCATCTTTACCTATGCCCTGGACCGAGGCTACTCCGTCGAACTGGCCCGCACCCTGGCAGTGAACACCTTGGTCGTGATGGAAATTTTCCACCTGTTCTTTATCCGCAATCTCTACGGCACGTCACTGACCTGGAAGGGCCTTCGGGGTACGAAGGTTGTGTGGGCGACCGTCGCGGTAGTGACCGTCGCTCAATTCGCCATCACCTACGCGCCGCCGCTGCAAACCGTGTTCGCGACCCAAGCGGTGCCCTTCATGGATGGACTGCTGATCATCGCGGTGGGCATTGCGCTGTTCGCCATCATCGAAATTGAAAAACAGCTTCGACTGCGTTTAACCGAGTCCGATCGTCAACCGTGACGATCCCACTCCCCGCGCCACCAGCCTGCAAGGAACTGAATCATGAACGCATCCAGACTCGCCGCCCTCGCCCTGACCGCGGTGCTTTTCCCCACGCTGAGCTTTGCCCAGCAAGCCACCGACGCCGCCAAGGCGCCCCCGCCGTCAATGAGCGTTGAGCAATTCGACCAGCAGATGGCGACGGCCCAGGAAAACCTGAAAAAAATGCAGGAACAGATGACCCAGATCCAGAACACCAGCGATCCGGCGCAACGCCAGAAGCTCATGCAGGATCACCAGGCCACGATGCGGCAAAGCATGCAGATGATGAATGGGATGATGGGGTGTTGCGGGGCAGGCATGATGGGCGGCCACATGAAGGGGAACGGCCCGATGATGGGCTGGAAACAAATGGGCAGCCACTATTCCCAGATGACGCCTGAGCAGATGAAGCAGCACCAGTACATGATGGACAGGTACATGGGCATGCAACAGATGATGATGGAGCAGATGATGCAACAACAGCAAATGAGCCCGCCAGCTCGCTAGGCCGGCCCCCAGGACTGCCCTACTCACCTGCCGCGTCGGCAGGTGAGTTTTCTTGATCACCGTCCAGCCATCGCCGGGCTTCTCATCAGGCTTCAGTGCAACAACTTCAACCCACCGGCAAGCGCAAGAGCCACCAGGCAGGTCCAACCTGAAAACATCCTTCGCCAGAAAGGCCTGCGGGGAATGAACCCCACGCCCCTGACAAACGCCACGCTCATGGCGATAAACAAGGCCGTTGCCAAGACATGGTCGGCTTTCCCGTCCGGCGCCGTCATCAGTGGCGGGTAGAGCGAGCAGGCCAACATGATCGTCACCGCAACGACGAGGCTCAGCCGATGCAGCCGTGACGTGGGCTGGACACCCGCGACATTCAGCGTCATGGCTGCGCCTCGTCACGGTCGCTCATGGCTCGACCGGTCTCGTTCTCGCCCCACATCGCATTGAGTATCGCCAGCAGCAGTGCGAAACCGACTCCCAGCATCCAGGCGAAATACCACATATTGCTTCACTCCTCTGTCGACACTAGTACGCCGAGTGTTCGTTGGCGTTGATCTGGGTGGCCGTAACCTTGCCGCGCATGACGCGATACGCCCAACCGGTATAGATCACGATCAACGGCATGAAGAACAACGTGGCCCAGAACATGATGGCCAGGCTCAGGTGACTGGAAACACTGTCCCACACGGTCAGACTGGCCGCTGGCATCGATGACGACGGCATGACAAAGGGGAACATCGATACCCCTGCCGTACCGATGACACCGACCACCGCAAGCGATGACGCAACGAACGCGCAAAGGGTACGGCGCCTCATCAGCAACAGCGCCGCACCGGCTGCGCCGGCCAGTCCAAGCGCGGGCAGCAGCCACAGCCAAGGATAGCGACCATAGTTGGCCATCCAGGCCCCCGCCTCCCTCACGACCGACTTGCCGAGAATGTCAGGCAACCCGGCGGTATCGACGAGCGACGTGATGCGATAGCCCTCGATCCATTGCAACCAGATACCCGCTGCGATGAACGAACACACCAGTACGATCGCAGCGCCTACCGCGCCTTTTATCGCCCGGGACTGGATGCTGCCCTCCGTACGATGGGCCAGGTAGGTGCCCCCCTGCAGCGTAATCATGGCGCTGCTGACCAGGCCGGTCAGCAGCGCGAAAGGGTTGAGCAATTGCCAGAAGCTGCCGGTATAGGTTGACACCAGGTATTGATTGAAGTGAAACGGTACGCCCTGCAACAAGTTGCCAAACGCGATGCCGAACACCAGCGGCGGCACGGCCCCACCCACGAAAAGCCCCCAATCCCAGGTACTGCGCCACACCGGGTTATGGATCTTGCTGCGGTAGTCGAAACCCACCGGGCGGAAGAACAACGCCCAGAGCACCAGGATCATCGCCCAATAGAACCCGCTGAACGCCGTGGCATAGACCACCGGCCATGCGGCGAACAAAGCGCCGCCGGCCGTAATGAACCAGACCTGATTGCCATCCCAGTGCGGGCCCACGGTGTTGATCACGATGCGACGTTCCATGTCATTGCGACCGACAAACGGCAGCAGTGAGCCGACGCCCATGTCGTGGCCGTCCATGATGGCGAAACCTATGAGCAGGACGCCGACCAGCGCCCACCAGATGATCTTGAGCGTGAAGTAATCAAGCATGGTGAAGCTCCTTCAACTTGGCGTCGTGGACATAACGACCTGTACCGAGGCTGCCGGGGCCCTGGCGGGCGAACTTGACCATCAGGAACATTTCCACCGCCAGCAGCACCGTGTAGAAAACGACGAACCCAGCCAGAGAGCCATACAGGTTATCGACGCTGAGGGTGGAAACGCTCATGTGGGTCGGCAACACACCGTAGATGGTCCAGGGTTGGCGGCCGTACTCGGCGACGAACCAGCCCAATTCGCAGGCAAGCCATGGCGCAGGCAGCATCCAGAGCGCCCAGCGCAGCAGCCCGCGATGATGTGCGCCGCTGGATTTCAAGGTGCTCCAGAATGCCAGCCCGAAAAGCACGAGCATGGCAAAGCCCAGGCCGACCATGATCCGGAACCCCCAGAACATCGGGGTCACCCGCGGTACGGTATCGTTCACAGCCTTGTCGATGATGGCCGGCGTGGCCTGGTTGACATCCTCGACGTACTTTTTAAGCAGCAGGCCAAAGCCCAGATCGGCCTTGTACGCTTCGAAGGTATCGAACGCGGCCTTATCGGTGCGATCGGCGCGCAGCGCTTCAAGCGCATTGACGGCGGTAATGCCTCGCAGAATGCGCGCGCGGTTTTTCGCTTTGATGTCATGAATCCCTGGGATCTGCTTGCTGACCGAGCGCGTGCCGATCAAGCCCATCACCCACGGCACATCGAACTCCCAGTTATTCCTGGACTCGGCTTCATTAATGCTGGCCACCAGCGTCAGGCCCGCCGGTGCGGGTTTGGTTTCCCACATGGCCTCCATGGCCGCCAGCTTGGTTTGCTGCGCCTCGCCCACCGTATAACCCGACTCATCCCCCAGTACGATGACGCTCAGCACAGAGGCCAGGCCGAAGGCGGCCGCCACCCGGAAGCTGCGCTTGGCGAACTCGACATCACGCCCCTTGAGCAAGTACCAACTGGAAATCGACAACACAAACATCGAGCCGGTGACATAACCGGCAGACACCGTGTGGACAAACTTGGCCTGCGCCACCGGGTTGAAGACCACGGCCCAGAAATCCACCATCTCCATGCGCATGGTGATGTAACTGAATTGCGAGCCCACCGGGTTCTGCATCCAGCCATTGGCGATCAGAATCCATAGCGCCGACAGGTTGGTACCGATGGCCATCAACAACGTGACCAGCAAATGATGTTCTTTCTTCAGGCGATCCCAACCGAAGAAGAATAAGCCGATCATGGTCGACTCAAGGAAGAACGCCATCAGACCCTCGATGGCCAGCGGGGCCCCGAAGATGTCCCCGACGTAGTGCGAGTAGTAGGCCCAGTTAGTGCCGAACTGAAACTCCAAGGTGATGCCGGTGGTCACGCCCAAGGCGAAGTTGATGCCGAACAATTTGCCCCAGAAGCGAGTCATGTCTTTCCAGATGACATTGCCTGTCATCACGTAGACGCTTTCCATGATGACCAGCAGCCACACCATCCCCACGGTGAGCGGTACAAATAGAAAGTGGTACAGCGCTGTGGCTGCGAATTGCAGCCGTGACAGATCCACCAGTTGTTCTGAGATCACTTGCTTGCCCCTTGAGCCGAGGTGGGTACGCCGAACCTGTCACTGATGGTGTTCGAGTCGACGCTGACGCGCGAATCCTTGATGAACAGCCACCACAGCACCGTCAGCACGACCAGTTTGATCAGCACGGCTGTGAGCAGATGGCGACGCAATCGTTTATCGGAAATAGTCATGGGACATGCTTTAGCACGGCGCATGCCAACGCCTGGATATATTTTTTATCCTGATAAAACAATTAGTTACTGAGATGCACGAAACTCATTGCCTGGTTTGGCGAGAATAAAACCTGCCAAACTGCCAGGGGCTGGCAGTCATTGGCAGTCCAGGCTCGATGACGTTCAGGCCAGGCCTTGTTCTTTCAACCGCCTGTATAACGTGCGCTCACTCACGCCCAGGTGCCTGGCCAGTTCGCTGCGGGTGCCTTTGAAAGTGGCCACCAACTGTTCCAGGTCCCTGCTATTGCGGACAGGCGTCAAGGCTGGGGCGGACAACGCCAAGGGGGGCGCGGGCAGATGCAAGGCGTGAATGACGCCGTCGTCGGCAAACAGTGCGGCTCTTTCCAGGACATTGCGCAGCTCGCGGATATTGCCCGGCCAGGCAAACCGCTGCAATTGCATCAGCGCCTCGAGATCGATGGTCAGCCGACGCTTACCGATCCCGGAACGTTGCAGGAATGAATCCACCAGCAAGCCGATGTCTTCAAGGCGATGCCGCAAGGGCGGTAAATGGATAGGGAAAACGCTGATGCGGTAGTACAAGTCCTGCCTGAACTCGCCCCTCTCCACCATCTTTTCCAAGGGCTTATGGGTCGCGGCCACCAGCCTGAAATCGGCGTGCTGGGTTTCTACACTGCCAACACGGCGATAGGTTCCAGACTCGATCAGTCGCAACAGTTTCACCTGCATGGCCAGGGGAACGTCGCCTATCTCATCGAGAAACAGCGTACCGCCCTGGGCCGTCTCCACCAGGCCCACCTTGCGCGTGGTCGCTCCGGTAAATGCCCCCTTTTCGTGGCCGAACAGCTCGCTCTCGAACAACGTTTCGGTCAAGCCGGAGCAATCCACCACGACAAAAGGCCCCGCGGCCCGCTCACTGGTTTCATGGACGGCGCGGGCAAACAGCTCCTTGCCTGTGCCGGACTCTCCCAGCAACAGCACCGGTAACATCGAGGGCGCTACCCGCTGCAGTTCCAACAGCGCCTGATTAAAGGCCGGTGAACTGCCCACCAGCCCCTCATTACTGGGCCGTGCCGAGGCGCTCCGCACCTGGGTAAGGCGCTCCACATAAGCAGTGATGACGCCGTGCTCATTGAGGATCGGGCGCAGTTCCACATCGACGTGTTCCGGTCCGCGCGGTGTGTGATGAATGTGCAAGACCCGATCCGGACTGCGCATCTCCCTGGCCTTTTTCATCGGGCAGTTCTCGCCGGCCTGGTCACAAGGCACATCGTAGTGGTGGGAAACCCGATAACACTTATGGCCAATGAACGGCTTGTCGGCGCTGCCGAACTGACGCAGGTAAGCCGTGTTCGCCGCCAGGATGTTGTAATCAGGATCGAGGACGATCATCGGCTGGGGCTCATGCTCCAGAAACGAGACCAGGGACTGCACCTGGTCTGCACGTGGAAGCGGGTCTTGGGTGGGCGGCAGGCGGTGTGTCATCGCGGCTCCAGTGAATTCATCCAGCACAGGTGGCACTGCCACTATGCCAACAAACACTGCCAATGGCAGTTAAATTGTCTGGGCATCGGCCCGCACCCCCGCGGACTCATGAAGTTAAATCAATAAAATCATTAGGTTAGCCTTTTAAAACGACCCAGCATCCACCTGGCAGCATTATTGCTCTGTCTGTTCTTCAAGCGGTTCGATGAGAGCCCAAAGGAGACCGTTCATGACCGTAAAACCGTACGTCGAAGGATTTTTCGATCCGGAGACCCACACTGTCAGCTATCTGGTGCTGGACAAAACGACGCGCCAGTGCGCCTTGATCGACAGCGTCCTGGATTTCGATCCCAAATCCGGCCGTACCACAACCACTTCGGCCGACAAGCTGATGGCCAGGGTGATCGAGCTGGAGGCGAAGGTCCAATGGATTCTTGAAACCCACGTCCATGCCGACCACCTCACCGCCGCCCCGTACCTGAAGGAAAAGCTCGGCGGCACGATAGGGATCGGCAGCCAGATTGCGACTGTACAAGAAGTCTTTGGCACGCTGTTCAACACCGGTGGGGAGATGCCCCGCGATGGCAGCCAGTTCGACCACCTGTTCGTCAATGACGAGTCGTTCACTATTGGAACGCTGCAATGCCATGCGCTTCACACGCCGGGCCACACCCCCGCCTGCATGACGTATGTCATCAGCGACGGCCAGGAAACGGCTGCATTCGTTGGCGACACCTTGTTCATGCCCGACTACGGCACCGCACGGTGTGACTTCCCCGGTGGCAACGCGCATACGTTGTTCCGGTCCATCAACAAGGTCTTGAGCCTGCCGGCCAACACCCTGCTCTACACCTGTCACGATTACCAACCCGGTGGCCGCGAGGTGCAGTTTTCCAGCACCGTCGCCGAGCAACGCGCCGACAATGTCCATGTCCGAAACGGCGTCAGCGAAGAAGCATTCGTGGCAATGCGCACCCAGCGCGATGCCTCGCTGGACATGCCGACGCTCATCCTGCCATCGGTCCAGGTCAACATGCGGGCCGGGCATTTCCCGGAGCCGGAATCGAACGGCACGTGCTACCTGAAAATCCCACTCAATCGGCTCTGAAGACCGGCCCCCCTTATAAGAAAAACCGTCATCACGGAGACAGTCATGGACATCCGCCACCTTGCGTCCGGCCTCTCGATCTCGGGGCAGGTTCAACCCGACCAAATGAGTGAGATCAAAACCAGCGGCTTTCGCGCCATCATCTGCAACCGCCCTGATGGTGAAGGCAGCGATCAACCTTTGTTTGCCGACATCCAGCGCGCGGCACAAGCGATGGGCATCGAGGCGCACTACCTTGCCGCAGAGTCCGGCAAGGTGACCGATGAGCAAGGCGTTGCCTTCGGCAAATTGCTCGAGTCCTTGCCCAAGCCAGTGTTGGCGTACTGCCGCTCCGGCATGCGCTCGACGACGATGTGGGCGCTGTCCCAGGCCGGCCAGCAGCCCTTGCCGCAAATTGTCGAAGCCGCCAGGAAAGCCGGTTTCGACATGAAAGGCGTCATTCGTAGAATTGCCAATGAGGGACGCACGCCTGTTGGCGTGGCCGAGGCCCGACATGCCGTGGTGATTGTCGGCGGCGGCGCGGCGGGCATCGCCACAGCCTCAAGCCTGTTGGCCCGCGAGCCAGGCCTGGACATTGCCATCATCGATCCGGCGGATGTGCATTATTACCAGCCCGGCTGGACCCTCGTCGGCGGTGGCGTGTTCGAGGCACAACAAACCGCCCACACGATGGGTGCGACCATTCCCCGGGGCGTGCATTGGATCAAAGCGGCTGTCGCGGCTTTCGAACCTGAAAACGACGCCATTATTCTCGATGGGTGCCGCGTGGTCCGCTACGAGCAGTTGATCGTCTGCCCGGGCCTGAAACTGGACTGGCATGCCATTGAAGGCTTACCGCAGACACTGGGGCGCAACGGCGTCACCTCGAACTATCTGTACCACCTGGCCCCCTACACCTGGGAACAGGTGCAGCAACTGCGCAGTGGCCGGGCCATTTTCACGCAGCCCCCCATGCCGATCAAATGCGCCGGGGCCCCTCAAAAAGCGATGTACCTGTGCGCCGACCACTGGAAACGCCAAGGCGTACTGGGCGATATCGAGATCGACTTCTGCAGTGCCGGGGCTGTCCTGTTCGGTGTTCCCGACTACGTGCCGGCCCTGATGGAGTACGTCCGCGCCTATGAGATCGACCTGAATTTCGGCAGTACGCTGAGCTCTGTCGATGGACCGGCACAAACGGCGACCTTCATCTGCGTCAAGGCCGATGGCAGTACTCACCGGGTGACGCATGACTTCGATCTGCTGCATGTGGTGCCCCCTCAGGTCGCGCCGGATTTTATCCGCGTAAGCCCTCTGGCTGATGGGGCGGGCTGGATCGATGTCGATCCCGACAGCTTGCGGCATAAAACCTGGGCGAATATTCACGCACTGGGCGATGCCACCAATACCAGCAACGCAAAAACCGCAGCGGCGGCGCGCAAGCAGGCGCCCGTGGTCGC
Source organism: Pseudomonas sp. NFACC08-1 (assembly GCF_900106735.1). Lineage (NCBI taxonomy): Bacteria > Pseudomonadati > Pseudomonadota > Gammaproteobacteria > Pseudomonadales > Pseudomonadaceae > Pseudomonas > Pseudomonas sp. NFACC08-1. Next base: position 537,626 of record NZ_FNNL01000002.1, on the reverse strand, counting down.
CCATAATGTGCTGGCGGCCATGGGCAAGGCCAAGGGCAGCGCCCATTACGACGGCTACGGTTCTTGCCCGCTGACCGTGGAACGAGGCAAGGTCGTGCTCGCTGAATTCACCTACGGCGGCAAGCTTGCCCCCAGCTTCCCGTCCTGGCTGATCGACGGCACTCGGCCTTCGAGACTGGCCTGGCTACTTAAAGAGCGAATTCTTCCGCCGCTGTATTGGAAAGCCATGCTCAAGGGCCGTGAGTGGCTGGCGAAACCTGAACTGGCGGACCTATGAAATCGAACCTCTGCTCCAGGAGACCGAGATGATTGCAGTCCTGGTACTGGGCTTTGCGGTGGGCGTGATCCTGGCGCTGACCGGAGCCGGCGGCGGCATACTCGCCGTCCCGTTCCTGGTTTTTGGCGTGGGCTTGAGCATGGCCGAAGCCGGGCCCATTGGTTTGCTGGCGGTGGGCCTGGCTGCCACCCTGGGCGCCGTGATGGGCCTGCGCAATGGCATCGTACGCTACAAGGCGGCGCTGTTGACGGCCAGTATGGGGGTCATCTGCTCGCCGCTGGGCCTTTGGCTGGCGCAGCGCACGCCCAACCGTCCGTTGACGATCCTGTTTGCCTTGTTGCTGATGTACGTGGCGTTTCGGGCCTTGCAAAAATCACTGCCCGCTCGTGCCGGGGCAAAGGCATCCGCCGCGCGTAAACCGCCACCCTGTGTCCTGGACGAAAATCGCGGCAAGCTGAACTGGACCGGCCCTTGTGCATGGGCGCTCACCGCTTCGGGCATGGTCGCCGGGGTGCTTTCCGGACTGCTCGGCGTGGGCGGTGGTTTCGTCATGGTTCCGGCGCTCCAGCGGTACACCAATTTGACCACGCAGTCGGTGCTCGCCACGTCACTGACCGTCATCGCTTTGGTCTCCATGTCGGGGGTGCTGGCGAGTTCGGCGATGGGCCACCTGCAATGGCCAATAGCGCTACCCTTTTCCATGGGGGCCATCGTCGGCATGCTCGGCGGGCGCCTGGTCGCCGCGAGGTTGCCGGAACCCCATCTGCAAAGAGGCTTCGCCCTGGTGTCCACGCTGGTAGCGGTCGCGCTGCTGGTAAAAGCCCTGGGTTGAATCGCCTAGTGAAATATCAACGATTGTGCATCGGAGAACGCTGATGAATCTCGACTGGCTCAACTTCACGCCGTGGTCATCCCTGGCCGGCGGCATGCTGATTGGCCTGGCGGCCGGCCTGTTCGTGGTCGCCAACGGCCGGATCGCCGGCATCAGCGGGCTGATCGGCAGCCTGCTGCAGCGAGGCAGCGAAGGGGTGGGCGAAAAGGCCCTGTTTCTCCTGGGCCTGCTCGTCGCGCCGCTGGTATGGGGCGTGTTTGCCACCTTGCCGCCGATCGAGTTCCAGAACGGCTGGTTCGGCCTCACTGTCGCGGGCCTGTTGGTGGGTGTCGGCACTCGTTACGGTTCGGGCTGCACCAGTGGCCATGGCGTGTGTGGCCTGTCGCGCCTTTCACCGCGTTCGATGGTCGCCACGGCGTGTTTCATGCTCAGCGGTTTCGCCACGGTATTTGTCCTGCGTCACGTGATGGGGGTTTGAACATGCGCAAACTGACGGCATTCATCGCCGGCCTGCTCTTTGGTTTCGGGCTGCTCCTGGCGGGCATGGCCAACCCGAAAAAGGTGTTGGGTTTCCTGGACCTGGCCGGCACCTGGGATCCGTCCCTGGCGTTGGTGATGATCGGAGCGATTGGCACCGCCATCGTCCCCCTGGCTTGGGCACGCCAACAGACTCATTCGCTGCTGGGCAGCCCCATGCAGTTGCCGGTCAAGCGAGAACTGGACCCACGCCTGATTGGTGGCAGCCTGGTGTTCGGCATCGGCTGGGGCATTGCCGGCATCTGTCCTGGCCCCGCCGTGGCCATCCTGCTGACCGGACACTGGCAAGCCATTGTGTTCATGCTGGCCATGTTGGCGGGCATGTTGCTGTTCACCGTGCTGGAAACCCGGCGCGATCAATTGATCGGGAGATTGTCATGAAAGCCAACATTGGAACCATTGACCGGGGCGCACGTATTGCCGTGGGGCTTGTCCTTATAATTCTAGCCCTGACGGGCTCGATCGGCGCCTGGGGCTGGATTGGCCTGGTGCCACTGGCCACGGGTATCTTTCGCTTCTGTCCGCTCTATTCGTTATTGGGCATCAAGACCTGCAAACGTTGCTGAAGCGTACAACGGCCTTTCTCCTGGAGCGGCCATTGACGTTGCAAGCCCCTCTTGGAGCCTTGCAACGGGCTCCCTCAACCGAAGGATTCGCCGCCATGCCCTGCTCACAGCCCGAGACATTTGACGTAGTCATCATCGGCGGGGGCCAAGCAGCCTTGGCGGTGGCCTATTTCCTGCGGCGCACGCCTCTGTCGTTCGTCATCCTCGATGCCCAGGAGGGACCCGGTGGTGCCTGGCGGCATGGCTGGAACTCGCTGCGACTCTTTTCCCCGGCGACCTGGAGTTCGATCCCCGGCTGGATGATGCCCCCCTCACAGGATGGCTATCCATCGCGAGGCCATGTGGTCGACTACCTCACGCAGTATGAACAGCGCTATGGATTCCCCGTGGTGCGGCCGGTACAGGTCACCCGTGTGGAACCCACCGAAACGGGCTTGCGCGTATATGCCACGGACAAGCACTGGGATGCCCGGGTCGTGGTCAGCGCAACGGGCACCTGGAGCAACCCCTACATCCCTCGCTATCTTGATGCGGCCTTGTTCGCCGGCCAGCAACTGCATTCGGCGGACTATGTCGAGGCGGCCCCGTTCGCCGGCAAGAAAGTCCTGGTGGTGGGCGGCGGCAATTCAGGGGCACAGATTCTGGCCGAGGTGTCGAAAATCGCCGAGACCACTTGGGTCACCCCCATCGAACCACTGTTCCTTCCTGACGAGGTCGATGGGCGCGTGTTGTTCGAGCGCGCCACCGAGCGCTGGAAGGCCCAGCAGGAAGGTCGCGTCATCGACCAACCCGTGGGAGGGTTGGGTGACATCGTCATGGTGCCGCCGGTGGTCGAGGCCCGTGAACGCAACGTCCTTCAGGCCGTCAGGCCTTTCGAGCGCTTTACCCGCAACGGCGTGATCTGGGCCGACGGCCGCGAATCAGCCGTGGACGTGGTGATCTGGTGCACCGGATTCAGGCCCGCCCTACAGCATCTGGATGCGCTGGGGTTGCTCAACAACGACGGCCGTGTGGAGGTCGAGGGCACCCGCTCGATACAAGAGCCCAGGCTGTGGCTGGTCGGCTACGGCGAGTGGACGGGGTCGGCTTCCGCCACCCTGATCGGCGTTACACGCACGGCACGCAGCACGGTTGGCGAGATAGTCGACTTTCTCGCCCGGCAATCCATGGCCGATGCGCCTGCTTGAAGCAACGCACGGGACCGGCCACCTGTCATGGCAGCGGAAAATCGCTTAGAAGCGCCCTATTTCCAAGGTCGCGCACAGCCCACCCTCGGTGCGATTCTCCAGGCGTATGTGCCCTCCCAGACGATCCGCGATGGTGCGTACGATCGTCAGCCCCAACCCCGCCCCTTGGTCATTGCCGCGGCTGTAGAACCGCTCGAAGAGCCGCTCACGCTCGGCCTCGTCGATACCCGGCCCCTGGTCTTCGACTGACAGCTCGTAGTGATCGCCCTTCCTGGCCAGGCGTACGGTGATCGTGCCGTTGGCCGGCGAAAAATTGGCCGCATTGGTCACCAGGTTGTTCAAGGCGATGTCGATGGCCACTGGGTCGATTCGAACCGGGCCGATGTCATCGCTGACATCCAGCACCGGCTCGAGCCCCTTGCTCAACAACCAGGGCGTCAGCTGAACCAGGCTCGCACGAACCGTGGCGGCCAGGTCGATGACCGCAGGCGTCGGCACACCCGCCTGCGGTTCGAGCCGCGCCATGGTGAGCAGCTGATTGACCAAACGCGTGGTGCGATCGACGCCAGCGATCAGGTGTTCCAGGGACTCGCGACGGCTTTGCTCGCTCCCCGCCTCCATCAGGTTCTGTGCATGCACCCGCAGCACGGCCAACGGCGTACGCATTTCATGGGCGGCGTCGGCAATGAAACGCCGCTCACGGCCCATCACCTCCTGGATCTGCGCCAAGACGCGGTTGAGGGCCGCCTGCATGGGCTCAAGCTCCGTAGGGAGCGGCATCATTTGCAGGGGTTCCAGTGAGCCGGGATGCCTGGCCCGCAACTTCGCCGCCATATCGACCAGGGGTTTGAGCCCCCAGCCGATGGCCAGCCAGATCACGGCCGCAAGCACCACGCTGCCGATCAGGTTGGGGACGACGGTGTGACGAACAATGCGGTCGACCAGGTCGGCCCGCACATCGTCGCGCTCACCCACCCAGATCTTCAAGCCGTATTGCGCGTCGTCGAGGACGAACGCCCGCCACTTACGGTTTTTCTGGTCCACGACCTCACTGAAGCCAGGCGCGTTCGGCGGTGAGGTGAACGACGGTGCGCTGGACGTCTGCACCAACACCGAACCTTGTGAGTTCCAGACCTGGAAAGCGATCTTGCTTTCATAGGGATGACCGTCGACTTTGGGCGCTGCCTGCCCCAACGCCGAATTGAACGCCTGATACAGTTCGGCGTGCTCCTTGCTCGCCATCGGCATGCGCATCACGCCCTGCAATAGCCGGGCATTCTGCGCCAACTGGGCATCGTAGACCTCGGCGATTTCGTGGTTGCTGTCATGCAGGTTGAATACGGTGATGATCAACAGGCCAAGGAACAGCAGGCCAAGAATCAACGTGAGGGTGCGACGCCGGATCGAACTCATCGACGCTCCTCCACCAGGTATCCGACCCCGCGAATGGTGCGGATCAGGTCGGTGGAGAATTTCTTGCGCAGGTGATGGATGTGTACTTCCAGCGTGTTGCTCTCGGCCTCCTCGCTCCAGCCGTAGAGCAGTTGCATCAGATGATCGCGAGTCATGACGCGACCCGGCGGCGAGAGCAGCTCATGGAGCAACTGATACTCCTTGGGCGTCAGGGCCACCGGCTTGCCTTGGTAACTGACTTGCTGGGTACCTGGGTTCAGGCTGATGCCGGCATGTTCGATCAACGCTTGGGCGCGGCCGGCGCTGCGGCGCAACAAGGCCCGTAGCCGGGCCTTGAGTTCCGCCAGATCGAAGGGCTTGACCAGATAATCGTCGGCCCCGGCGTCCAACCCGGCGATACGATCCTCGGTGGCATCGCGGGCAGTGAGGATCAGTACCGGCAGGTTGGAGCCACTGTCACGCAAGCGCCGCAACACTTGCAGGCCGTCCATGCGTGGCAGGCCCAGGTCGAGCACCGCCAGGTCGAATGCTTCACTGAGCAACGAATGCAAGGCGCTGCTGCCGTCCTGCACCCAGTCGACGGTATAACCTTCGCGACTCAGGGCCTGATGGATGCCCTCGCCCAGGGCCACGTCATCCTCGATCAGTAATAAACGCACATCCGCTCCTGTCAGTTCAGTTGCTTGTTCACATCCACCAGTAAGGCGTCGATCTCCTTGCGACGCCCGGCATCAGCCGTTTCCCGACCCGGCCGCGGTGCTGCCTGCAAGGCTTTTTGCAACGCTGCCTTGGCTTCGCTATAGCGCTTCTGACGGTAGAGGTGATCGCCCCAAAAGTACAGGCTGTCGATGCCGTTCGGGTTGAGTTGCAACGCCTGCTGGAGCAATTGCCCGGCCTTGTCCGAGTCGCCGAAACCCAGGGGCCAGCCCGGCACCCGGTCGTAGAGCGCGCCGAGGCTGGTGTAGGCCGAGCCTTGCAGGGCCTTGGGGTCCAGGGTCAGGGCTTTTTCCAGGTCGCCCTTGGCGTCCTTGACCTTGCCCAGTGCACCGATCCCACCCTTGGCGCCGGCCCAACTGCTGTTGACGATGCCAGACCAGATCCACGCTTCGGCCACCGATTGGCGCTCCTGCTTGAACGCCGATGCCTGGACGGCGAGTTTTTCGAACGCATCGGCACGTTGGCCTTCGGGCACTTCATATTGAATATGGGCCCAACTCTGCTGGATGTCGCTGAGACGTTGCTGGTCGGCCGCCTCCAACGCCCAGACGCTTTGGCTCAGGGTGCCGATCAACAGGCAAGCGAGGATTTTTTTCATGGCTTGAGATGCTCGTTTTCGGGTTTGTGACTGAGACGGCGCACCAGTGGCAATTGCTTGCGCAGGCCACGGTCCACCAGGTTGGGCAGCAGGCTGTTGAGGCCGACGAAAAAGCGTTCGGGCCAGCCCAGATACAACTCGCGTCGGTCGCCGATAATCGCGTGGATCACCGCCGCCGCCACGGTTTGCGGGTCGTCGACGTTGGCCTTGAGGGCTTGGTTGAGCGCATCGGCCGCCGGGCTGTTCATCGAGGTACGGGTGGCCCGGGGCGCTACGTAGAGCACGCCGACACGGGTATCGGCCAACTCCCGGCGCAAGGCTTCGGAAAAACCGCGCAAGGCAAACTTGCTGGCGCAGTAGCTGACATAGCCCGGGTAGCCGATTGATCCATAGGTCGAGCCAACGTTGACCACCATTGCACTGTCAGCCTGTTTGAGCAGTGGCAAGAGCAGTTTGGTCAGGCAAATCGGCGCGCTGATGTTCAGTGCCAGCATGGCGTTGATCTCGCTGTCGTCGAGTTGTTCGAGCATGGCGAAGTGGTTCACGCCGGCGGCATTGATCAGCAGGTTGATACCGTCCAGAGCCTCGGCGGCGACCAGTACTTTGCGCCGGTCGACGAGGAAGGTCAGGTCGGCTTCGACCCAGCTCAAGTGCTGCGGATAACGCTCCAGCAACGGCTGCAAGGCTTCGTGATGCCTGGCCACGGCCAGCACCCGCGCACCACTGGCGCACAAGGCGGCGGCGATGGCCTGGCCGATTCCGCCGCTGGCGCCGGTCAGCACGACACGCGCATCACACAGGCGCATGTTCATGCTCCCCGTCACGCGGCAGGCCGCGGAACATGTCGGTGTACAACCGGTACACCACCTTGGAGGCATGGATCACCGCAGCCTGGTCCGCCGGATCCTCCAGCCGGTTCATCAAGCCGCGATAGGTCTGCATATGCTCGATGTCGAGCGAACCATGGGAGCTGAGGTAGCTGAACGCCGTGGGTGGCAATTCCAGGCGCTGACGGATGCTGTCGGCGGCGTGGGTCGCCAGAGCGATACTGGTGCCTTCCAGCACATTGACCATGCCGAACAGGCCCACCGGGTTGCCTCGGGCGATCAAGTCGTAGAGGTAACTGACCATCAGCTCAATGGGCAACGACGGCTGACCGTTGCGCACCGCTTCCTTATCGCCACCGCACACGGCAATGTCATCCAGCACCCATTGCTCGTGGCCGTACTCTTCGTCGATGTATTCACACACGGCCTTGCGCAGCCATTCCAAATGCGCTGGCAGGCGCGCCCCGCAAGCCATCATCAGCGGTACGGTGTGGCGCACGTGGTAATACGCCTGGATCAGGAAACCCCGGTAACTGGCGAGGCTGACCTGGCCGTCGAGGGCGTCGCGGATGATCGGCAGATTGAACAGCGCCTGGCGCTCTTGCTGGGTGGCTTCTTGCAACGTGTCAAAAAAACTCATGTTGGGGATTCCTCGGACAAGACAGATGAAGTGAGCTGCGCGCGGTAATGCTCGACGATGGCTTCCCGGCGTGGCCGGCCATTGGCGGTGAGCATGCCGTTGGCAGCGCTGAAGGGTTGGTCCAGGCGCGTCCAGCGATGGACCCGCGCGTAGTCGGGCAGCGTGTCGTTGGCCTTGGCCACGGCCAGCTCCAGCGTTTGATCCGTGCAGTCGGCCCGGGCGGGCCAGAGCAGTGCATGGTTGTGCGGCATGGCTTCGCCATAGACAAAGGCCTGGGCAATGTCACCGCCCTGGGTGAGTTCGGCTTCAACCCATTCGGGGTTCACGTTGCGACCGAAACTGGTCACGAACTGATGCTTCTTGCGACCGCGCAGGTAAAGGAAACCGTCTTCGTCGAACTCACCCAGGTCGCCGCTGGGCCACCATTCGCTGGCGTGCGGTGGCTCACCCAGGTAACCGAGCAGCGTCGAGCCCTTGATCAGGACTTCGCCGTCCTCGGCCAAGCGGATCTCCACATGGGGCAGCGGCTGGCCGACACTGCCGGCGCGATGAGCCTGTGGCCGATTGAGGCAGACCACCGAGGCGCATTCCGACAGCCCATAGCCTTCAAACACCGGCAGGCCAACACGCTGGGCCCGCTGCAACAAATCGTGGGACACCCGTGCCCCGCCAACGGCGGCGAATCGCACGATGTGCGGGTTGAACATCTTTTGTTCGGCAGCCATGACCAACATCAGCAGCAACTGCGGAACCAGGATCAGGCTCTGCGCCCGACGCTCGGCCAGGCATCCCAGCAGCCGGGTCGGGTCGACCCCACTGGCGCCCTGGATGCCGAGGGTTTTCTGGCTGGGCAGGCTCAGCATGGCGCCGGCATACAACGCCGCGTAGCAGCCAAGGTTTTCCAGCAAAATCGCCAGGGGCAGTAACGCCAGGTGATGCCTGGCCTCGACCGGTTGGCTGGCCTGCTCCAGTTCGCGGGCCACCCGCAACAGGCTGTCGGCGCTCAGGCAGACGCCCTTCGGCGTGCCGGTGGTGCCAGAGGTGAACGTCAGCTTGGCGGTGCCTGCCGGCAGACGGCTCGGTCCGTCGAAGTGCCGTCGCCAGAACTCGCCACTGTGCTGGTATCCGGCAGCTTGCAGTTGCGCTTCGAATGCGGGCTCGGCAATCACTCGCTCGGCCTGGCTCTGCTCCAGGCAGTGCCGACGTTGAGCCTGGCTGAAAAACCCGGGCAGGATGACGCAGGTCAGCCCTTCGAACAGTGCGGCAAGGTCCCAGAGCATCGCTTCGATGCCGTTATCCAGCGCCAGGGCGACAACACTGATGTGTTCATCGCGCAAGCGTTGCTGGCGGTACACCACTTCGGAATAAAGTGTCGCGTAGTCGAGCTGCGAGCCGTCGCCCCACAGTGCCACGGCATGGCCCCTGCGCTCGGCATGACCACGCAGAGTGCGCTTGAAGCGTTCCATTTCAGGCGACATGGCTGGTTTCTCCGAGGTCCGTCGGCAGTCCCAAGCGATTGAACACGCCGGTATTGCGCAGATGAATGAAACCGGCGCGGATGTTTCCAACGTGAACCCACGGCTGGCTCTCGTAGTAGCGGCCCCAGAGATGACGGTCTTCGCCGAGGCGCTGCGGGTCTGCCGGGCACAGCGTCACAGGCTTGAGGCCCAGGCGATGGAAGCTGTTGACCAGGCCGATGTTGCCAGTGAACGCAACCCACTCCAGGCCGCCCATGGCCAACAGATAAGTGATCGCTATGATGCTCAGCCGGGCGCTGCCCGTGTCGCTGGCGGCCAGGTTGCCAACCTCGACGATGCCAGCGCGGTCCACCATTCGATCGGCGGCGGCACTGATCAAAGGCTCGATGGGACTGTCCAGATAATGTTCGAGGAACAGCGGCCCCTGGGCGGCCCGGCGCACGCCAGCGGCTGCGCAGAGCGTGCCATGGACATCGTCGAGCCCGAACAGCTCCGGCATGAAGTGACGAATATCGGCACCGTGGACCTGGCGAAAACGCTGCTGGATGAACGCCTCGAACTCAGCTCGCCGGGCTTGTCCCGGCAAGGCCCGGTGCAAGTGCCGAACCGGCGGGCCGGCATCACCGAAGGCCAGCGGCAGGCGGATGTTCCAGTCGAAATCGGGCATGGGTCAACGTTCTCCCTCGGGCTATTGGGAGAAAGTATCGAGGCCGTTTCTTAACGAAGTCTGAAGGTGGCAAATTTTCGCTCGTTCGAGAGACAGTGCGGTCAAAACCCGACTGCCCCTGATCGCTATTCCGTAGTACAGTGCGCAAGTCCGATAAATATCCACTTTGAGATGACCTGAAGTCTCAGGAGCAGCTTCAATGGAACCGAACACCCCGCAATCCCTCTGCCGCGGCGCTGACAGCATGATCGAAATCACCGAAGCCTCCATTGGCCAATTGCGCGCTGCGCTGGAGTCGGGCCAGACGACCGCTGTGGCGCTTGTCCAGGCCTACCTTGCCAGGATCGATGCCTATGACGGCCCCGACACGCCCACAGCCCTCAACGCGGTGGTGGTGCGCAACCCCGATGCATTGAACGAGGCCCGGGCCTGCGATGCCCGTCGGGCCAGCGGCCAGACCCTGGGGCCGCTTGACGGCATTCCCTATACGGCCAAGGACAGTTACTTGGTCAAGGGGCTCACTGCCGCTTCCGGCAGCCCGGCGTTCAAGGACCTGGTTGCTTATCGCGATGCGTTCACCATCGAACGGCTTCGCGCCGCCGGGGCGATCTGCCTGGGCAAGACCAACATGCCGCCCATGGCCAACGGCGGCATGCAGCGCGGGGTGTATGGCCGTGCCGAGAGCCCGTACAACGCCGACTACCTCACCGCGCCGTTTGCCTCCGGCTCCTCGAACGGTGCGGGCACGGCAACCGCCGCCAGTTTCGCGGCGTTCGGCCTTGCCGAAGAAACCTGGTCGAGCGGGCGCGGTCCAGCGTCGAACAATGGCTTGTGCGCGTATACGCCGTCGCGCGGGGTGATCTCGGTGCGTGGCAACTGGCCGTTGACGCCGACGATGGACGTCGTCGTGCCCTTCGCCAGGACCATGGCCGACTTGTTCGAAGTGCTGGACGTGGTGGTCGCCGAGGACCCGGACACCCGTGGCGACCTGTGGCGCCTGCAACCCTGGGTGCCGATTCCGAGCGTTGATTCAGTTCGTCCGGCCTCGTATCCGAGCCTTGCCAGCAACCCAAGTGCGCTGGCAGGCGTTCGGTTCGGCGTTCCTCGGATGTACATCAACGCCGACCCTGAGGCGGGCACGGCCCAAGCCCCCGGCATCGGCGGCCCGACGGGGCAGCGAATCATCACCCGCGCCTCGGTGATCGAGCTCTGGGAGCAAGCGCGCAAGGCGCTTGAGGCCTGTGGCGCCGAAGTGGTCGAGGTGGATTTCCCCCTGGTGTCCAACTGCGAGGGCGATCGTCCTGGCGCACCTACGGTATTCACCCGCGGCCTGGTTTCCAAAGAGTTCCTGCACCATGAATTGTGGGACCTGTCGGCCTGGGCATTCGATGACTTCCTGCGGGCCAACGGCGATCCGAAGTTGAATCGCCTGGCCGACGTCGACGGACCGAAGATCTTCCCCCACGACCCGGGCACCCTGCCCAACCGGGAGGATGATCTGGCGGCCGGCATGGATGAGTACGTGAAGATGGCCCAGCGGGGTATCACGCCGTGGGACCAGATCCCGACCCTGCCCGACGGCCTGCGTGGGCTTGAACAGACACGTCGAATCGATCTGGAGGACTGGATGGAGCGGCTGGGCCTGGACGCGGTGATCTTCCCGACCGTCGCCGACGTCGGGCCGGCGGATGCGGACGTCAACCCGGCATCTGCCGATATCGCCTGGAGCAATGGGGTCTGGGTCGCCAACGGCAACCTTGCCATCCGCCATCTGGGCGTGCCTACGGTCACCGTGCCGATGGGCATCATGGCGGATATCGGCATGCCCGTCGGGCTGACATTCGCTGGCCGCGCCTATGACGATTCGACGTTATTGCGACTGGCTTCGGCGTTCGAATCGATCGGTTCAAAACGCCTGATCCCGCCGCGGACGCCGCCGCTGTCGGCTTGATCGTTTAGTAGGCTCGGTCTTGTCTTGGGGCTGCTGCGCAGCCCAGCGGGAGCAAGCTCCCTCGCCACAAAAGGCAGCGTTCGACTTCATTTTTGAGTACGAGCGCAACCCCGTGGCGAGGGAGCTTGCTCCCGCTGGGCTGCGCAGCAGTCCCTAGACCGCTTCTACAGCCGGAAATACTGTTGCATGGCACGGGAAAGCAGGTTCACCGCCTCATCGCCGTGTGACGCCTGGGCTCGCATGAACACCACCTCGTGCTCCTTGATGACCGGAAGATCTTCGAGGATCTGCATGGCATCTGTTACGCGCGCGCGGTCTATCAGGCTGACCGCCAACCCCGCTTCCACACACGCCTTGACGGCCTGGTTGGAGGGGCTTTCCAGAACGACTCGGGTCCTGCGGCCGCTTTGCCTGAGGGCCTCCATCATCGCTTGCCGATAAGGGCATTGCGCCGCATGCACCGCCAACGGCAGTGGCGCCATCGGGGCCATCGTCGTGTGGACCGGACCAACCCAGACCGGCGTGGTGGAAACCAGCACTTGCCCTCCAGCACTGGCCTGACCCTTCGGCTGCACAACGACCGCTGCCTGGAGCTGGCCGCGCTGCACCAGGTCACGTAACGCGTAGCTTGGCGCGGTCTTGAGTTCCAGCACCACGTTGGGCCACGCGGCGGCGAAGGCCGGGAGGATGTCGCGGATGACATGCTCGGCGTATTCATCCGGCACCCCCAACGTAATGCGTCCCGCCAGCCGGGCTCCGTGCAGATCGGCCAGCACCCGGTCATGGGTGCTCAGCAGTTCCGTCGTCGCCACGAGCAGACGCTTGCCCAACGCCGTGAGGGATACCGATTGATTGTCCCGGTTGAGCAAACGCCCGCCAGCGACCGCCTCCAGGCGCTGAATATGCACGCTGACCGCCGCCGGGCTTTTGTGCAGTTGTTCTGCCGCCGCACTGAATTTGCCGATTCGCGCCACCGCATGAAAGGTACGGATCAAGTCGATATCGAGTATGGCCGTCATGATTCAATCTTCGTGAAGTACTGATGCATTACATTTTGATTTATTAGATTACGTCGGTTTCGTAGCCTGTGGTCATGAACCCGACTAAATCGATGAGCTGCCCTTCACTGCCCAAGCCCGACTGGCACTGGCTGATTCCATTGCCACTGCTCGAAGCCGCGTTGCTGCTGACGTGGAGCTCCGGCTTCGTTGGCGCGCGTTTTTCCATTGATTACGCGCCAGCATTGCTGGTGGTGTTCTGGCGTTGCGTCGTGGTCACACTCGTCCTGTTGCCCTTCGTCGCCAGAGCGCTGCGCCGAACCTCGCCCGTCGTGCTGTTGAAAAATGCCGGCATCGGCCTGCTGGCGATGGCGGGCTACCTGGCCGGTATCACCCAAGGCATTGCGCTGGGTGTGCCGGCGGGCCTGGCCGCGCTAGTCGCTGATCTGCTGCCGATGGGCCTGGCGCTGTTGGCTGCGAGCGTACTCAAGCAACGACTGGCCTGGCAGGTCTGGGCCGGCCTACTTATCGGCCTGCTCGGCGTCATGCTGGTGACCCAAGGCGCGCTGGCGTGGGGCAACGCGCCCTGGTGGGCCTATGGCCTGCCGCTGCTTGGCATGCTCTCGCTCGCCGTCGCGACTCTGTGGCAGAAATACCTACCCTGCGCGCAAACACTGGGCCTGTTGCCTAACCTGTGGCTGCAATGCTGCGTTTCGGGCCTGGCCTTCGCCCTGGTCGAAGCCGCCCATGGCAGCCTCGCCCCGATACCCAGCACCGGCTTTGCACTGAGCGTCTTGTGGACTGCGGGCCTGTCGACGATGGGCGGCTATGGGCTCTACTGGCTGTGTCTGCGCCGCGCGACCGCCACCCGGGTCGCCAGCGTCCTGTACCTCAGCCCGCCCATTACGATGCTCTGGGCCTGGGTCATGTTCGACGAACCGCTTTCATGGCAGATGGTGTCGGGGATGGTGGTGTCCGGGATTGGCATCTGGCTGGTCGTCGGCACCGAAGCCCGGCAGGCCAGGCGTCCGGCGTCTGAGCCGAAGCACTAACCGCCCGGACTTGGCAGCGGGATGATGCCTGTGGCAGCGTAGGCTGGAATTTCAAACAACCCTCGCGCCCACAGGCAAAACGGTAGCCATTATGATCTCGCACGTGTTTCTAGGTATCGGCGATTTTGATCGCGCCTTCGTGTTCTATTCAAAAATCATGACCGGGCTGGGCCTGACATTGAAATTTAGCGACGCTCACAAAGGCTGGGCGGGCTGGGTTGCCGAGCATTCACCTCGTCCCATTTTCGTGATTGGAAAACCCTTTGACGACAAGATGCACGAACCCGGCAACGGACAAATGGTGGCTCTGCTTGCGCCCAACCGGGAAGCCGTGAGGAACAGCTACGCGACAGCGCTGGCACTGGGCGGGACGTGTGAGGGAGAACCTGGCTTGAGACCCCACTACCACCCCGACTATTACGGCGCCTACTTTCGAGATCTCGATGGCAACAAGCTTTGTGTCTGTTGCCATGATTCGGTGTCGACTTAGTCGTGGCACCACAGGCAGAACTTCTAGAGTCGTTGCCCCCGCCCTGCTGCCGTCCGAGCCAAACTGGCCGTCAGCACGTCCAATAAAGCCGCGACCTTGGGAAGCGTCCCACGGTTTTTCTGCCAGGCAAGATTGATCGCCATTCCATCGGTTGCCCACTGCGGCAGCACTTCAACCAACGTCCCCTCATCCAGTTGCCGCTGGACCAACCAGGACGGTAATTGGGCAATACCGTAACCCGCCAATACCGCAATCACCAGGCCCTCGCCATCGCCCACCACCAGCGTTGGCGAGACCTGTTTCGTGAGCGTTTCGCCCCGATGCCCGGCAAAATTCCAGGGGCTGACGTTTCCATCCGGCCAACCGTAGGCGATGCACTGGTGATATTCCAGATCGAGGTCGATCAGGGGCGTGCCATGCCTGGCCAGGTACGCAGGGGACGCACAGAAAATATGCCATTCGCTGCCAAGGTGGCGATGCCCCCACGTGGCCGGCCAAATGTCCGCGCCTCCCAAACGGATCACGATGTCCACGCCTTCCTGCACAGGATCGATAAAACCGTCGGAGAAGGAAAGGTGTGGCACCAGTTGCGGGAAGTCCTGCAGGCATCGCAAGACGATAGGCAGCACCTGGGATCGGCCGAAGGCGCCCGGAAGGTCGATCCGAACCCTGCCACGTGGCTCGGTGTTTTCAGCGTGCAGCGACCACTCAGCCTCTTCCAGGTCGGCGAGCACGCCTGTGCAGGTGCGAAGAAAGGCGCGTCCTGCATCCGTCAGCGAAACACGTCGAGTCGTACGTTCGAACAGTCGAACCCCAAGTCGGCTCTCCAGGCGAGCAACGCTTTTGCTGATCGCAGAACTGGTCAGGCTCATCCGCTCAGCGGCAGCCTTGAAACTGCCGGACTCGGCGACACAGACAAATACATCGATCCCTTTCAATCGCTCCGAGGAAAACATGGACATCCTTATTCATGAACTGAATTCAATCAACTGGAGAAAAATCATCATAAATCAGAACTGGGTTCCTCAGTAAGCTTGGCTGCCGCGTGTCCGTCCGCGCGACGACGCTGCTCCCTATAAACATCTCCGGTCGTATGAGGCAAGGATGCTCGCCACCCTTAAAAACTACCCCGCGTCAGTCAATCTGCTGCTCTCGGCGTCACTCATCCTGACACTGTCCCGGGCAATCACACTGCCCTACCTGGTCATCTACCTGTCGGGCAACTTTGGATTGAACGTTGCCGACATCGGCCTGGTGATCGGCAGCACATTGATCATCGGTTCCCTGTTGAGCCTCTACGGTGGATTCCTGGTGGACAACGTGTCCAGCTACCGACTCATTCTGGTGTTCAGCGGATTATTCACGGCGGGGTTTCTCGGAATGTTTCTGGCTCGCGATCTCTGGCTGTTCTACAGCTGCCTGGTGCTGATCAACCTGGCCTATGCCGTCATCGATATCGCGGTCAAGGCGGGATTCGGCAGCTTGCTCGCGGTGGCCGAGCGCAGCGAAGCGTTCTCGATCAAATACACCCTGACCAACATCGGCTATGCCGTTGGGCCATTTCTCGGGGCGGGAATAGCCGATCTGGACATCAGCTTGCCATTTCTATTGTCCTGCATGCTGGGTGCCGGGTTCTGCCTGATTTATTTTGTCTGGGGCGACAGGGACCTGGCGGTCGTCGATGCGAGCCATTGTAGGAGCGAGCTGGCTCGCGAAAGCGCTAAACCCGTTCCCTTCCTGGCCGTGGGCAAGCTTCTGCTGCGCGATTACCGCTTAGTGTGCTTCACCCTCGGCGGCCTGCTCAGCGCGGTGGTCTTCGGCCAGTTCACGGCCTATCTCTCCCAGTACCTGGTGGTCACTACAACAGCTCAGTCCACCTACCGCATCATCAGCGCCCTTGTGACGACCAACGCGCTGATGGTGATCAGCCTGCAATACGTCATTGGCCGAAAGATTTCCCACCGGCATCTGAACCTGTGGCTGGCAGCGGGGCTGAGTCTGTTCATCCTCGGCTTGGCCGGCTTCGCCGTGGCCGATACCCTCCTGCTCTGGGTGATCGCCATGGCGGTGTTCACGGTCGGAGAGATCATCGTCTTCCCCACTGAATACATGTTCATCGACAACATCGCGCCCGACCACCTGCGCGGCATGTACTACGCTGCGCAGAATCTCGGCAACCTCGGCGCCGCCTCCGGGCCGGTGCTGTGTGGCGTCGTATTGGCAACGCAGCCACCTCACTACATCTTCTACATGCTCGCCCTGTTCATTGTTGCCGGTGGTGTGTTTTATTTCCTGGGAACCTGTCGGCTGATCGACTCGCCGGCCAAGACGTAATGCATGGCCTGTGACGATCGGTACGACGATCCAACGTTTCATTGCCTGGCGGCGCATTCCGGACGCCGCTGAGACCCAAGCCGTTACCGAGTTCTTTTGCCACTGAGGTGATCGCTTAGCCGGCGCTTGATAAAACCTTCAGCACCCCCATCACAAAGGCGCCAGCCTTCGCCAGCAACGTGCCCAAGCGCGAGCTGATACTCAAGAAACATCCGCTCGCAGGGCCGGGTGCTCGCGCAGGCGCTCGACGATGTAGTCCACGAAGCTGCGCACGCGCATCGGCGCCTTGCTTCTTTCGCGGTAGACCACATGAACCGGTATCGATGGCGGCTCATAAGGTTGCAAGACCCGCCGCAAGCGTCCGCTGTTCAGATAGTCGTGCAGTGGATAGTTCAAGCAGCGCATCAACCCAGCCCCATGAGCCGCCGCATCGATGGCCGTCTGTAGCGTGGCGCAGCTGAGCCGCGTGCGTGCCTTGAGGCCGCTGGCCGGCTGATGAAAAGGCCACTGGACCCAATCCTGGTTGGCCTGCGTGGCGATCAGTCGATGATTGTGCAGATCCTGCGGCACAACCGGTTCACCATGAAGCGCCAGGTAGCCAGGACTGGCGCAGACGAGTGAACGAACGCTGCCGACCGGTCGTGCGATCAATGAGCAGTTGGGCAAATGCCCCACCAGCACCGCCACATCCAGCCCTTCCTCATGCATGTTCGGAAAACGATCGTGGTAGTGGGCGAATATCCTGATCTCGGGGTACTGATCCATGTAGCCGGCCAGCACCGGGGCCATGACATAGCGGCTGAACAGCAAGGGCAACAGGATCGTCAGGTTGCCTTGGGCCTGGACATGCCAGCCCTTGGCCGATGCCTCGGCCTCGTCAATCGCCCTGAGGATCCGTGAACAGTCGGCCATGAAGCCGATCCCGGCCTCAGTCAGCACGACCCCGCGCGTGCTGCGCAACAGTAACTGCACACCCAGTCGCGCCTCCAACCGAGCGATGGCACGCATCACGGTCGGTCCGGAAACGTTGAGGCGCTGGGCTGCCGAAGCGAGACTGGGGCACTGCGACAGCCCATGGAACATCAGCATTTCATGGTGGCGAGCCATCAGGCGAGGCCTTTTACGACAGGCTTGAGCGTGACGTCGTCCCCCAACCGATCAGCGAGAAAGTCGACGAACGTGCGCACCTTGGCCGGCACTCGATTGCTCTTCTGATACACCACGTGAATCGGCAACGCTGGCGGTTCGAACGCCTTGAGCACCACCTCAAGTTCCCCATCGGCGACCTGCCGGGCTACTTGATAGGACAAGACCCGGGTGACGCCCCAACCCTGGCAGGCAATATTGATCGCCGCCTGATTCGCGGTCACCACCAGGCGTGGATCAAAGCGCAAGCTCAGTGAACTGGCCTCGTCCATGAACTGCCAGAGGCTCAGCAAATGACTGGCCGAAGACATCACGATGTTGGCCTTGCTCAACTCACCAGGATGAGTTGGCCGTCCGTGTCGCTGGAAATAGGCCGGGGCGCCACAAATCACCTGGCGCACTTCACCAACCTTGATGGCGTGCTGATTGTTTTCCTGCAAATGACCGATGCGGATCGCCACGTCGATGCCTTCGTCGGCGATGTTCACCACGCGGTCGACCAACAAGGCGTTGAGGTGTACCGAGGGAAATTGATCCAGGTAATCCGTCAGCAAAGGCGCGATGTACAGCTCGCCAAACAGCACCGGAGCGGTGACCGTCAGATACCCGCAGGGGATCGAATAGCTGCCGGCAGCAGCCTCCTCGGCTTCATCGAGCTCACTCAGGATCCGTCGGCAATCTTCCAGGTAGCGTTGCCCCGCTTCGGTCAAGTACACCTTGCGGGTGGTGCGCGACAACAGCTGGGTGCCAATCCGCTCCTCCATCGCCGCAATGGCGCGCGTCACGCTTGGCGGGGAGATACGCAGTCGGCGGGCAGCAGCGGCGAACCCTTCCTCCTCGGCCACCGCCATGAAAACCTGCATTTCCTGAAAGCGATCCATGGGTGGTCCAGTCTTGAGGGCACGTGGCTTGAATGAACTTGCCGGAAGATGCCCCCCGACAAGCACCCGCGGTTTGAATCAGGCTTGCTGCAAGCCCTTGGCGGTACGTTGCATGCCGACGAAATTCGGCAAGGCTTCGATGCTGCCCAGCCAGGCCCGGACATTCGGGTAGTCGGTCAGCGCGACGTTGCCTTCCGGCGCATGGGACACGTAAGTGTACGCGGCCACATCAGCGATGGTTGGTTGCTCACCGGCCAGGAACCGGCTTTGGCCCAACTCCGTCTCCATCACCTTCAACAGGGCATGGGAGCGCTTGATGGCGTCTTCGGCGTCATAGCCGGCGCCGAACACGGTGATCAACCGGGCGTTGGCCGGCCCCTGGTTGATCTGGCCCGCCGCCACCGACAGCCAGCGCTGCACCCGCGCCTGGGCAAGCGAATCACTGGGCAGCCATTGCCCCTTGCCATACTTGGTCGCGAGGTAGACCAGGATCGCGTTCGAGTCGGCCAGGACGGTGCCGTTATCGTCAATCACCGGCACCTGGCCAAAGCTGTTGATGGCGAGAAACTCCGGAGTCTTGTGCTCACCTTTCATCAAGTCCACGAATATCAACTCGGTTGGCAAGCCAAGCAGCGAGAGCATCAGCTCGACACGATGGGCGTGCCCCGACAGCGGGTGGCGATAAAGTTTGATCGCTTTCTCAGACATGACGTACTCCATGTTGTTTTGGGCTCGAAGCGGTGATCGCGTCGATGGCGCTATCCTCTGCTCCTGTCCCGGACAGCGGAATAACCAGCTTCTACAATCCAGCATTTCATCCAGTGAAACAGTCGGGCGGTCAGCCTAGTGGCCTGTACGGTTAATTCGAGTACACGAATCAGCCACGCAGGCCACTAGACCTCCAGCACCAACGGCTCGCTCCCCTGGGCCGGTACGGCGCAACAGATCAGCACTTCACCTTCGCCGACCGGTTCGGCCGGCTGGCTCAGGTAATGCACCTGGCCGCGGCTCAAGCGGGTTTTGCAGGTGCCGCAGGAGCCGCCGCGGCAACTGAATTCCGGGTTAAGGCCGCGCGCTTCGGCCAGCTCCAGCAGCGTCCCACTGCCCGGCTCCCAACGTGCCTCCTTGCCGGAACTGGCGAACAAGACCTTCACCGCTTCATTCGCGGCCGGCACTTGCTCCGGCGCCGGCATGCTCACTTCGAGATCTCGCACGAGCGTCGAGGGCCCGAAGGTTTCCGCGTGGATGCGATCGTCAGGGATGCGCAGCTTGCGCAGGCCGTCGTACAACGCCTGGGTAAAGCTGCCCGGCCCGCACAAATAGAAGTCGTAGTCGTTGAGCGGCAGCAGCTTCTTGAGCAGTTCCACATCGATCCTGCCGGCCAGGTCATAGCCCTCAGCGCTCCTTCCATCAGTGGGTGGCTGGCTGACCAGGCGCAGAACCTGTAGCTTGTCGCCGGCACGGGCGGCCAGTTCGTCGATCTCGTCACGGAAAGCCAGATCGGCCACCGAACGAGCGCTTTGCACCAGCCAGACCGGGCGCATGCGGCTGATGCGTAGGCCCTGGTACACCACCTCGCGCAACATCGACAACAACGGCGTGATACCTACCCCCGCTGCCAGCAAGACCAACGGACGCCGCTCGGTGGCCTGGACGGTGAAATGGCCCTGAGGCGCCCGCGCCTCAATCTCGTGCAGCGCCTGCACCTGATCATGCAGGTGGGACGACACCGAGCCATCGCGCTTGACGCTGATACGCAGGAAATCATCCGACGGCGCACTGGATACGCTGTAGGTCCGGATCGATGGAGCGCTCTGTCCCTCCAACAAGATCCTCACTGGCAAATGTTGCCCGGCTTCAAACCGGGGCAAACCCAAGCCATCGCTCGCCTGCAAGTAGAACGAGCGAATGTTGTGGCTTTCATCCACCACCCGCGCAACACGCAACGCCCGCCAGCGGCTACGCAGCGCCTCGGCCTGCAAGCGCTCGGCGGCCTGCTCCCAACTGCCGGTCATCATTGAATTGGGCGAGTCGCCTTCCTCCTGGTCCTTCCAGCGCAGCGCAATGGCCGCTGGGCGATACACGATGCGTTGCGGGGTAAAGCGCAACAGCCGCTCGGCGCCCTGGAACGCGCTGATCTCGGGGTCGTCCAGCAGCACTTGCGCCGAGCCGCTCATTTGCAGCAGATCGCCCGTCCGGAAATCGACGAACACCAGCCCTGCCCGTGGATTGAGCAGGATGTTGCCCAGCGTGTTGAAAAACAGGTTGCCGGAAAAGTCCGGGATGGTCAGCGATCCATCTTCATCCATGCGCACAAACCCTGGCTTGCCGCCACGGTGGGAAGCATCGACCTGCCGCTCGCCATCGCGTACCACGTAGGTGGCGATATAGAACGAATCGGCCGCCGTCACCAGGTGCCGCACCAGCGGGTCGGACAGGGTCAGTTGACGCGGCGCAACGGCCTGCGCGTCGACGAAGTGGTACTGGCGCAAGTTGATGTAGCGAGGGCAGTTGCCATACGCCTGGCTCACTGAAATCTCGAGCCCCGGGTCGAGCTGACGACGGACGACACCGTTCATGCGGTTGCGTCTGCGGGTGTGCAACTCGATCCCCAGCATCCCGATGGCATCGCCCTCGCCCAAGCCCTCCTGGGCCGGGTCGTTCGGCTCAGGTTCGAGTTGGATGTGCAGGGTCTGCGGATCGGGTGAGCTCATGAAGCCCGGTTGTCCCGCGCGCAGGGTCGCCCAGACGTCGCCTTGCCGATCCACCGCCCCCAGCACCACGAAAGGCAGTTGGGCGTAGAACTCCCGATGCTGGTCCGGCATCCAGGTACGCGCCAGTTGCCGTTGACCGACACTGGCCATCATGTCGACTGCCCCGACGGAGCGCTGCAAGGCCAGCTCTCCTTCGTGCCAGGGCGAGGTTTTTGCTTGCAAGGCTACGTCCATCAGCTACTCCTCGCGCTCGCAGCATGAACGCCTGCGCCAGTGCGCTACGGTTGGGGATTCTCCGCCTTCGTTTGCACGGCTGTGCAAGTGGCTGGAGTCATCTTCTGCCCAAAGCGACGGCGCAGGAATACGCACAAACTGCAATCCACCGTTTCATAAAATGGAATGGTGGAAGAACGAGCAATGGCCCGGACGGCGATCACGTCCTGATGCTGGAAAAGTTCTTGGTCAGCTCGAGCAAGGTCGCCCGCAACTCCGGCGGTCGCACGGGCTTGGCCAGGATCGAAATGTTCATGTGGTGCAGCGCATGGCGGATTCTCTCGATTTCATGGCCGGTCATGATCATGGCGGGGACTTCCCAGCCCCGTTGTTCGCGAATCGCGGCGATGCATTCGGAACCGGAGACCTTCGTGCCCAGGTCGAAGTCGGCAATGATGATGTCGCAGTCACTGGTCACGCCCACTCCGTCACTGTGGGTTTCCACTTCGCACCCCCACCTCTCCAATAGCGCGGATGTCGCCATCAGCACGTTGGCGTCATCCTCTACCAGGCACACCCGCAAGCCTTGCAAACGGCTGTGCGTGGACACCGGCCTGTCCACCATCGCCCTTGGCGCGACCGTTTCCAGCCCCTGGATCATGGCGCGAGTGCCCCTGCCGAGCCGGGAGTCCAGTTGGATGTCCAGATTGATCAGGTGGCTGATTCGCTTGACGATGGACAACCCCAGGCCCAGCCCCTCGACGTCCTTGTCACGAACGTGACGCACCCGATAGAACTCCTTGAACACCTCGGGCAGGTGTTCGGCGGCAATGCCCCGGCCCTTGTCATAGATGACGATGGCCAGGCCACTGCCTTTCGGACGCACGCCGATCAACACCGGTTGGCCGGAGGCATATTTGAGCGTGTTGGAGACCAGGTTCTGCACCATGGTCGCCAACAGGCCGGCGTTGACATTGACCCAATGCCGGCAAGGCCGCAGGCGCAACTCGACGCCGGCCCAGCGGGCCGCTTCGGTGTTCTGCTTGACCACATCTTGAAGCAGTGTGCCCAGGTGTACGGGTTCGGCCTGCGGTTCAAGCTGCCCGTTATCGAGGGTGTAGATATCGAGGATCGAGCGAAACAGTTGCGAGACGATGTGCAACGAACGGTCGATGTTGTCCACCAGTCGCAACTCTTCCTGGCCCAACCGGGCATCGCGCAGGCAGGCGGTGAACAAGCCGATCGAGTGAATCGGTTGGCGCAAGTCATGGCTGGCCTGGGCCAGGAAGCGGGACTTCTCCTGGTTCGCGGCAATCGCCTCTTCCGAAGCGATGCGGGTTCGGGTCAGCAGGATATGCGCGTAGGCGGGCACCACGATGGTGGTGACGATCAGCGTCAGGAACAGATAGGGTTGACCACGCCAGAACGGCGTGAGCAGGAAAATCACCACCAGGGTCGACAACGCGATAACGGTTGCCAGCGCCAGGTAGCGCGAGCCGAAGCGCATGCCATTGCCCAACGTGACCCAGAGCAATGCAGCGTACACCGGTAGCGTACCCTCCCCACCCACGATCAAGGCAAAGGCAAGACTGGCATAATCCAGTGTCATGGCAAAAAGACGACGCAGGAAGAAGTGCCCGGGCCAGCGCTTGACCGCCATGCGCAGAGGGATAGCGGTGCCGAAGAAAAAGGTCATGTACCACAGGATCGGTACATAGGTTTCGAAGTCGCTGGCCAGAAAGGCCACCACAATGATGTAGAGCGCTGCACAGGCCCCGACCGTCAATCTCAAGGTAGCCTGATCAAGCTCGCTATTCTTTTCCGTCATGGTCACTGGATTATTCCAACATGAAAGGTTGTTTCAAACTTGAAACCCAAGGGGGCAGTTTAGGTTACGATTCGTGAACTGGAAGATCAGAAGGATCTGAAGCATGACGTGCAGAGTAATTGTGGCAGATGACCACCCTTTGTTTCGCGAGGGTATGCTGAGAACCATTGAACGACTCATACCGACAGCATCCATAGAACAGGCTGGAAATCTGGACGAAGTATTGGCGCTGGCACGCTCCGGAGTGGAAGTGGACTCCCTGATACTCGACTTGCGCTTTCCCGGGATCAAATCGTTGCAAGTCATCGGCCAGTTGCGCGGTGAGTTCAAACGCACCTCGATCATTGTGGTTTCAATGGTGGATGATGTCGATGTTATTTCCCAGGTGATAGCGCTGGGTGCCGACGGATTCATCGGCAAGAATATCGACCCCGCCGCAATTGCCGACGCCATCATGGCAATACGCGAAGGCGAAGTGGTGGTGAAGTATCAAGCCGAAAACGCGATCCTGGACGATGCACTTTCCCAACTGACCGCGCGCCAACGGCAAGTGCTTGGCTTGATCGCCGCCGGCAAGACCAACAAGGAGATAGCCCGGGACCTGGGTATCTCCCCGTTCACGGTGCGCATCCATGTCTCAAGCCTGCTCAAATCCCTGGGTGTGCCCACGCGCGCGGCGGCTGCGGCGCAGTTTTCCAACTTCCCAAGCAATGGTGGATGGCCGGGAAAACAAGACAATTGAATGTATAACGGCGGCGAATATTAATTGAGCATCACCCTCCGTGCCGGCCCATCTCCGGGGCCATAGCACACTTGTACTATAGCTTCGCCCAGTACGCTCCCCCTAAGCTGTGGACGCTCCATAAAAAGGCTGTTCGAACAGCCAAATATAAAGAAAGCCAACATGCCATGCGCCGTGCAGTATCACTGTACCTATTGAAACGTCATGACATGCGAAGCCTATGGATTTAATAAATCGATAGGCGGCGCAATGCTGGGTCAACTTCACCGTTGCACGGTTGAAATGGAATGGTCCTGACATCAACTCAAGGTAAGTCATCATGTCCTTCAAATATGGAAAAACACTTAGAAATGGAATGACGCTGTGCATGCTGGCGGGCGTACTGAACGGTTGTGCAAACACCGGCGACTTGGGTAACTTGATGGGCGCCTTGAATCAGGGTGCCCAAAAATACGACGTCTCTTACCTCAAGCAAACGATCATTCCGGGCAAGACGACAAAAGGCCAGATCACTCAAATGTTCGGCGCGCCGACGAATGAAGAGCTCAATTCGACCAGTACCAGCAACGAGTCGAACTGGACCTATGAAAAGAGTGATGAGGGCCTGGATAAGTACATGAAGCTGGCCCACAAGTACGTGTCGCCCGAGACGCGCCTGAAGATGTACGACACCTCGGCACAACTGTCCAAGGCACAAACCGTGGCCAACGACCTCAGCAGCGTGACCGGCACGAAAGCGGGCCAAAGCCAGACCCAGGGTTCGGTATTGACCATCTATTTCGTCGATGACGTCGTGAAGTACTACAGGGTCTACTGACGCAATGGCATTGCCTTTGGGGACAGCATCAAGCCTGTCCCCAACCCTCACCTCATTTCTTCCAAGTACCTGCGCTCAAGACGCAAGCCTTGCAGATAACGAACGACTTCGTTCACGTGCTCTCCCGACGCCCTGCGTGGTAGTCCCCTCCTGAAGTATCCCGGCCCGGGCAACTATTCTGAGTCGCATTGATGGGCCAGCCGCTACGCTATCTCAAGGCACCAGAAGCCCATGAGGTTCGAAAACCGGTGGAAAAGAACAGTGAACTCGACCAGGCCACATTACGCCTGACCGTCAGCGCCTGCGCGCTGCTGTATATCGTCATCCTGGCCGGCCTCTATCCAGAAGACGCCGCGAGCTACGTACCCATCATTATCTACATCTGTACCTTCATCGTCGTCTCGGTGTTCCTGCGCATGATCATCAAGCGCTGGCCCGGACACTTCTTCTGGCGGCGCCTTTTCACAATGCTGCATGACTATGCCGGCATCGCATTTGCCATGATCGTCGGTGGAGAGGGCACGCTCCCGGTGTACGCTGCATTACTCTGGGTCACGCTGGGCAATGGCATGCGCTTCGGCTCGCGCTACCTGGCGTTGGCGACCGTTATCGCATTGTCGAGCCTGGTATTGGTTTTCTGGCTGACCCCGTTCTGGCATACGCAGCCCTACATGTTCCTGATGCTGATCGTCACCACCATTGTGGTGCCCGCCTACGCGCACATTTTGCTCAAGCGCACACGCATTGCCTCCGAAGAAGCCATTTTGGCCAATCAGGAGAAATCGCGATTCCTGGCCCAGGCCAGTCATGACCTGCGCCAGCCAATCCACTCCATCGGCCTGTTCACGGCCTGCCTGCGCGATGCCCGGTTGGGCCAGGAAGAGTTGCGACTGGTGGACAACATCGACCGTTCGCTGCACACCGTGTCGCAGCTATTCCGCTCGATCCTCGATATCTACACCCTCGATCACGGCCAACTGATGCCGAAAGCCGACACCGTACACCTGGGCCAATTGCTGCAGGACGTCGTCAAGCAGAACACCGAAGCGGCCCGCTGGGCCGGCGTCGAGCTGCGTCTGCGCGCCTGTCCTTACTGGGTCAGCGTCAATCCCGGCTTGCTGACTACGATGGTCCAGAACCTGCTGTCCAACGCGCTCAAATACGCACCCGGCCAACCCGTGCTGATCGGCGTGCGGCGCCAGGGCAAGCGCCTGGCCGTGGTGATCTACGACAAGGGGCGCGGCATCGCCGCCGAACATTTGCCCGAAGTGTTCAAGGAGTTCTACCGCGTGCGCCATATGCGCGACAAGGATGTCGAGGGCCTTGGCCTCGGCCTGTCCATCGTCAAGCGCATCAGCCAGATGCTCGACGTCGATATACACATCCGCTCCAAGATCGGACAAGGCACCCGGGTGGCGATCAGCGGCCTGGAACCGGCAGCACCACGTGTCATGGCGCCCAAGGTAGTGCCCGTCCAGAATCGCCTGGACGGGTTACGGGTGTGCTTGGTTGAAGACGACGCCAACGTACTGATGGCGACCTCGGCGCTGCTGGAAAAATGGGGCTGCGAGGTTGAGGCCCACAGCGACGGCGAAGGGTTGACCAGCGATTGCGACATCGTCATCGCCGACTTCGACCTGGGCACAAAAGTCTCGGGCGCCGAATGCATTGCCGCGCTACGCGAGCAGCGCGGCTGGCAAGTCCCGGCGCTGGTCATCACCGGGCATGAGATCGAGCGGATACGCCAATCGCTGCAAAGCCTGAGTATCTCGGTGCTGGCCAAGCCCGTGCGACCGCCGGAACTGCGAGCGGTATTGCTTGAATTGGTCAAGCGCATGAATCGCAAGGGCGAGGACTCAGCTCACCTCAACCCACCCAGCCGATAGCCGTCTTGGGGATCACCTCGGACTCGTCGAGCTTGGACGCAAACATGCTCACGGCCTCAAGTGCGTCCGTGGTCCCGTTCCTGATTTGCACGATGACCGAACCGGCCTGATCTGCCAGGGTTACGCCGCGCAATGCGCCTTCATGGGTCACGTTCATGCTGGCGACGGCATCGCGGGTTTCGGAGAGGATCATGCCGATCATTTCGGCAATTTCAGAGGTGGAGCGACTGGTGCGCCCGGCCAGTTGCCGGACCTCGTCGGCCACGACCGCGAACCCCCTCCCCTGGTCCCCGGCCCGTGCCGCCTCGATGGCCGCGTTGAGGGCCAGCAGGTTGGTCTGGTCGGCAATGCCGCGAATGGTGTTGACGATGGCAGTGATCTCTTCCGAACGCGCGCCCAACTGCCCAACCAGACGCGCGGAAGAGCCAATGTTATCGGCAATCTCGCGCATCTCCTTGGCAGTCTGGTGGATCACCTGGGCACCCTGTTCGGCCACTCGCTCGGTCTCGGCGGAGATATGGTACGCACGGGAAGCGCCACGCGAATCCTCTTCGAATTTCTCCACCCGCTCGCTGATGTCACTGGCGAACTTCACGATCTTGCACAACTTGCCTTCGGCGTCATAGACCGGGTTGTAGCTGGCTTCCAGCCAGACGACTTTGCCGTTTTTGCCGAGGCGCTTGAATTGGCCGCTGAAAAACTCGCCGGCGTTGAGACGGCGCCAGAAATCACTGTACTCCGAACTGCCAACCAGGCTCGGTTCGCAGAACATCCGGTGATGCTTGCCCTTGAGCTCTGCCAACGTGTAATTCATGACATTCATGAAGTTGTCGTTGGCGGTCAGGATGTGGCCGCCCAGGTCGAACTCGATCACGGCCATGGCCCGGTCGAGTGCCGCCAGCCGGCCACGTGTTTCTGCCTCGCTGGCAACCTTGGCGGTGACATCGAGTGCGTACTTGACCACCTTCACGACGCGGCCCTGCTCGTCCACTATCGGGTTATAGCTGGCTTCCAGCCAGACGTTCTGCCCTTGCGCGCTACGGCGCTGAAACGTGCCGGAAACAAACTGACCGGCGCGCAACTGGTTCCAGAATTCACGGTACTCGGCGCTGCCCACCAGCGCCGGGGTGCAAAAATCCCGATGGGACAGGCCGGCCAATTGATCCGCACGGTAGCCCATCGTGCCAAGAAAATTTTCGTTCGCCCGAAGGACCTTGCCGTCGGGGCTGAACTCGATAACAGCCATCGACCGCTCCAGGGAGCCTACCAGTCCTTTGTATGTTGCCAATTCGGCCGTCCTAGCCGTCAGTTCGTTTTTTAGTGTTGTATTAAACATGACGTACCCTCGGTGAACCCTGAAAGTAACCGGACCTTCTATTCATATCGGCTCGCTGACTGAAGGCTGAACGGTACGCGGTAATCATGTTTCGGCGCCAAAACCCAACGAATCCATCAACCAGGTTCTAAAGGCCTGCACTTTGGGGGTGTCGGCTGTTTCATGCGGGCTCACGAAATAAAAGCCGAGGTCAGATTTCAATCGCAGATCAAAGGGTGCAACCAATCGCCCGGCCTTCAGGTCATCCTCGACATAGGTCGAACGCCCAATGCAGACCCCCAGACCGTCAACCGCAGCCTGAACGGCCATCATCGCAAGGTCGAATGTCAGCCGGCTGCCTTCGGCCAGTTTTTTCGGCTGGCCAGCGGCGCTCAACCAGGCACTCCAGTCGTCGCGGGTCACCCCACTGACCTGCAACAAGGTGTGCCGGGCCAGATCGCGTGGATTCTCCAGGACTTTCGGACCTTGCAGCAGCCTGGGGCTGCACACCGGAAAGATCTCATCGGCCATCAGCCAGTCCGCCCGCAACCCCTTCCAGTCCCCGGAACCGTAACGAATGGCCGCATCGACGCCGCCCTCACGGAAATTCACTCGTTCGGTAGATGCCGTAACGCGCACGTCAATGTTGGGAAACGCCTGCTGGAATGACGCCAGTCGCGGCAACAACCATTTGGAAGCAAATGAAACCAGGGTACTGATCGTCAAGACGCTGTTGCTGCGGCTCTGCAGCAACGTCTGCGTGCAATAGCGCAACTCATGGAACGCCGCGCGAACGCCTGGGAAATAGGCATGTCCTTCGTCTGTCAGGGCCAGGCCATCCTTGAGCCGCAAGAACAGGCGCACGCCCAGTTCCTCTTCGAGCCGGCGAATTTGATGGCTGATGGCTGTCTGCGTGACGTTCAGCTCTTGCGCAGCCTTGGTAAAGCTCATATGCCGAGCGGCTGACTCGAATGCTTTAAGGCCATTGAGGGAAGGGATTCTGATGGCCATTGGGTTTGGCTTGCTCATGATATTTTGTCATACGCTAGCACTGAAGATGTCCTTTGAAAATGTTCCGGCCCTCGCGGATTCTGACAGCACGCCCCCCGTCCTTGAGGAAACCATGAAACTGTACTTCGCCCCCATGACCTGTTCATTGTCCCCGCACATCGTGCTGCGGGAATTGGGCCTGCCATTTGAATTGATTCGGGTCGACAACAAAACCAAGCGAACTGCCGATGGGCTCGATTTCCTGAGCATCAACCCCAAGGGCTACGTGGCAGCCTTGGTGCTGGATAACGGTAATGTCCTGACCGAGGGGCCCGCCATCGTCCAGTACCTGGCCGACCTGGTCCCCGCAAACACGCTGGCGCCGGCCAATGGCACTTGGGAGCGGGTTCGCTTGCAGGAATGGTTGAACTTCATTACCTCCGAGCTTCACAGCGGATGTGCGCCGCTGTTCAACGCCGATATTGCAGAGTCGACCAAGGCCATCTTCAGGGCAAAACTGTTCAGGCGCCTGGATTACCTCAGCCAGACCCTTGAACGACAGGATTACCTGATGGGCACCTTTGGCCTGGCCGACAGCTATTTGTTTACCATCCTGAACTGGCTGCCGTTGTTCAATATCCAGATCAGGGATTGGCCGGCACTGGCGGCGTTCATGGCGCGAATCGCAACACGCCCCAGCGTCCGGGCAGCCATGGCTGCGGAAGCGGCGTAGTCATTGGCGGCACATTCAACCTCAGGTGCAACCTGACCTGCGGCTATCGCGAGCAAGCTCGCTCACAGTTGTCCGGGGTGATTGTAAGATTCGAGATACACCTCGGCCCTCCTGTGGGGGCTTGCTCGCGATGACGGCGGCAAGCCCGACCTCAGCCAATCAGATTCGCATACACCGGCCGGTCGATATTGCCACCGGAGAGAATCACCGCCACCCTTTTCCCCCGCATCGTTTCACGCTCCTGCATCAGCGCTGCCAAGGCGGCCGCGCCGGCACCTTCGGCGAGGTTGTGGGTGTCGGTGTAATACGCCCGCATGGCCCCGGCAATTTCAGCATCGCTGACCGCTACGATTCTCGCCGCCCCGGCCCCATAGATGGCAAAGGCCTCGGGAACGGGCCTGCGCACGGCCAGGCCGTCGGCAAAGGTATTTGCCGACGCGGTCTCGCATAGCCTGCCCGCTTCAAACGACAACTTCGCCGCGAGGGCCTCGGTGGACACCACGCCCACCACCTGGGTCTTCAGGCCCAAGGCATCGCGGGCGGCGATGACCGCGCAGATCCCCGAGCCGCAGCCTATCGGCACATAGACGGTGTCCAGGTCCGGCACCGCGTTGAACAGCTCAAGCCCATAGGTCGCCACGCCCTTGACCAACTCGGGATGGAACGGCGGCACCAGGTAGAGGCCATGCGATTGGGCCAGGCGCACGGCCTCCTCACGGGCCTCATCGAAATCGCGGCCATACTCGATCACCTCGCCGCCAAAACCGCGCATGGCGTTGTTCTTCTCCACCGAGTTACCTTGCGGCACGACGATCAACGCTTTCAAACCCAATGCGCTGGCCGCCAGCGCCAGGCTCTGGCCGTGGTTGCCGCGAGTCGCCGTGACGATGCCTTTTGCCTCTGGGTGCTCGCGCTTGAGCCAGCGCACGAAGGTCAGGCCGCCGCGTACCTTGAAGGCCCCCGTCGGGGTGTGATTCTCGTGCTTGACCCACACCGTGCAACCCAGCCGTTCAGCCAACAAGGGCCAGGCGTACTGGGCGGTGGCGGGCATGACTTCGTATAAGTGGCGGGCAGCTTGTTCGATATCGTCGCGAGTCAGTGTGTGCATGATGGGCCTCCGGGTTTTTGCCCAGTCTAATCAGGGCTCCATCGGCGGGCTTTCAGAAAACTGACCTGACTTTCTGCTCCTCTCTTCACTACTATGCTGTTCATGAACCCTCGAAACCGCCAACAGCCGCCCCAGTCCGAACCGGTCCGTCGTATCGAAGCCGGGCCGTGGGCGATCGAATTGCTGCCCGGCTGCGCCTACGCCACCCGCTATGTCGCCACCCAGTCGGCGATCGGCTTTGCCTTCGACAGCCAGCGTGGCCTGCACGCCATCGGCAGCGACCGCGTGCAGCCCTTCGAGGCGATCCCCAACGGCCTGGCATTTGTCCCCGCCGAATGCGACGTGTTCTCCGAATCTCCCAGGGGCGGAGAATACCTGCGGGTCGTGCGCACCGACGGTATGGCGTTGCCGGGGGAACATGCGTTCAACAACCGTATGGACCCGCAGGCCATCACCCTCGCCCTGAGAATGCGCAGCGCACTGCTGCGTGCCACCGCGGAGGATGACTGGGAGGCCTGGACGCTCGGATTGGCTGAACGGGTGAAGGACCCCAAGACGTTTTCGGCCCCCGTACAAGGGTCCATCACCGGCGGGCGAATGCGCCTGCTCGACGAGTTCATCGACGCCGGTCTCGACGGTCCGCTGGGGGTCAAGGAAATGGCCAGCCTCCTTGGCTTGTCCGAAGGGTACTTCATGCGGGCATTCAAGAATGCCACCGGCAAAAGCCCGCACAGCTACCTGATCGACCGGCGCCTGGCCAAGGCACGGGCGCTGATGCGCGACTCAACCGCCCGACTGACCGATATCGCCCACACTTGCGGTTTCAACTCCCAGGCGCACATGACCACGCTGTTCAAGCAACGCCTTGGCGTCAGCCCAGCGCAGTTGCGCGGCTATTCGAGGCCCTGAACGGGCCGGGCAAGCAGCTAATTCGGGTCACCTGAAACGCGAGTGGCGCCCCAAATCAAATCGCCATCAGATAGCCTTGCAAAAACACCCGGGCCGTCTAGATTCAAATCTGTCTCCAACCGCATCGTCAACCACACCTGACAGCCCTTCGGGCGAGAGCGTCTATTGGCCTAAAACACACACTTGGCGTTGCTTTCAATTACTGACACGGAATCAGTCAATAACAACAAGAGGGATGCTTGATGAAGCATGGCCGTGGGTATCGTTTGCTCTCGCAAAAAGGCGCAGCCGGACATTTCTGGCTGTCGCTGGTTTGCTTTTCCGCCCTGGTGATCGCCAGCTTCTTGCTGTTCGAACAACAGATCCAAGACTTCCTGACCCATCTCGACCTGTACCAACCCTCGACGCCCGCGCAGAAACTCTACCTCGCGTTGCTGCTGATCGCCCTGCTGGCGCTGGACGTGGTGCTGCCGGTGCCGTCGAGCATGGTTGCGCTGCTGGCCGTGGCCATGCTCGGCAGCGTGGGGGGTTACCTGGCGATTTTCGTGGGGCTGTGCCTGGGCGCCGGGTTGGGTTATGCCCTGGGCGCCGGCTATTTGCGTTTGTTGTCCGGCCGCCTGGGCCTGCATCAGCGCCAGCCGGGGCAACTGGCGTACCGGTTGGGCACACTGTCGTTGATCTGCCTGCGCGGGGTCCCGGTATTGGCGGAAACTTCAGTCGTCGCCGCCGGTATGCAAGGCTACCCTCTGCGCGCTTTCATCCTGGTCACCACCCTGGCCAACGCCGGCCTCGCGCTGGCCTACAGCGCCGTTGGCACCTTTCTCGTCGAGCAGAACGCGCTGTTGGTGACCTTGCTCGCCAGCATGGTATTGCCCGGGCTGTTCATCGCCGGGTACAGCCTGTTCAAGAGCCTTCGCCGGCACGACGCGGAGCAACCGTTGCACGGGCGCTTCAAGGTCAGCTACGACTACCCGGTGGTGTTCACCGACCATGTATTCGATCCGCTCAATCCCTGCCTGCACCGCCAGCTCATGGCCGGCCACAGGGGCCCGGTCACGGTGTTGATATTCGCCGATGAACAACTGCTGCACAGCGCCCCGCACCTGCAGGAACAGATCAACGCCTACTTCGCCAGCCACTTTCCAGACCTGCACCTGCAGGCGCCGCCGATTGCGGTCCCGGCCGGCGAGTCGAGCAAGGATTCACAGGTGTTGCAGCGGCTGTACACCGACATGCTGAAACATGGCTTGGACCGGCATTGCCATGTGCTGGCCCTCGGTGGCGGCGCGGTGCTGGATGCGGTGGGCTACGCCTGCGCCACCTTCCACCGTGGCATTCGCCTGATTCGCATCCCCAGCACCGTGCTCGCCCAGAACGACGCCGGCATCGGTGTAAAAAACGGCATCAACGCCTTCGGCCAGAAGAACTTGCTGGGTGCCTTCTATCCCGCCATCGCAGTCATCAACGACTTTCAATTGCTGACCAGCCTGACCCGGCGCGACCAGATCGCAGGCCTGGCCGAGGCGGTCAAAGTGGCGCTGATCAAGGACCAGGCGTTTTTCCAATGGATGGAGCAACAGGCCGACGCCCTCGCCCACTTCGAACATGGGGCCAGCCGCTATGCGATCCGCCGCTGCGCCGAATTGCACCTGGCGCACATCACCGGTGCCGGCGACCCCTTCGAACGCGGTAACGGACGGCCCTTGGACTACGGACACTGGGCCGCTCACAAACTGGAAAATCTCAGTCAGCACCGACTGCGCCATGGTGAAGCCGTCGCGGTGGGCATGGCCCTGGATGGGCTTTATGCCAATGCCCTGGGATTGTTGAGCGACGGCGACACCGAACGGGTGCTGAACCTGCTGCTCAAGCTCGGCTTCTGCCTGAACCCGCCAGAACTGACCTTGAAAGATGCACTGGGGCGCTCGCAGGTCTTGCTGGGATTGGAGGAGTTCCGCCAGCATCTGGGCGGGCAACTCTCCATCCCCATGTTGAGCCGGATCGGCGAGTCGGTGGACTTGCATGAAATCGATACCGCGCGAATGGAGCAGGCATTGCAGCGGCTGTCCACCCAGGTCGAGCTTGCGCCGATCCTGAACGAGCGCTGTGCGCAATGAACCAGACGGCGCCGAACCTCAAGACCTGGCTGACCCTCGGCCGTGTCTCCAACCTGCCCACGGTGTGGACCAACACCTTGGCCGCCGCCCTGCTCACCAGCAGCGCCGGGGCCCTGGCACCGCCGTCTTCCCTGGTGTGGATCCTGCTGCTGGTGGCACTGTCGCTGCTGTACCTCGCCGGCATGCTGTTGAACGACCTGTTGGACGCCGACTGGGACCAACAACACCACAACCCCCGTCCCATAACCCTGGGCCTGGTGAGCCGCCAGCACGTGCGGCTGGCCACTGCGTTGTTGCTGGTGCTGGCTGCCGCCTCGCTGCTGGGCCTGAGCCAGTTCATCGAGCAGCCGCACTGGCTGCTGGGCAGCGCGACGCTGTTGGTGGGTTGCATTCTCGGTTACAACCTGCTGCACAAGAGATACGCCCACAGCGTCTGGCTGATGGGGGCCTGCCGCTCGGCGCTCTACCTCACCGCGGCGGCCAGCCTGGCGATGCCGGCGGGGCCGATCTGGCTCTGCGCCATTTTGCTCGGTGTCTACATCAGCGGCCTGACCTACTTGGCTCGCCAGGAACACCGCAACCAATTGATCAGCCGCCTCCCCCTGCTGCTGATGCTGAGCCCACTGGCCTTGGCAGTCTATGCAGGCAGCGCCTGGTTTTGGCCGGTGCTGCTGTTATGGCTTGGCTGGTTGGGCTGGCATTACTGGCACAACCTGGCCAACCCTCGGCAACGACAGGTCCGCGCCTTTATCGGCGCTGGCCTGGCAGCCCTGCCGCTGTTCGATGCCCTGGTGCTGGCCGTGGCTAACCAGCCCTTGGGTAGCCTGTTATGTGTCGTGGTGTTTTTCCTGCTTCCCCATTTCCAGCGCTGGATCAAACCAACATGAACATGGACGTTACTGCAGCGGCATCGGCGGCCCTCGACATGCGCCACGATTGCCTG
The DNA here is from genome assembly GCF_900106735.1 of Pseudomonas sp. NFACC08-1. NCBI lineage: Bacteria > Pseudomonadati > Pseudomonadota > Gammaproteobacteria > Pseudomonadales > Pseudomonadaceae > Pseudomonas > Pseudomonas sp. NFACC08-1. The sequence continues at coordinate 502,720 of NZ_FNNL01000002.1, read as the reverse complement.
AACGAACAACGCCAGCCTTTCATCCGCCATCTCGATGAAAGCGAACGGCGATGGTGGCATCAGGCAGAGGAACAGCTTGCCCTAAGCCCGGACGCCAACACCGCGGCGCTCATGAGCAGCCAATGCAAGCGCAACCTCAAGGAGCGTGCGCAACCCGGTGGCGATGGCTGGAGCAACGTCCAGCTGGCGCGGGCGTTGCTGCTGGCCCAGGTGCTGGAACAGCAGCCCGCCGCCGGGCAAGTCCCCCTGCTGCACCAATTGTTCCTGTGGGGCGACGACCAGGAAAAGGTCGCCACCTTGAAAGCCCTCGATTGGCTCGATAGTCGCGGAGCGTGCGTGGAGCTTGCACGCCAGGCCGGGCGCACCAGCAACAGCCAGGTGTTCGCCGCCCTCGCCCTGGACACCGCCTACCCATCGCGTCACTACAACGAACAGGCCTTCAACCAATTGGTGCTGAAAGCGCTGGGCATGGGCCTCGACGTACGACGCCTGATCGGCCTGGCGCAACGACAAAGCGTCACCCTCAACCAGTTGGCCCTCGACCTGCTGGACGAACAACTCGCCGCCGAACGAACGGTGTCCGCCGGGCTGCCCCACGTCATTGCCTTCGACCTGCTGAGCCCGGCGCAACGTCAGCGCCTGGCCGGCCTGGGCCAGCAACAACGCTTGCCGACGCAATGGCACGAGCACCTGGACGGCGTTTCGCCGAACTGATGCCCCACCGCCCCCCGCTTTTTTTGACGAGGATTCACCATGCCCAAGTACTTTGACCCGCATATCCACATGGTCAGCCGCACCACCGACGATTACCAGAACATGGCGGCCGCCGGCATCACCGGGGTAATCGAGCCGGCCTTCTGGCAGGGCCAGGCCAGGACCAGCGTCGGCAGCTTCATCGACTACTTCGACACACTGTTGGGCTGGGAGCGTTTTCGCGCCAGCATGTTTGGTATCCATCACTTCTGCACCATTGGCCTGAATCCCAAGGAGGCCAATGACCTGTCGGTGGCCAATGAGGTGCTGGAGATTCTCCCGCGCTACCTGGTGAAAGACGGCGTGGTGGCGGTGGGTGAAATCGGCTACGACGACATTACCCCGGAAGAAGATCGCTTCCTCGCCGCGCAATTGGAGCTGGCCAAGCAATTCAATTTGCCGGTGCTGGTGCACACGCCGCACCGCGACAAGATTGGTGGCACCAAACGCACGCTCGCCGTCATTCGCGAGGTCGGCATTGCCGAACATCTGGTGATCATTGACCACCTCAACGAACTGACCCTGCCCCTGGTGCTGGACAGCGACTGCTGGCGCGGCCACTCCATCTACCCCAACACCAAGATGTCGGAACAACGCATGGTCGCGCTGCTGCAGCAGTACGGCACGGAGAAAATGGTGGTCAACAGCGCCGCCGACTGGGGCATCAGCGACCCGCTCAAGGTGCCCAAGACCGGCCAGGCAATGTTAGCCGCAGGCTTCAGTGAAGCCCAGGTCGAACAAGTGCTGTTCCACAACCCGGTGGACTTTTTCGCCCAGAGCGGCCAGTTGGACAAAGCCCTGGTCAGCACGCCCCTGCCCATCGATCAGCGGCGGCAATGGCAGGACAACTCCGCCCTGCGGGGCCAGGAACCGGTGATCAAATGAGCGCCCGCACGGGTTGGACGGCCACGCAGATCGGCTATTGCAGCAACGTTCACCCGACCCATGACCTGGGCGGGCTATGCGCTTGCGTCGAACGGCATTTCCAGACCGTACGCACACTGCGCGGGCTCGATACGCAGGACAGTGGATTGTGGATCAGCGCCCTCGCCGCCGCCGAACTCCAACAAGCGTCGACCCGTGCGGATTTCCTCGACCTGCTGCAACGCAGCGGACTACGCCTGACCTCACTCAATGGGTTTCCCTACGGCCAATTTCACCAGGGCGCGGTGAAAGCCGACGTCTACCTGCCCAGCTGGGCCGATCCGCAGCGGCTGGCGTACAGCCTGGACCTGGCTCGATTTCTCGCCCAGGCCCTGCCAGCGGACTGTGCCCAGGGAGTGATCTCCAGCCTGCCCCTGGGCTATGCCGCCCACTGGAGCCCGACGCTACAACAACGTGCCGAGCAGCAACTGCGCGAGCTCACTGCCGGGCTGGCCCGGCTGCAACGGGAGACGGGCAAGAAGATCGTGGTCTGCCTGGAGATGGAGCCCGATTGCGTGCTGGAAAACACCGACCAGGCCATCGCCTTCTTCCGCCACTGGCAAGCCACGGACCCGCACCATGAACACCTGGCGCTGTGCTTTGACGTTTGCCACCAGGCCGTGATGTTCGAAGACTGCTATCAATCACTGGACCGATTGCGTCGGGCTCGGGTCCCCATCGGCAAGATCCAGTTATCCAATGCACTGATTTGTCGCCTGCCTGAGGACGAGCACCGGCGCGAACAGGTGCTCAAGACATTGAGCGGTTTTGCCGAGCCCACCTACCTGCATCAAGTGAAGGCTCGCGATGGGCACGATCGGCTATCGGCCTGGGCCGACCTCCCCGCAGCCCTGGACGATTGTGAGCAGAACCGCGCCTCTCATCCCGAACTGAGGATTCACTTTCACATTCCGCTGTTCAGCGAGCAGTTGCTGCTGCCCGAACTCAGCGGCAGCCAGCTTGCCCTGTCGCAGACTTTCGACTTTTTGGCCGACCATGGGGATTTTCGCCCCGTACTGGAAGTGGAAACCTACAGCTGGGGCGTCCTGCCCAGCCAATTGCGGCCCACGACCGAGCATGCCCAACTCCAGGGCATCGCGGCGGAGTTGCATTGGGTCGAGGATCAATTGCAACAGCGCCGCTTGCTGCAACCTCAGGCACTGGAGGCCCACGCCCATGCGCTCTGATCCTGCGCGACCGCCGCTGCTGCTGATCAACGTGGTCGGCCTGACGCCCGCGCTGTTGGGTGCCGCGACGCCCTGCATCAATGCCCTGTTGAAAACGGCCAAGATGGCCACGCTGCAGCCAGTGTTCCCGGCGGTCACCTCGACCGTGCAGGCCTCGATCCTCACCGGACAACCACCGTCGGAACACGGCATCGTCGGCAACGGCTGGTATTTTCGCGATCAGGCCGAAGTGCGTTTCTGGCTGCAACCCAATGCTCTGATCCAGGGGGAAAAGGTCTGGCAGACACTCAAGCGCCAGTACCCCGGGTTTCGCTGCAGCCAGTTGTTCTGGTGGTACAACATGTATGCCGACGTGGACGCCGCCATTACCCCTCGGCCCCACTACCCGGCCGATGGTCGCAAGCTGTTCGGCCTGTATTCGGCGCCGGCCTCGTTGCATGAGCGTATCGAACAGCAGATCGGCGAGTTTCCCTTTCCGAGTTTCTGGGGACCGGCGGCCGGCATCGCGTCGAGCCGCTGGATCGTCGACTGCGCCATCGCCGAATTCCAGCTCAACCGCCCCGACCTGCAATTGATCTACCTGCCCCACCTCGACTACAGCCTGCAACGCCTGGGGCCCGATCACCCGTCGATTGCCGACGAGGTAAGGGCCATCGACGGTGAAGTCGGGCGTCTACTGGATTTTGCCCAAGCACAAGGCGCGGCAGTGATGCTGCTGTCCGAATACGGGATCGAAGCCGTCACCCAATCCGTTTCCATCAACCGGTTGTTACGAGCCGAGGGCTTGTTGCAGGTCCGCCAATCGCTGACCTGGGAGTTGCTCGATCCCGGTGCCAGTGCAGCGTTTGCGGTGGCCGATCATCAGGTCGCGCACATCTACGTGAAGCAGGCGCGCGACATCCCCCGCGTCAAGGCGCTGTTGCAACGCCAGGCCGGCATCGAACAGGTGCTGGATAAAACCGAACAACAGGCCTGGCAACTGGATCATCCCCGCAGCGGCGAACTGGTGGCCGTGGCCGCGCCCGGTTACTGGTTCGATTATTACTACTGGTTCGACGAGCGCAAGGCTCCCGACTTTGCCCGCACCGTGGACATCCATCGCAAGCCAGGCTATGACCCGCTCGAGCTGTTCATCGACCCGGCCATTCGCTTCCCGACATTGAAAGTGGCGCGCCGCCTGCTCCAGAAAAAGCTCGGCTTTCGCTACTACATGGACCTGATTCCGCTGGACACCCGCCTGGTCCGCGGCAGCCACGGACGGCTGCCCACGAGCGAGAAGACCGGCCCGCTGCTCATCACCAATTGTGATCTGTCGCTGCCGCAGCACCTTGCGGTCACGGCGGTGAAGCAACTGCTCCTGGAACACTTCCGGGGGCACCCTCATGCCGATACGGCGAATGCCAAGGAGCTTCCATGCGGCGAGCCATTTCCATCACTGTTCTAAGTGCCCTGGCCGGTTTGGCCCAGGCCGAGAACGCCACCAACTTCAATTGCGGTAACTTCCTGCAATTTGGATACAACGCCGACCAGACCCGGACCGCGTTCAACAATAGTCCCGAGACCATGGCCTGGAACTGGTTCGTCTGTTTGAACCAGTCCGACGCCAAGGGTTACAACCGTCAGTGGGAGCTGTTCAAGCCTTCCGATCAGGTCTATCTGGCCAATGGCGCCAACCCCGGTTCGTATGACAGCCGCATGAAGCCACCGGGCGAGGTGCTCAGGCAAGCCAAAGCCCTGGGGCTAGACCCGAACCGTCTCCTGCATAACATCAACGCCGTACAGCAGGTCGACGGCCTGAGCCTGGCCATGGGCGGTGCCGCCGTGCCTGCCACACAACAAGGTCACGTCGTGCGCTTTCAACTGCTGATGGGCCAGGACACCTACGACTACATCGTAAAAACCAATGTCTACAACGTGGATGGTCAAGAGGCCCTGACGAGCAACCTGAACTTTCCGGCCACGGCCTGGGAGTTGAAAGCCGCCTGGCTATGGATCGGCACGGACGCGAACTACAAGAAGCAGTTGGAAAAAGATGGCTACTACGTGGCCCAGGCCTACTACGCCGTGGGCACCGGGTACAAGGTCGGCTATGCGGCGTTGAGCGGTTTGCATGTGGTCAACAAACTGAACCCCGACTGGGTCTGGACCACCTTCGAAAACCTCAACAACCCCAAATACACCGTGAACAAGGACTACCCGCCTACGCCGATGACAAACAGCACCGGGCCGACAGCGGGTGCCATACCGGTCAACGCCCAGTTCCAGGCCAATAACCCGACGCTGTCGAAGTACCAGTTGATCGGCGTGGAATACCAGCCCATTACCCAGGTCCTGGCGAACTCACAGTTGGAGTCGGCATTCCAGGACACATCGTCCTGCCTGGCCTGCCACGGCACCGCCGCCTACTCGAAGAGCAACGGTTGGTTCAGTTTCGCCATCCCGACCTCAGGCGGTCTCACCTACCCGACTACGCCGCTGCCGGAAAAGGCCTTCGTCGGCTACAAAAAACTGGATTTTGTCTGGTCGCTGAAACACGCCCAGTGGCAACGCTAAGGAGAGCACGACATGAGCATATTGAATTTCCCCCGCATCTACCTCAACGGCGAGATGTTCTGGAACCCGCCGACGGCCAACAACAATGACATGTTCCCGCTGTACGACGCGGTCAACATGGACATCAACTGGCCGTTCGTGAAGCACTTCGGCATCACCCCCCACAATGCCCCCGACAGGCTGATGCCATGGGCTCTCTCGACGCAGTACATGGCCGACATGCCGACCTATGTGCAACAAGTGCCAGGCAATATCAATCCGAAGCATGACCCGTACATGCCCGCCGAATGGGATCTGTTCGGTGACAACAGTTGCGGTCTGGTGAACTACGGGAAAACCACCTCGACCGTCATCGGTGGCGAGCTGCAGGCCAATACCTACATCGCTCAGGATTCGCTGATCGGCGCGCAATACCACTTACTCGGCAGCCCTCTGGGCAGCTCCGCCCCGACCCCGGCGCGCTTCGTGGACATCAGCCCATGGCAGAACACGTTCACGGCATTGTATTTCGACAAACTGGTGCTGGGGGATACGTCCTGCGGCCTGACCCTCAACCGCAAGTATCGGATGATGGACCGTTTCCTGAACTTCAATTGGGGAGCCCTGGGTGGCCTGGTGAACGTCAGCACCACCTGGCAGACCTGCTTTCCCAAGGAGAACCTGGAATGGGCGATTGGCAACTCGCGTCTTCTGGCCAACCTCCAGCAGCAGATGACGCAGCAAGGGGCCCAGGGCCTCATGTTCCGATTTTCAACCTACCTGACCTGCTACGACAAGAACGGTGTGTTCAACGATTACACGCAGCGCCCCAACACCCGTTCCAACCACCCGGACATCATGGCGAAAGTGCGTGATCTGTACAGGGAAGGCTTGAACAACGTCAACCAGATTTTCTTCAACCCCGCCTACAGCCGCACCTCGGCGGTGCTGGGTCTGTGGCTCGCCAACGAATACCCCACCGCTCCCGCCGGGGTGCGCCTGGTACCCACCCAGCCAGTCTCGGTCGTTCAACCGGGTCCCGCTGGGAATCATAGTGTCCCATTGGGGGTGATCTCGGCGCAGATCAACGGTAATACCCTGTCGCTGGACCTGAGCAACACGTTCCCGTGTTATCCCGTGGACCCCGCAGCCGACATCCTGGTCCCTGAGAAATTCAACGCCGGCGACTACCTGTTGGGCGTGCGCCAGAAGGGACGGTTCATGGCGGGGATCGGCTTCGGCTTCGATAAATACCAGCAATCGGCTTTCGAGCTACGCTCAGGCATCCTCGATCTCACGCTCAACCCCGAAGCCAAGGCACTGCTGCAGTCCGGTCCTCTGCTGCTGCAACAGCGCCTCCCGGCCACCCCTCCGAGGATCGCCGCCGGCCAGCAACCGTGGACCGCCGAAGTCATCGAGAGCGGCAGTTTCATCGATGTCGGTGACCGCAAGACGCTGAGCATCATGGTGCAGAAAAATGGTCAGCCGGCCGCCAACACCACGTTGTATGTCGCGGAGTACGGCAACCCCTACATGGTGACCAGCAGCAATTACTACCTGGCTTTCAGTAATGCGGCCGATTTCACGCTGTTCTACGACAACCCGTCGGCCCGTATCAACAATACAGCCAATCTGCCGCAGTTCATCGACGCCCCCAAGGTCGCCCTCTATCGCAGCACCGGCAGCGGTCGCCGGCTGACCGACCTGCAGGACGTACCCGAACCCGTGGGCAACCCGATCGGGTATCAAGACTTCCTCAGAGCGACCGGTACGCCGGTCGCCGTCGACCTGCGCCCCTGCCTGGTCTTCGACAAAGGCCTCAATGGCACCGGTACACTGGAGGACAAGAAGGCCAGCAGCGTCAATTACTCCTACGCCGTCATCACCACCAACGCCCAAGGCATCGCCCAGATAAGCTGCCGGGCAGTGGCGCCAGGCTTCCCTACCTTGCGCTTCTTCGTGCAGGAGAACGGCAAAAAACCGGCCATTCCGTTCAGCTTCCCGATCACCCAGGCCTACGTCGACTTCCTCGCACCGATACGGGTGCTGCCACTGGACATGCAGTTGCAACAGGACTTCATCGACACCTGGAACGCCATCTACGAGAAAACAAACGCTCCAGAGCTGCTGTGGGACAAGTTCATTTATCCAAGGATCCTGCAGACCTTCTATTACCTGTACCCCATCATGAACAAGTTCATGCCGCTCAATTCCCGGACGCGCGTGGAGGGCGCAATCGACCAATTGATCTTGCTGATCAGCAAGGATTACCAGGACCAGAGCACCCTTGCGATGCCCATCACCCGGGACATGTCCCAAAGCCGCCGCGCCGTCCTGGAGCTGTGGGCCAAGCGCCTGGTGAAGTTCAACTATCCGCCCAAGAAACTCAGCATGAGTGACTACAACGGCCTTTGACGATTTCACCCAGGATCACCGGGTGGCGAGCCCGCCGCCCGGCACTGCACAGGAGTGTCGATATGAAAGCCTGCATTTTGAGCCGACTGTTGTTACTGATCCTGTTGTTCAGTCCGGGGCTTTTTGCCCAGCAGGACAGCGGTGCCGTCTACTTCACCATGGGCGTGCACAACACCGAGGGCTGCAACGAACAGAACGGCAACTGCATCGCCAAACGTGCCCCGGGCGACCCTTCCGATCCGTTTTTCCCGGCGTTCTGGATCAGCGATTGGACCATGTACCGGGTGATGCACAACTACGAAAAAAACCCGCCGCCCTACAGCAATCCCCCTTCCACCCTGACCCCGGCGGACTACACCGTCTCTCGCGGGACCAGCTATTACGACACGGCCTATATCCCGGCCGATGGCGACGGCTTCGGGGCGATGATGGAGCACTATGAGAAGTACTGCCTGCCGATCTTTCCGATCAAGAACAACAACTACACCTGCTCCTTCGTGTCCCTGGGCAACAAGGCATACTTCCTGACCTACCCGCAGGATCGCCCCAAGGACATGCCGGCCTGCTGCATGTTCTCGCCGATGAATCATCCACCGCGGCAAGACTTCATCCAGCACCTGCCCTACAGCGCCGCGCGCAGCAAAAACCTGGATGGCAGCGTGCAGGCCTACGCCCTGGACCTGGATTCGCCGCAAGGTCCGATCCTGTTCGGTTATGCCTTCTACAAAAAAATGTCGGGGCAACCGCCCTACCGGCAGCCCCAATCGTTCTTTTTCTCCGGTGACAGCAGTGTCGCCAATGCCCCCATCGTCAGCCAGAACTACACCAACTTCCGCATCGCCAGACCGGACCCTGCCCAGACCTGGGCGCAGGTGGCTGCGATGTGCCCGGCGAACCCACCGCCCTGCCAGTTGTTCGAGCCACCGGTTTCACAGAGCAACGGGCAAAAGGCGCAGTGGAACAAGCTCATGCAGCGCAAACCCTGACCAATGACGAAGGATCGCCATGAACACTTCATTCCGTTTCACCCTGGTGCTACTGGGTCTGGCCAGTCTTCCGGCCCTGGCCCTGGAACAATCCCAGGAACAAGCCATGCCACGGACGCAGGCCTCGAACCTGAATTGCCAGCCCCCCAGCACGGCGCCGGCGGCCAACGCCAGCCAGGACCTGTTCGATCAATACAGCTGGCAGTTGTTCATCGCCGTGAACTGGCCCGCCCAGGCGGGGCAGCGCGGTGATCCCGACTGCAGCAAACAACCGGGAGATCCTGGCTACACCGTCTGGCAGACCTACAAGACCGTGGAAGAAACCTTCCTGCCACGGGGGGCCGATCCAGGCCCCTGGAACACCCCGCAGCTTGCCAAGAGCCTGGGCATTATCAACATCGCCGCGCTGAAGAACAGCTCCCAGGTGAATGCCGTCGACCAGGCCGTCGGCGGCTGGCTGATCGACCAGGCCGGCAACCCGACCTACTACGACATCTCGGCCAACGAGACCTCCTACAACTACATCGTCGCCAACCAGTTCTATAACGCCGATGTGGTTTCCAAAGCCAACAACATCAACTTTCCCTATGGGGTCATCGAGGTCAAATCGAGCTGGCGCATCCTCACCCCCAATGACAATGCCAGCCGCTACCTGACCATGCTTGCGCGCGTGGCCACGTTCGACGACCAAGGCCAGCGCACCGGCGTCACCGAGGCCTATCTGGGCCTGGTGGGGCTGCACGTCATCACCAAGGTGAACGGCTATCCGCAGTGGATCTGGTCGACCTTCGAGCAGATCGACAACGTTCCGCCCAAAACGCTGGTGAACGGTGTATGGGTCGACCAGCCGGCCTCCGGCACGGCCTATTCCTACTTCAACGCCAACGCCCCGGCAGCCACGCTCAACCAGTCACCCTGCGACTGGCAGACCCAGGGCGCGCACCTGGTCTGCGTGCCCAAGCCTGGCACCACCTTCCAGACCCCGAACCCGTTGAACCGGTACACCCCGATCGCCGAGATCACCAACGAGGTCAACGCCCGTTACCGCAGCGACCCGGACCTGCAACGCAGCGTGCTGAAGTACTACCAACTCATCACCACCCAGCGCCCGCTGATGCCGGACAACCCCAGTAATCCACTGGGCCAGCCGACCCCCGCCCTTTCGGCCAACGTGACCATGGAAAGCTACATCCAGCCCAACAGCAGCTGCATGAATTGCCACTCCATGGCGACTCCGGTCAAGAGCCCCTACAAATCCGACTACTCCTACCTGTTCAAATTCGCCAATTCGCCTGTCGGCAAAACCATCAAGGACGAGGAATAAATCATGAGCATCCTGAACGGACCACGGCTGAATTTCTGGGGCGGCATCCGCACGGACGTCAGCCTGCCGAACAACTCCCCGACCATTCCCTACGGTGGCAACGCTGACTGGCCGCTCTTCGACCTGACCACTTCGACCCTGGCACCGAGCGCCGAGTCCTACACCGACGACCAGTTGAACAACATGATCAATGCCCCCACCGGCAACTACTACACCGCCGGGGGCTGGAATCACTATGGGCAGCATGTCGTCGACATGCAGAACGCCCTGATCAGCTCCCAGGGCATCCCCGGCAGCATCAACACCACCGGCGACCTGGTGGGCCAGCCCGTCTACCTGCTCGGTTCGGTGGACCCGGTGACCGGCCAGGGGCCCGTTTCCGGACCGATGATGGTGGACCTGGACCCCACCTCCTCGACGACCACCCAAATCTTCGTCGGTGGCCTGCAAATCGGTGGCAACGACAACATCCAATTGCTGATCCGCAGCGACACCGTGTGCAGCAGTTTCGACGTGGCGGGACGTGTGCTGCTGCCGGCGAAAATGGATGCGCCGGGCTCTTTCCACGCCAGCGGTACATTTCAACTGACCTTCCCCTTGAGCAGCATTGTCAGTTGGAACCAGAACAGCAGCGGCCTGCGCTCGATCATTCAGGCACCGGGAGCGACGGGCATCGTCCTGCGTTTCGTCATGTTCGAAATGTGCCCCACGATGACCACCGAACAACTGGACGCCGACTATGCCGCCGGCCGGTACACGCCCAACCCGAGCATCGGCCGGGTCATCGGCACACTGGCCCCGGCCTTTGCCGACGAGCCGCTGAACTGCCAGCCGGGCCGGCAACTGGTCAACCAGAGTACCGGCAATGCCGGCTATGCCGACCTGGACAACACCGGTTACCTGAGCATCGACATGGTGAACGTCATTCCGAAGGAAACCTTCCGGGCCGTCAGGGACGATATCACCAGCCCGATCGGCCCCAACGCCAATTACGGGACCGTGACCATCAGCGCCGGCTCCACCACCCTGACGACCCTGGAGCCGACCAGCCGCTTTTTGTTCGATTACTACGTGTATGGCGGCATCGTCGACCTGCCCCTGACCGCCGACCAGCTACAGGCAGTACGGACCTCTGCCTTGGCGATCAACGCACCGGGCAAGGTCGCCGGCACCACATTGCAGGCCACCGAGTCGACCTATCGGATCTATGCCGACCAACGCAACGTCTACCTGGAGGACTACCCCAACGGGCTGTCGATCACCCTTCAGGTCAGGTACCTGGGCGGGGCGGTGCCCAGCACTACCGAAATTGGCCTGCAGGCGGCGGCCCCCGCGGTCTATGATCAACCGCAATACTGGGACTTCCTCGACTTCCCTGATTTGTTGACCGTCGACAGTGGCCAGCTTTCCGTCAGTTTCCCGGTCACCCTCAAGCCGGGCAGCGCCGCTCAAGCGGGTTTCGTCGCCCTGACCTGCACGGCCAATGGCCTCGACAGCAGTGCCTACTTCACCAACTTTCGCAAATACGCCCAGACCGACTTCGGCATTCCCCAGGGCACCACCATCACCTGGCCGCTGATGTACCCCAACGTGCTGCGTTTTCACTACCTGGCGTTCCCCGCCATGTCGCGCTATATCCCGCTGAATCAGCCCGACGCCGTCATGGGCGCCAAGAACCCTATCCTCGCCCGCACCTCGGACGCCTACAAAGGCACCACGCTGTTCATGCCCGTGGTGCGCTCGATGTCGCCCTGCCAACGGGCGTTGCTGCGGGCCTATCTCACCGGTGAACCGTGGCAGCCGCCGCAATGACCGTATCCCCTGCTCAATCACGGAGAGAGCCTATGCCCGTTCCCCTTCAGATCCCCGCGCACCCCGGGGAAAACCTGCGCCCCAGCACCCTGGTCGCCGAGGACCTGCTGAACCCTCGCGGCCTCTGCCTGCAAGCCGATGGCAGCCTGCTGCTGACCGAAGCAGGCTCGGGGTTGCCCGACCAACCCTTCAGCGGCCGTATCAGTCGACTGCGACCGGATCCGCAGCGGCCCGGCACCTACCTGCCCCGCGAAACATTGACGCAAGGCTTTCGCGCCATGAACATGCAGGCGCGCATGCTGCGTGATGAAATCATGGGGGTGTCGGACATCGCCTGCGGTGACGGACGCTGCCTGGTCAGCCAGACCGATTACGTCGCCGGTTCCAAACTGCTGGACCTGCAATTCACACCGCCCGAGCCAGTGTTCCATAGCCGTGGCAACCTGAATGCGCTGTGCTACCACCCGACCCGCCACAGCTGGCTGGCCGTCAAGCCCGATACCAATCAGTTGGTGGAGTTCATCACAGGCCAAGAGGAGCGCGTGCTGGCCCAGCTGCCCGAACTGGATCAAGGCCAGGAAGCCGTTCCCGTGACCCTGGTGTACGAACCGGCGACAGACGCCGTGCTGATTAGCCTGTTCTCGGGCGAACTGCACGGCGACCCGAGCCGCAAGGGCATCGACTTTGCCGAGAAGGCCGGCCAGGTGATCCGGGTCTGGCCGGACAGCACCAGGATCGACATCCTGATTCACGGCCTGCAACTGCCCACCGGGCTGGCGCTGCGCCCCAACGGCCAACTGCTGGTGCTGGAACTCTGCGAGCGCCTGCAACAACCGCTGCTTCCCGACTGGAACGGCGAACCCCTGCATGGCGGCTTTACCCGGTTCAGTGGGCGGCTGCTGAGCTGCGACTTGCAAACCGCCCAGGTCACGGTGCTCGCCCGCGACCTGGACACCCCTTCCAACCTGTGCCTGTTACCGGACGCGGTACTGGTCAGCGAAGGCATGGGGCTGCTCGGGCGACCACTGCCTACACCAGATGGAAGCGTGGTGCCGTTAAACGGCAGGCTTCGTCGGGTACAACTCTGAACAAGCACTCAAGACAAAGGCAAAAAAAGCGGTGCTTACCCTAATGCCAGTCAGTTAAGGATCACACGGGTTTGAGGCTTAACTGATCGGCATTAGGCGCCAGGGCCGCTTTTGTGGCGAGGGAGCTTGCTCCCGCTGGGCTGCGCAGCAGGCCCAAGGCTGGCGACACCATTGAGTCTGGCATAACCGGGATTCAGGTTTTAGGGCCGCTTCGCGCCCCAGCGGGAGCAAGCTCCGTCGCCACAGGGGGCTGTGGCGCTGCAACTGATTTTTTCCCAGCCGCTACCAAGTGTTTGTATCCGGGTTGATTCATTCAGATAAATGAGGCACCCGGGCTAATGCCAGTCAGTCAAGGATCACACGACACAAAACCTGGGGGAGCAAGGGCCGCTTTTGTGGCGAGGGAGCTGTGGCGCTGCAACTGATTTTTTCCCAGCCTGCTACCAAGTGTTTGTATCCGGGTTGATTCATTCAGATAGATGAGGCACCCGGGCTAATGCCAGTCAGTTAAGGATCACATGACACAAAACCTGTGGGAGCAAGGGCCGCTTTTGTGGCGAGGGAGCTTGCTCCCGCTGGGCTGCGCAGCAGGCCCAAGGCCGGCGACACCATTGAATCTGACATAACCGGGATTCAGGTTTAGGGCCGCTTCGCGCCCCAGCGGGAGCAAGCTCCCTCGCCACAGGGGGCTGTGGCGCTGCAACTGATTTTTTACCAGCCGCTACCAAGTGTTTGTATCCGGGTTGATTCATTCAGATAGATGAAGCACCCGGGCTAATGCCAGTCAGTTAAGGATCACATGACACAAAACCTGTGGGAGCAAAGCTTGCTCCCACGGGGTTGAGGCTTAACTGATCGGCGTTAGCGCTTACCCTTTCATGGGATAAGCGCCGTTTTTCTTGACTCAGCCAGCAGTGACCGTCATGCCACCATCCGCCATGACCACCGAACCGACGATAAAGCTGGCACGGTCCGACGCAAGGAACGCAACCACCTCGGCAATTTCTTCCGGCTGTGCGGCTCGGCCAATAGGCGCGGCTTCACCATGCTGGGCAAGGAACGCCGGGCCGTCCTCGACCACGTCATTAAGGATGTTGGTGACCACATCGCCAACGCCGACCGCATTGACGCGAATACCATCCTCGATGACTTCCAGCGCCAGGGTCCGCGTCAGTTGTGCCAGGGCACCCTTGGAGGCGGTATAGGCGGCAATGGTCGGGAAGGCAAAATAGGACGCGTAGGACGCTATGTTGACGATGGCCCCCGACTTGTTCGGCATCATCGCCTTGACCGCTTCGCGTGAATGCAGGAAGGCCGCGGTGGCGTTGACCGCCTGGATGCGCTCCCAGTCCTGGCGCGTCATGTCGATTACCCGCTTGTTGATGATGATCCCGGCATTGTTGACCAGGATGTCCAGCCGGCCGAACTGCTCGACGGCCAGGCCGACGGCGCGCTCGGCAGCGCCATCCTCGGTGATGTCGGCCTCCAGCGGCACCAGCCCGGGACGGGCCAGCTCATGGACGGCGGGGTTGATGTCTTCCGCGACCACCTTGGCGCCGCGGGCGTGCAGCAACAACGCGATGGCCTTGCCGATGCCACTGGCGGCTCCGGTGACCAGTGCCACCTTGCCTTCGACTTCCTGGGGAATGCTGTGTTGGATATCGGTCATGATCGCTCTCCTGCGTGAGCGGGCCGACGAGACATTCGCCGGCCCGGCGCCCGTGGGCGCTGTCGTTATCGACGGCTTCACTTTCTCGCAACGGCGACTGCCGGGCTTTCGCAGGCTTGCTGGGACTGTCGGGGTTTTGCGCGAATCTGCCCACGCAGGCTTAATCCCATTGCCGGTGACATAGGCCGAAACTCCCACCCCGCCTGGGAGTATCAGCCGATACGCAATAACGCCGGGCTTGCCCATAGTTGCGGTCATAAGGTCAACGGTCAGACCTCGATGACCGCATGCTCTGGAGAAAGTCATGACTATTCGCGAGCAAGACTCAGCACTGCTGAGCGATCCGGCCTCGCTATTCACTGCAACCGCCAGCACCGATCTGGGGGTCGTGGCAACCGGCGTCGACGTAACGCTGGATGAAACCGCCAATTTGCAGAACGGCACCGCCACGCCGAGCCCTGCAACAGATGCGGATGATAACGACATTCTGGTCGCCTCCCTCCCCACGACCTTCGCCAGCCGCCTGACCGCGCTTGGCACAGGGACCGCGACGGGAGCCGCCTTGAGCGGGTATACCGGCGCCGTGGGCGACACCGGCAGCGATGCGTTCACGGTCAACGCCGCGCCTGGAGCAAGCATTACCAATATCAGCTTCGTCGGCAGCACCGGTGCGCCGCTCGACGGGGTGGACAGCGGGCTGGATACGCTCAATGGCACCAGCATCCTGCTCTACACGGACACCAACGACAATATCGTCCTCGGCCGGGCCGGCGGCCCAGCCGGTGCAATCGTCTTTGCCGCCTACATTGAAGAAACCGCCACCGGCGGCAAGATCTGGACCGTGCTCTACGAACCGCTCCAGCAACCCGTCAATACCAACCCAGACGATGCCGTCAACCTGCTGGACAAAGTCTTCATCGGCGCGAGCCAGGACCTTCAGTTCAGCCTGGCCAACGCCCCCTCCGGCCAGAACCTTTTCCTGATGTTCACCACGGCGAACCCGACGACGACGCTGGTCGACGGTGTCCTGCGGATCAATGAGCCCACCATCATCGCCACCGGCAAGGACCCGGCCGACCAATCCAGCGGCGCCAATATCACCACGGGCGATACGATCAATACCAGCCAGGCCGGTGGGCCCACGACCTTCGGTACCAATAACCAGATGATCGTGGAACAGGAAGGCATCCGTTTCACCTTCGTCACCGGTGCCAGGCAGGATGTGACCATTCCCAATCTGGACCAGACCGAAGCGGACCTGGAATCCAACATCGACTTTACCGACGTCTTCAATACGAAGATGGCCAACTTCGATGTCGTGCAGTTGCAGGCCGGCAAGACCGCCGTGGTAAAAATCAGCGCGTTCAGCACCGCGGCTGAATCCGGGGTGAATTTCATCAACGGCTATACCGGTGACACCCCGGTTGCGATCAGCAACGTGCGGGTCACCAACATCAGCACCGGCGCCGTCATCGAGAATTCGGACGGCTCGGCCAATGATGCGGGCATCGTCATCAGCTTCGCTTCCGGCGTTGCCACCATCACCGGCGTCAAGGCCGGCTACCAGATCGAATACACCACCACGTCAGATCACAACCGTGTGCTCATCGAAAACGGCGCGGCCCTCGATGCCAAGGGCACCGACCACGCCGACTTTGACATCGGTGGTTTCACCTTGGTCCAGGCGTCCACTGCGAAGACCGAGATCGGCTCCAAGATGATTTTCGAAGACGACGGACCGAGCATCAGCACCACCGGCACCGAGCCAACCCTGACGGTGGACGAGACGCTACTGGGCACCAACGCCACGCAGAACTTCGCCGCCAACTTCACCTCCGCCTACGGCGCCGACGGTGCCGGTACGCTGACTTACGCGCTGGGCGTGGTTGCGGGTGCTTCCGGGCTCACCGACACGGCCACGGGCGAGGAGGTCAACCTCTCGCTCAACGGCGCGGTTGTGGAGGGACGCACGGCCAGCACCAACCTGTTGGTGTTCACCGTCAGCGTGGCC